>NZ_CP059735.1:5854165-6205553 GCF_000948975.2 Thalassomonas actiniarum
TTAATTCAGGCACAAGTCGCCAAATCAACGGAGTTCATTGCGACCATTTTAATCAAACAGATAATTCAATCTCATTAGTATTATAAAGCAGGACAAGAAATAACGAAGTTATTCTTCATCCATTTAAGAGCAAAGCTCTTAAATATAACACCCTTCATACTCGTCCTGAGTTCGCAGAATTACTGACAGGATATAAGTACTTAGCTTATGCCCTGAGCAAGACTTCCCTGTATATACCCTGCTCCTATTCGTCCTGAGTTCGCTGGATTGCTGAGAGGATATAAGTACTTAACTTATGCCCTGAGCATATAAGCTGCAAAACTTCCCTGTATACACCCTGCTCCTATTCGTCCTGAGTTCGCTGGATTGCTGAGAGGATATAAGTACTTAGCTTATGCCCTGAGCATACAAGCTGCAAGACTTCCCTGTATATACCCTGCTCCTATTCGTCCTGAGTTCGCTGGATTGCTGAGAGGATATAAGCGCTTAGCTTATGCCCTGAGCATATAAGCTGCAAGACTTCCCTGTATATAACCCGCTCTTATTCGTCCTGAGTTCGCTGAATTGCTGAGAGGATATAAGTACTTAGCTTATGCCCTGAGCATATAAGCTGCAAGACTTCCCTGTATAAAAAAGGGAAGCCGTTTGGGCTTCCCTTAAGTGCTCAATAATTACCCTGATTAATCATCACATTGCTCAATAGTCAGGCTCCCCGCCAACCCTTCGCTCACCGGAGGGGAATCTAAAGTCACCGTAAAACGGTAATCGGCAACCCCCAAAGTCGCGGAGTTGTTGTCTGTGCCGCCGTCTCCCCGGTAAAGCGGATAAACCACACCAGCCTGGAGATCGTGTACCAGCTGACCCGGCTCGCCGACGAAATATTGCAGCAACCAGTCATTGGAGTTATCCGCCAGTTTAAAATTTATCTCTCCCGGGGCATTTATTTTCACCTGATAGCGGTTATCCCCCTTATAACTGAGCTGATAATCCGCCAACGGCTGCCACTGGGATAAATCCCCGCGGACAAAAAGCCCGGTATCAGCCAAAGGTCCTGCCTCGGTACTGTCCGGCAGCAGGCAGTTAGTGCTTGGACTTTTGCTGATGGTTAATAGTGGGCTTTGCGGGTCCAGCACGTCAAATAAGAAATCATAACGGCCGTCGGTTGCAATAGTAAGGGATAAGTCTCCCTGGTTGGCCGTCAGGGGTTTGCCCTGGTTCAAAATAACCTCGCCATCGTCGGCGCCAAAGTTCACCGCCTGCCAGTTTTCATCCGCCACTTTAAACTGATAGGCCTGCTCTGCCAGCTCAAGCGAAGTAAAATACCGGCCTCCTCCGAGATAATCAAATACCTGAGCACTGTCCCAGTTATTCATGGTACCACGCAAATAGAACTCGGTAGCACTATAAGCCGGGCTAAATCCGGTTAACGTCAATACCGGTGCCTGTTGTTCAAAGGCATTTAACGAAAACAGGTAATCCCCGGTTTCACTGATTTCCAGGAGAATATCCTCTCCCCCGGCAAGCAAGGCTGATTGCGAACTTGCTCCCGGGATTAAACTGACACCATCACCGCCAAAATTGGTTGCTGCCGACCAGTTGATATCGGCAATTTTAAAACGGTAACTGCCGGTTTCCAGGCTAAGCGCCAGCTGGTATTGATAATCCCCCAGGTAACGAAAAGCATTTACCGTACTCCATTCATTCATGCTGCCGCGTAAATACAGGGCCGTTTCACCGTAAGGTGCGGCAGGATCTACCTCTTTGATTTGTAAATTCACCGCCGCTTTATCCAAAGCATTAAAGGTAAACTGATAACTGCCGGCACGCTCAACCGTCAGCTCAATATTTCCCTCCCCCGCTTGTAATATCCTACTCTGCTCCAGCGGTACATTCGCCAGATCTGCGCTGATACCATAATTGATGGCATTCCAGGCAGCATCGGCAATCTTAAACTGATAGGAGCCCGCTTCCAGGTTAACTGCTACCCGGTAGTCGCCATTGCCGTCAAAAGTCAGCTCATGCTCCAATCCCCAGCCATTCATGTCTCCGCGCAAATAAACCCGGCTGCTGCCAAAAGGTTTGATATTGCTGTAATCCTTATTATCGGTATTCACCGCTAAACCGGCTCCCTGGCTCGCCCCCTGTGGCTGAACAAAAACCGCCACCGATAACGGCGGAATAGTAAAGGTACCGTTAGCAAATGTTGCCTGTTTAACCTGCTGATCCGCCCCATGCTGCTGGACATCATGCAGGCTAAATCCCTGACTGCCGGCTAAATGGAAACTCTGGCTTTGGTCGTCATGGTTAAAGATCACCACCACGGCATCATAGTTGGCATCAAGATCTGTAACATTAGTCCCGTCGTCGATGGACATCACTATCAGCCCCGATACCTGGTCCGGTCCGACATTACGAAAATCGACCCTTTGCATAATATCCGCGGCAGTGCGCAGGCGAAACAATTCACTGCTGCTGCGGATTTTCACCATATCCATAAAGACAGCACTGCTGGTGCTGATGTCTTGCGGCGAGGGAATATCCAAACCGTTATTACTGGCCACTACCTGCGATATCAAGGGCCAATTGTCCTGATCTTTTTCCGCCGGCGGCAGACCGACATGATAGTTATTGCCTTGTTTGGAAAAATCGACCTTGTTAAACCAGTCGCCGAAATCAAAACTGTCGCGGGCCATGGACTTGGAACGTAACAGCTCAGATCCCATTTGGAAAAAAGGGATCCCCTGGGCATAAACCGGATAAGCCAAAGACAATAGCTGTAAACGCACCCGATCTGCCGTGCTGGTGCCATAAGGAATACGGTACTGGTTATTGTCCCACAGGGTCTGGTTATCATGTTTGGAGACATAGTTGATCATATCCGCCGGATCTAAGGCATAAGCCGTGGCCTGGTCGTGATAAGGTACCTGTTCGCCGGTGACGGTATTACCGCTGCTATCGAGCAGGACAAAATCCACCAGGTTGCCCGCCAGCGAAACCCTGGCCTGATCCATGGATAATTCATGCTCGGCCTGATAGTCACTGGCAAGTTCATTAATATTTACCCCTAAGCCATTCCCTAAGCCCTGGTTGCTGCGCAGCTGCTCCCCTCCTTCAAACGGCCCGCCGCCACGCACCGCATCACGCAGGCGATCGGAGAAGGTGCCGATTGAAGTACCGGCCATATTAACCTGCCCCGCCTGTTCAAACAGGGCGTCATTGGCAACTTCACCAAAGTTCCAGCCCTCGCCGTAAAAGTAGTTGTCGCTGTCCACCGCCCACACGGCTTCGCGGGCCGCCAGCATGGCAGCTTTGGGCTGGTGTCCCATCAAATCAAAGCGAAAGCCGTCGATGCGGTAATCCCGGGCCCAGACTACCAAAGAGTCGGTCATTAATTTCGCCATCATTTTATGCTCGGTGGCAGTATTATCACAACAGGTGGACATCTGGACATTGCCGGTTAACGGATCCAGACGGTGGTAATAGCCGGGTACGACCTTATCCAGCACCGAGCGATCGTTTAAACCCGAGGCATTGGTGTGGTTATACACCACATCCATCACCACCCGGTAGCCGAGATCATGCAAGGCCATCACCATCTGACGGAACTCTTTGATGCGGGACACCCCCTGGGGATTTTTCGCATAGCTGCCTTCGGGTACGGTATAGTGGAAGGGATCATAACCCCAGTTAAAGCTGTCCAGGGTACGTAATTCATTGACTAAAGCCTGTGCTTCCTCCCCTTCGGGGGAATAAGCGGCCAACACTTGCGCCACGCTTTGCGCTTGGTTGATATCTGAGCTGCAAATTTGCGCACCCGAGTTGATGCTGCATAAATGACTGATACTGCTGTCCAGATCTACAACGCTATCGGCGTCTTCATTTACCGTCGCAATATCGAATATCGGCAGCAAATGAAAATGGTTCATACCGGCCGCCTGCAGGGCTTTCAAATGTTTAATACCGTCCGAGTCGCTTTCGCTAAAGGCAGCATATTTACCCTTAGCAGTTTCATCCGATAAGTTTTGCTCAAAGGCGCTGAAATCCCTGACATGGGCTTCGTAAATCATGATGTCTTCCGGCGCCGCGATAGCCGGCACCTGATGTTCATTCCAGCCCTGCGGTTGACTGTACTCACCACTGAGGTTAACCACCTGGGAATAAAGGCTGTTGGTGGACAGGCTCAGAGAATAAGGATCGGTCACCACCATAGTCTCAATCTGGTTGGAGAGCGGATGATAGGCGGTAATTTCATAGCGGTAATAATATAACTCAGCTGCACCGCCCCCGGCATAATGCCAGATGCCGTTATCGTCTTCCGTCATCGGGAACGGGGTACCGCCTAAAGGCTGGAAGTTTTCATCAAACAGCTGCAACTTCACGCTTTGCGCCGTCGGCGCCCAAAGAGAAAAAGCAATACCGTTGTCAAAACTTAGCCCAAGCGTTTGTTCATCGGCATCATTTTCACCCGCGGTATAAACATGGTCCAGTACCCCGGGAATTTGTACCTGGGTCATGGCCACCACTTCACCGGCATCATTTTTAGCTACGGCAATCAGCTGCCCCTTAAGCAGGGTTTTCACCTCAAGCTCCGGCGGCAGCTGCCAGCCGAAAAACTCCGATAAATGGGGAAACTTGTCATAAACCGATTGCGAAAAAGTCGCCGCCGGAGACAGTGCATAGCCCTGGCCGCCACGGATCTGTTTCGTGGTTTCATCCAAACTGATATCCGCCGTTTCCGAGCTATAAAGTTCGACAACAGCAAAGTTAGCACCCGGAGTCCAGGCCAGGGTCTGTTGATCCACCCAGTGGGCCCCGGCCCCGCTCAAGGTAACCGAAATCGTTGCGCCGGCCTCATAGAGCACTTTACTTTGCCCGTGAAAGGTAAAGGCATGACGGCTCGGTTGGCTTAAGTCAAAACTGGAGTTATTATCTCCCAGCGCCTTGTCATCACCTTTATGAAGAATGAAATTCAGACAGTCACCGCTGTCGGGTTGATAATCCAGCAAATAATAAGCGCCATAATCGTCACTGATACCGGTATAGGGATAGGGATCCTGCCACTGGCTAAAGTGGGGGGAATTAAGGGTGGCCCCGGCATAATCACCGCAGCCTTCGCCATTCCATAAATGCAGCCCCCAGCCGTCATATACCCCGTCTTCCCGGCGGTAATAAACGGCGATCTGATTATCTCCAAGGGCCACGGTATTAATCTCAGGCCCCCGCTCTTGCCCGGATAAATCAGTGGTAATGCTGGGCTCACTGGTATTACATCCCGCCAGGGCCAGACTGGCGGTAATAACCAAAGAGTTGAGCACACCGGTACTGAGGCGTTTTGAATGCTTATCGGAGTTTTTCATCTTGCAGGGCTTCCTTATTATTGTTATTCCTTAAAATAAACATCCCAAGACAAAATATCACCTCGGGCGAAGTTGAATACGTATGCAGCCTCCTGCCAAACCTCCGATGAAGTTTTACACTGGTTCACCAGCATAATCACAACCGGGATCATAATGACGTATTTTCGAAGTAAGCTAGCCAGCCCTTTATCTGCAAGAGCCGCAACGGTAATGTTCGCCCTGAGCTTTGCCTTATTACCACCACAGGCGACTGCCAAAAGCTTTAATATCAGCTCTCCCGACGGCAGCATCACCCTCGCCGTCAATGATGATAACGGCCCAAGCTACCGGGTCAGCTTCAACGGGCTGACGGTGATCGAACCTTCACAACTGGGCATGGCGTTTAAAGCAGTACCCGGTTTTGATACCAGCTTTACCATAGCATCAGTTGAACAAAACCAGGTTAACAGCAGTTGGCAACAACCCTGGGGAGAGCGGCAAACGGTAGTAGATCACCACAACGAGCTCCTGGTCCGCTTTAACTCATCGCGACAGCTCAGCAACCACTACCAGGTACGATTTCGGGTCTTTAACGACGGTTTAGGTTTTCGTTATGAAGTGCCGAAACAAAACGGCCTGACGGGTATGGTTGAAATTACCGATGAATTAACCGAGTTTAATATTCCAGAGGCAGAGCAAACCACCGCCTGGTGGATCCCCGCCCGCGGCTGGAACCGCTATGAATACCTGTATAACACCACCCCCTTATCCGACATCGACCGCGTCCATACTCCTTTCACTTTCAAACTAAAAAACCGGGTACATGTCAGTATCCATGAAGCGGCGCTGGTGGATTACGCCGCCATGACATTGAACCAGCAAAGAACAGGGAAACTCAAAGCAGATCTAACCCCCTGGTCCGACGGCATTTTGGTAAAAACAAAAGCCGATTTTCATACCCCCTGGCGCACCATTCAAATAAGCCCGGATGCTGTCGGTTTACTCAATTCAGACTTAATCTTAAATCTCAACGAACCCAGTAAAATCGCCGATACTTCCTGGATCAAACCCGGCAAATATATAGGTATCTGGTGGGGCATGCATATCAATGAAACCACTTGGGGCAGCGGCGACCGCCATGGTGCCACCACAAGTGAAACCAAACGTTATATGGATTTTGCTGCCGAAAACGGCTTTGACGGCGTGCTGGTGGAAGGCTGGAATATCGGCTGGGACGGCGACTGGTTCTTTAACGGCGATATCTTTAACTTTACCCGAAGTTATGACGATTTTGACCTGAAAGCCGTCACCGACTATGGCCAAAAATTAGGGGTAAGACTTATCGGCCACCATGAAACCTCCGGCAGCGTGACTAACTACCGCAACCAGCTGGATGATGCCTATGACTTATACCAAAAACATCATGTCAGCCAGATAAAGACCGGCTATGTCGCCGATGGCGGCGATATCAAACGTATAGATGAGAGCGGCGTGGTACGCCATGAATGGCACGACGGCCAGTTCACCATCGGGGAATATTTGCACAGCGTAAAAGAAGCCGCCAAACGTAAGATCAGCATTAATACCCATGAGCCGATCAAAGATACCGGGCTAAGGCGTACTTATCCTAACTGGCTCACTCGCGAAGGGGCTCGGGGACAGGAATTTAATGCCTGGGCCAATCCCGCCAACGGCCCCGAGCATACCGCTATGTTGCCTTTTACCCGCATGCTTGCCGGGCCGATGGACTTTACTCCGGGGATCTTTAATTTCGACTTTAATGACGACAACCCGGAAAAAGCCGGTATACGGCCGCAAACCACTTTAGCCAAGCAGTTAGCTTTATACGTAGTGTTATACAGTCCGGTGCAGATGGCAGCGGACCTGCCAAGAAACTATCAGGCAAACCTGCCGGCATTCCAGTTTATCAAGGACGTGCCTGCCGACTGGCAGCAAAGTCAGGCACTTGCCGGTGAGGTAGGAGATTATGTGGTTTTTGCCCGCCAGGAGCGAAATGGCAAGGATTGGTATCTAGGTGCCTTAACCGACGAACAGGCAAGAGAGGTTGAAATACCGCTAAGCTTTCTCGAAAGCGGCACGCAATACCAGGCACAAATTTACCGGGACGGAGCAAAGGCACATTGGTTAAATAACCCATATGACTTAGTGATAGAGCAAAAAACAGTGACTGCCAAAGATAAACTGACCTTGTCGCTCGCCGCCAGTGGCGGTACCGCCATTCGCTTTAAGCGGATAAGATAAGCCAAGTTACTTTGATATTGGACGAATGTCAGGAAGCAAGGTTTTTCTGGCATTCGCAACCTCCTGCCATAACTTTTCCGCCAACTGAGCATGCTTGCGGTAAAACTGGTGACTTAACACCAAGTAATAATCCCGGGTTTCCAATGGCGGCCAATCCCTTTCGATATCAGTGATCTGCCGTACCTTGATATAAGGCTCCAGCAAAATATCCTGAGTTGCCACCGCATCTATCCGACCGGATTTTAATAACCGGTAGAGCTGATCGACATCTTGCACTTCAGCCACGGCCAGGCGGTGAGCGCGTAACATCGCATTAATGGAGAACCCCGACTGTGTGGCAACAGACACCCCTTCAGGCGTAAAGCGTTCGCCGTCCCAATCAGCCTTTGCGCCTTTATTACGGTAAAGAAAATAACTGATCTGGGCGATACGTTTATTAATATCCGGCAAACCGGCTTTCATCGGATAAACGCCAAAAACTTCACGTTCTTTCAGATAGGAAAAAATGAAAACCCCGTCTATCACCCCATGATGTAAATGGTTCAATATCAGGCGATTAGAATAACGTTCAAATATCACCCTGATACCGACCTTTTCGGCTGCGGTTTTGATGATATCAATAGCAATGCCCGGGGGAGAGGCTACCTTAGCTCCTGTGCCTAACTGGTAGGGATAAGACTCGGTATCACTATAGGCCAGACGGATCTCCTGCTGCGCTCGTGCATCTACGAAAAGAAAAAGCAGCAGTAACAGAAAAATAAAGCGAAACATAAATTACCCGGCTCAGTAAATTATGTATAACTATAGTGTAAGGCAAGCTGGTGAGATATTTTTCAGCAGCAGGTTTTAATAAAAAATGATCGCAGAGCAAAGAGCTTACCGCTATGCCTTAACATGACCATCAACGCAGCTATCAACAAAGTCTTGCAAGAGAGCTAAAGCCCCGGGAAAGTCCAGCTGTCCAAGACCAAGGCGAAAACATTCTCCCTCCAGCCCGAACAGGTTCGCCGGTAATAACAAAAGCTTATGCTTACGGGCGAGATCCGGCCCCCAATCTTTGATTGGCCTTTTTAAATGAGATTTCACTAAGGTCATAATGCCCGCCTGAGGCGGCTGCCATGAAAACAACCCGGCATTGCTATCGACAAAACGCTGAAAATGTCTGATGTTATCACTGATGATATGGTTATTTCGCGTCAGGATATTATCGCTATGTTGCAGCGCCATCACTGCCAGCTGTTCATCCACGGCCGAGGTACAAATTGAGCCATAGGCTTTCACCGACAGTAATTGAGCCAATAAGTTTTTATCCGGTGACAGCACCCAGCCGATACGTAGCCCGGCCAGGCCGAAGCTTTTCGACATCACGCCAACCACCAGGCTTTTTTCATAACTGAGATAATCATGAGCCAACGACAGGTCATCATAGTTGCTCGCCTGGGTGACATCATCGGCTAACAGATAGCAATGATGCTTTTTCGCCAGAACCAGTACCTGTTTTGCCGCTTCACTGTCGATAATGCTGCCGGTAGGGTTATGGGGGGAGTTAATGACGATCAACCTGGTATTATCATTCACCTTAGCCGCCAGCTGCTCCATGTCCATACGCCAGCTATCCGCCTCTTGCAGGGGGATGGCATTGACCTTCACTCCCATAGCCTGCGCCATAGTCACCAGGGAAGGATAATTGGGCGTAAAGACAACTATCTCATCTCCCGGCGATAGCAGGCTTGTATAAATCGCCGCCAGCGCCTCCTGCG
This sequence comes from Thalassomonas actiniarum, assembly GCF_000948975.2. Taxonomy (GTDB): domain Bacteria; phylum Pseudomonadota; class Gammaproteobacteria; order Enterobacterales; family Alteromonadaceae; genus Thalassomonas; species Thalassomonas actiniarum. Next base: position 5,863,524 of record NZ_CP059735.1, read on the forward strand.
CCCCGCAAAAGGTCAGCACATTATCTTGATCAAATGGATAACTTTTCCGGTTAAGGGTCTGATGGAAGTGGACAATCTCCTGCCTTAACGCTACCGACCCCGACAGGGGGGCATAAGTTAAAGACAACTCCGCCAGGTTTTTATCCGCCAGTTGGCACAGCTCGGCTACCGTCAGCGCCTGGGCGCAGGAGTTGCTGAGGTTAAAGGTGATCTCGGTATTAAGGCCCTGGCTATAGGCAATATGCGCCGGTAATGTTAATGCTTTCATATTACTCCCCCAGGCACAAACCTGCACACTTGAAAGAGCGACTTAGTCATTTTTCAGCTGCCACACCGTCAGTTGCTGTTCGCTCACCTGGTAATTACGCCGGTTGGCTTTCAGCACCCGGGTGATCTCCTGCTGTTCAAGCAAATTAAAATGTCCTGCCAAATATTGCCGTAAACCGTCAAAGCCGGTGACATTCTCACCGTTGACCTTAATGCCCCCCAGCCATTTACTTTTTTCAGTGATCTGCTCGCTAAAGCCATAATCGGAAACCAGCACCAACAAACCGCCGGCTTTCAGCCTTTGCCTGATAGTGGCCAAAAATAGCCGCGGGTCATAACTTAACTCCAGCACCTGCTGTGCCAGGATAACATCATAATCGCTAAATATAGCCTTAAGATTGGCGGCATCTCCCTGGCAAAAATTGATTTTATCCCGACCCTGTTCCAGTCCTAAACCCGTTAAGTTGATCTCCTTAAAGTCGACGATATCCCCTTCATTTTCACAGGTATAACGGACACTGTTCCCCTGCTGTAGCCTGACGCCATGCTGAATATAGCGGGCAGAGAAATCTACGGCATCGATATGGCCAAAATCCGGCGCCAATTCAAAAGCACAGCGACCGACGCTACAGCCAAGATCCAACATTTTTCCCCTGGAGATGGCATATTTATCCGTAAGAGCAATCAGCTTTTGCGCCAACTGCTGTGCATAATTCCCCAGGTTTAAACCGGGCTCGCCATAATGATTTTCCAGCTGCCGGCAGATCTCCCGGCTGGTTTCATAATGATTAACCGCAATTGCCGGTATTTCCTCAAACTCGCTGTGGATGTAACGGAAACCGGCATGCTGAAAAAAATGCCGCCGAAAAGCATAACGGGAAGATTTACAGGCTTCATTACCGGTAGAAATCCAGGAGCCCCCCTTGATCAGGTTATGCTTGCCGTCAAAGGTCGGGGTGGAGAAATCATCATATAGGGGATGTACTTCAAAGCCGTTAAAACCGTCGATAGCCGATTCCGTCCACTGCCAGACATTGCCGGTAATATCAAACAGGCCATCGGTTTCAAAGCGGTTTACCGGGCAGGAGGAGGCAAAATACTGCAAGTTGATATTGCCGGGGGCTTCCTGCCAGTCGACTAAATCAGTGGGGATCTTATCCCGCAAACAGTACCACTCGGCTTCCGTCGGCAAACGGATATAACCGCTGCTTTGCCCGGATTTCCAGCGGCAAAAGGCATGGGCTTCAAGGTAATTCACTTCCACCGGCCAATCCAGCGGCAAAGGCATTTCTGATAGCAGGTTGCGCTGGAAGTAGCTTTCTCCCTTTTTCAGCCAGAAACGCGGCATGCTTGCCCGGGTAAAAGCCAGCCATTGCTGCCCTTCTTCATTCCAGTATGCGGGGTTATCATATCCCCCCGCCTCGACAAAGCCTAAAAACTCCTGATTCGACACCAGGTACCTGGAGGCCTGAAAATCCCTGACCTCAAGCTCTGCCTGCCCGTATTCGTTATCCCAGCCATACGTGTGATCGCTATCGGCCTTGCCTAAATGAACCGTTTTCCCAGTTACCGCCACTAAAGTATTTTGCGGGGCATCGCCGCTGTAGGGACAAGCCTGCCACTGCTCGCTCGGGGTCAGGTACTGCAGCGGCAACATCCGCATGATCACCGAGGAAGTTTCAATATGAATACGCTCATGCTCACAGCCCATCAGGATCACCCAGGCGAGGGAGTCTTTTGTTATCGGCAAACTTAATTCCATGGTATCGATCAGCTGCTCGACCAAAGCCTTTACCTGCTTGCGATAAGCAGTCACTTCATTGACCGCCGGCCAGTCGTAATGGCTGCTGTCGAGATCGTCCCAGCTCATTTCATCGACACCGACGGCGCAGATGGCTTCCAGTTTTTCATTGATGCGTTTATCCAGGTATTTGCCCAGGATAAATTTATTGATGTAAAAAGTGGCGGTATGGCCAAAATAAAAAATCAGCGGATGGCGTAATTTTTCCGGACGCAGATAAAACGCCTCGGGATCCTTGATCAGGGAAAATAACGAATCATAGCTGTCCCAGCTATTTTGAAAATACGCCTTCAATTCGGCTCTTTTCTGCTTGGCACATGTCCCCGTCAATAACGGAGGTGTCATTTGTTGTTTCGTGATATTCATTGGCCAGGTATTCACCTTGTTATTTTTGTCTTTTATTGCCGGCACGTCATTTGCCGGCAAACCCGCTGATTATTTGCTATTGCTCTAATAAAACGTTTTTTGCTGATATTTAGCTAAGACACTGCTTTTTAATTTATCTCCTAATTTCCCTGAGTTTTCAACAGATAAATCAGCCATATCTTTTGCGGTTTGCATATTAAGCTGTACCGCATTAATCCGCTCGCTAAACCACTGCTGGCGGGCAAACAAGCTGACGGCATCAAAGCCATCCTTATCATGATTAAGGGCTCCGGGCAGGCTGACAGGGGCAGGCGGCGCTTTTAAACCGGCCTGACAGCCCTTGTGGTTATAAACCTCCAAGGCATCGACTAAGTTCACCAGGGCAAAAACAACATTCAGGTAGGGATTGTAATGCTTGCTCGAAGCCCCCAGCCGGTGCTCGATACGGGCGGTTTTTTGCCAGTTTTTCCTGCTGAGCAATACCTGATTGGCGGCATCATATAATAACGGCTCAACTCCCATATCCTGGTTATGTTTGCCGTATTCTTTATACAAAGCGATGCTGCCCTGATGGCCGCCGGAAATATCCACCGGCGAGCAAAGTTCTTTTGCCAGGCCGTAACGGCTTTTCAAAAGCAGGCGCTCAAAGGCATCTTCTTCCGGCAGATAAAGCAGACAGCAAGCTAGACTGGTTTGCAGAAAACACTGCTGCAGGTATTCGCCAAAACCATGTTTGGCAATAATATTTTCACCCGAGCCATTGCTGGCGCTGATATTGATTTGCACCGCATTGGGAATATGCACCGCCCGGGCCTCGCCGGAAAAAATATTGCTGCAGCCCAGGGCAAGCTGCCCCTTGTCTCCGCACCAGACCACAGGTGTGATCAGGGTTTGTACTACTCCCTGCTGTGCGAATAAATAAGGTAATTTCTCCAGTGCAAACGCCAGGTTATCGGCTTCCTTCAACGGCGTCTGGCCATTAAAAACAGAGACGTACTCCCACTGATGAGACCAGTATTCCGGCACCAGTTCAGCGTCGATGCCAAGGGAGCCCAATTGCCGGTTAAGCAGGGCAAAGTCCAGTTCCTGGTTTGCCCGGCAAGGAGGAAAGCGATAGCAGCCTTCCAGCTCGAAATGTACCGCAGGGCTATAACCCAACTTATGGATATAAGACTCAAGTAAGCCTATCACCTGCCGTGCCAGGGCGCTGGTATCATCCATAGGGCGATTCACAGATTTGCCATCGCTATTTTGACCATCACAAAAGCCGGTTATGCCATTTCCGGCTGATAGACCACGGCGCTGTGTGCGCCCTGCTCTTTGGCCCGGTAAAGCGCCAAGTCCGCCTGCTCATACAAACTGACACTGTCGCTGCACTGGGGAGAAAGGCTGGCAATGCCTATGCTGACGCTGACAGAAAAGCGTTTTTTATTTTCCACTTCAAAAATATAGTCATTAATACTGGCGGCTAACCTTTGGGCAACTTGGCGGCATTGCTCCGGGCTTATCCGCGGCAGGACACAAAGAAATTCTTCGCCGCTGATACGGCCCATCACATCTCCCTGGCGCAACACCTTTTGTCCGGCTTGTGCCACCCGGCAAATCACCTGGTCACCGGCAAGATGGCCAAAATTATCATTGATGTGCTTAAAATTATCGATATCGAGCAAGATCACCGACAACTCGCCTTTTTCCGGCACGGTACCCTCGGTATACTTTTTAAGATAATTGAAAACATAACGGCGGTTATATGCCTTAGATAAGGGGTCCAGGGTCGATAACTCGAGAATTTTATCGTTATATTTACGCTGGTACAGCATCACCACTAAAAAGAAAATCGACAAACTTACTGCAAACAACAAAAAGTACTTTTGTTGCCTGTCTTCCAGCTCATAATGCTCCTTCCTGAGCTCGGTTAATTCCTGCTGCTTTTGCCCCAAAGAGACTTCCCGCTCTTTGTGGCTCTGTTCCATGTTTAAGCGCACTTTTTCCAGGCGACTGTCGGCATTTTTACGCTGCAGCTCAGCATATTGCTCGAGGTAGCGCTCTAACACCTGATAAGCCCGGCCATTCTCTCCCCGGGCATACGCCAGCTCTGCGTTGAGTTTTTCAACTTCCAGTTGCCATTTTGTGCCTTTAAGCTCGGGGATTTCGGCAAAAATAGCCCCGGCAGCCGACAAGGCCTGCTGTGCCCCGGCAAAATCCCCCTTATCCATCAAACAAGCCCCCTTGCGCTTTAACAGTTCGGCTTTATAGTCTGCCAGGGCATTGATCAATAACGCTTCATCGATAATAGCGATGCCCCGTGCACACTGCCCCTGCTCTGCCAGGGTCATGCCCAGGCCATATACGGCAAAAAAAGCGACTTCCCGGTTTGGGGTGTAATCAATCAGGGTACGGTAACGTTCAAAGGTCGTGATGGCCAACTGATATTTTTGCCAATAACGGTAGATGGTGGCCAGCGCATAGACGGCATCGGCAATATGCGCCCGGTAACTGAGCTGTTCGTAGCTCGCCAGCGCCTTTTGATAATATTCCACCGATTTTTCATATTCGCCGAGATAACCATAAATGGCGCCATAGGTTTCATTCACCCGCGCCAGTAAAAATTTATCCCCGAGGGCAAAAGCTTCGACATAGGTTTCCTGAAGTTCCTTGAGGGAGGTTTGATATAATTCCGTCAGGCTGCGGGTATAGGCAAGCTCCTGTTTACCGACGATATAGATATGATTGAGATTGGCCTGCTCGGCCAGGGTCAGCGCCTGTTGAAAGAAATCAACCGCCTGACTATAAAGCCCTTTTTGCTGGGCCAGCACACCGGCATAAACATTAAAACCGCCGGATATTTCCGCCGGGGTCTGCGCCGTGATCAGCTGCTGCGCCTGTTTTACCGTCACTTCGAGATCGGCATTTAAATATAATAATAACTCGGCCTGCGCCTTACGCAGCAACAGCCATAACTTTTCGTTATCCGGCCATTGCCCGGCTTCTTGCTCCAGGGCCTGCAGACGCCGGTAACTCAACCAGGGCTCGCGGTTGACCTCTTCAAACATCCCCTGTAACGACGAGATATCATCCCTGTCTTGCGCCAGAGCAACAGGGACGGCAATGGCCGAAAACAGGAACAAAAAAATCCCGGTGATGATATATTTGAGGGTTAACTGCATCCTTAATCCGCTACACCTTTCTTACATTATGCTAACCAACTTTAACACAAGCAGCAGAATAAACGAACATACTAACGGCTAAGCTTGATAAAATTAGCCTTTAAACAATTGATTAAATTTCTTCACCGAAAAGCCATTTAAAATTTGATCGCCGATTTTTAATACCGGCACCGCCCGCATGCCTAAAGCCGCCAACTCTTTTTGTCCCTGCGGCGTTTTCACATTACACAGCCGGTATTTGATCCCCTGCTGGTCCAGGTAACGCTTGGCGGTATCGCAATGGGGACATTTGCTCATACTGTATAAAACAACTCTTTTCATGCTGGCTCACTTACTTTCAAAGATCTTTTCATTCTCCCTATTATCTCCTGTGTGATTTTCTCTTGCCATAAATAAAAAAAATCCCCTCACAAGCGTCCTGGGAAAGCCGCTATCTGGAGGGGAAAACCACTAAGGTTCAAGGATGAAAATTCCAAACTTAATTCAATAATACTTCCGGATATGAAGGCAGCTTTTAACATTCAAGCTGGCGCCAATATCCGCTATCACTTATTTAACCTCAGCTGTCGCCAGCTCTGCAGCTTCAAGCTCACCATCCGCTGTTTGTTCATTGCGGCCTTTGATCTCAAAGATCATCGATAAGATCACCGGCACCAAAAACATGGTAAAGATAGTGGATACCAGCAGACCGCCAACCACCACGGCACCTAAGCCCCGGTATAGTTCGCTACCGGCTCCCGGCATCAATACCAGGGGTAACATGCCGCCGACCGAGGTCAGGGTACTCATTAAAATGGGTCGCACCCGGGATTTCACCGACTCAACCACCGCCTGCTGCGGCGTTAATGCCGTGGTCACAGTACCGTCATCGGATCTGCCTTTAAGCAGGTTGATGGCCTGATGTACGATTAAAATAGCGTTGTTGACCACAACTCCCGCCAGGATCACGAAGCCGATAATGGTCAACACGTCCATATTCTGGATCGGGGTATAGCGGTCAATCAGGCTGTAACTGTGTACTGCCGACAGCCCGGCAAAACCGCCCAGGGTTGCCAACGGCACAGTTACCATGATCACCACGGGATAGAGCCAGTTCTGGAACAGCACCGCCATTACCAGGTACACCACCACTAACGCCAGAAACAAAGAACTCATCAGGAAACCGGAAAGGGTGCCGTCTCCCATTAAAGCCTGCTTGATATCGTTTAACTTACCGGCAGAGCCGGAAAGGTTGATATCTACTACCGGGTTGATTTGTCCTGCTGTTCTTAGTTCCGCCACCATAGTATTGATGGTGGCGATGGCATCTTCCATCGCCATGCCGTTTGGCGGGGTAAATTGCAGCGTCACCGCCCTTTGTCTGTCGGCATGTTTAATTTGATCCGCTACCTGCACCCGCTCCAGACGGGCAATATTTTCCAGATCAACCACATTGCCTGCCGGTGTCGCCACCGGGGTTTGCATCAGGGCATCTAAAGGCGCATCGACACTGGCCTGCTGGGAAATGATCTTGATATCTTTAAGCTCGCCGCCGATTTCAAAGCCCCGCACCAGCAGATAACCGTCGCCGTTGGCGGCAACCGCCATACCGACATCCGAGCGGTTCATGCCCATTTCCTGCAGGCGTTCATCATCCGGTGTAACCCGCAATTCAGGCGTCGGCAACAGGAAGTTTGCCGGCTCAGGCACCACGCCATAGGGGCCGAATTTACCCATCAGGCTAAACATTAACGCGGTGGCGCTTTGAGAAACCAGTTCAAGATCATCCCCTACCAGGTCAATCTTGATGGCAGAGCCCGTAGTACCGCCGTTTAAGAACAGCGGAAACTGGAAGGCAAAGCTGATCACATCCGGAGCCTGGGCGCCGTAGGTGGCATAATTAAACAAATCTATGGTATCGACCGCGGTCACTTCATTGGCAGGCAAGGCCCCCTGGAACATCTTACCGCCCATGGCGACAACAAAGTAATGATCCAACGCCGGGGCGGTGATCTTCTCTCCGCTCATGGTGGTTAATTCGGGACGGCGATCACTGGGATCCGGTTTTTCGGTGCCGCGGATTTTCGCTTCGGCAACAAACTTATCCCCGGTATATTCCCATGCCGGTTTAATACTGCCTTCCAGGCGTTTTGCTATGGTCTGCATCTGATCCAGGCTATAACCCGGCGGCGGGATCAAAACGCCGAACACGGCATTACGGTTACCTTTAGGTAAATAATCCAGCGGCGGGATCAGGGCCCAGATACCGGCAAACGTCAGCACGGCAAAGGTCACGACCACGGTTATCCGGCTTTTCCAGGAAATAATCAACTTAGCAACCAGGCGGCTGACATAAACAGGCAAGGCATTGAAAAAGCCGCTGACCTTATCAACTTTCGACGCCGGTTTATCTTTATTTGTTTTCGCGGGCAAGCGTAAAAAGCTAGAAGCCGCCGCCGGGATCACCAGCACGGAAACAACAAAACTGATACTCACCGCCGCCATAATCGCCAAAGCGATATCACGGAATAACTGACCGGCGCTGTCCTGGATAAAGAGGATCGGCAGGAACACCACTAAAGTGGTCAGGGTCGAGGCAAATACCGCACTGGCCACTTCTTTGGTGCCGTCGATACTGGCGCGCCAGGGTTTCTTGCCCATTTCCAGATGGCGGAAGATATTCTCGATGACCACGATAGCATTATCTATTACCATACCCACGGCAAAAGCCATACCTGCCAGGGAAACGATATTGATGGAACGCCCGAGGGAGACCAGCACCACCACGGAAGCAATCACGGAAATAGGGATAGCAATGGCGATCACCCCGATAGTGCGGAATGAACGTAAAAACAATAATAAGGTCAGGGTGGCGAGCAAGCCGCCGATCAAAATATTGCTTTGTACCAGATCGATTGCCCGTTCAACATAAGTGGAAGAGTCCCATGGCTGGATCAGTTCAAAGGTGCCGTTAATGCCAAGTTTTTTCGCGTGTTGTGCCAGTAAACCATCCGGCGCATTCAGGTTGCGGATCTCCGCCTTGATTTCGGTCATGGTTTCCAGCAAGTTGGCGCCATATTGCAGCTGGAAGTTAAAGAAAGGCATCAGGATCCCGCGTGAACGTACCCAGTCGGTCATTTCTTTATAAGATTCGGTGACGCTGGCGACATCTTCAAGATAGACAGGGCCGGTTTGATCGCGGCGGATCACCAGCTTTTTAATGATATTGATATCGGTAAAGCGGCCAACGGCACGCACCCGGATATCATTTTTGCCGTCCTGCAGTTTACCGCCGGAATAATTCTGGTTGTTCACCTGGATGGCATTGATAAATTCGGCATAGGTGATACCGCGGTTAGCCAGGGCCACAGGGTCAAAGCGGATTTGCAGCTCCCGCTCACGCGCACCGACGATGCCAACTTTGGATACCCCTTTGATCCGCTCCAGGCGGGGACGCAGGCGTAATTCCATAAAATCATATAAGGTAGTGGCATCAAAATTCGGATCTGTCGCCGCCAGGCCAACCCAGGCAATATAATCGACCGAGTCGGGATCAACCGCTTCCACCACAGGTTCGCTCACCCCTCTGGGGTAGGCAGGCACTTCGTCCAGTTTTTGCAACACGCTTTGCATCGCCAGATTGATATCGGTACCGGTTTCAAACTCCAGGCGAACACTGCCGGAGCCGGACTGGGAAATACTGGTCATGGAAGCCAGACCGGTAACATCCCCCAAGACCTGCTCCTGCTCAGTAATAATATCGGATTCGATTTCATTGGGAGAGGCATTTTCCCAGAAAGTGTTGACGGAAACGACCACAGAATCCACCGTTGGGGTCATTTGCACCGGCACCTGGGAAAAAGCAATAATCCCCGCCAATATGGATAAGACGACCGCTACGGTAACCGTGATCGGCTGCCTGACCGCTTGATCTATTAATTTCATTTTTTCTCTACCTAGTCACAGCTGTAAACTTGCCGGCAAAAAACCGGCAATAGCTAAAAACATTATCTCTTTATTCACCGGCGCCGATACCGGTGGAACTTTGCGGGGCACTTGATGCCACAAATCCCCGGCCGGTTTTTGCGTCTGTAGCCACTACCGGCCCCGGCATCAGGCGTTCATTGCCTTCAACAATCACTTTATCGCCCGGAGTCAGCTCCTTATTGGCCGCCAGGGCATACACCTCTGCCGATTTATATAACACCGTTACCGGTACAGCCGTAGCCACAGAGCCGTTTTCACCATTGGAAACTTTATAGACCAAGGTCATGCCGCCTTTATTCACCACGGCATTTTTAGATACCGCCAGCACCTGATCTTCGCTTGAAGTGGCTACCCAGCCGGTAACCGCCATACCGGAAAGAATATTCGGCATCGCCGGGAAGGAAACCACTAAATTAAAGGTCCGGCTGCGGTTATTCACCTGGGAAACCAGTTTAAAATCCTTGCTGCTGATGCTTTGCCCGTTGACTTCCAGGGTAATTTCCGAGGTAGTAGACAACTGGCTAGCCAGGCGTTGCGGTACTTCCAGCCAGGCTTCGAGGCGGTCGCTGGAGATCATTTCAATCGCCACTTCTCCCTGATTGAACCATTCTCCCGGTTCAGCCAGCCTTTGGGTGACATAGCCGTTAAAAGGCGCCCGTAATTCGGTATCCGCCAAACGTATCTTCAGCAACTCAAGCTCATTCTGCAGCGCTTTTACCTGGAAATTAGCCTGGGATAAGGCCGCTTCGGCCACGGCTAATTCGGTCTTAACATTTCTTAACTGGCGTTCTGAAATCGCATTCTTTTCTGCGGTATAAGTAAAAGCGGTTAAATCGTCCTGTAAATTCTTTTGCTCGGCTTTTCTTTGCTTAACTAAGGCCTTGCTGCGGTCATATTCCGCCTGCAGCTGGAGCGATTGGGCATGCAAACGACGGCTGTCCAGGCGTAGCAAGAGATCACCTAAGCTCACCTTGTCCCCTTCATTAACCATCACCTGGTCGACACTGCTCGACTCCCGCACAGAAACGCCGGCCTCAACCGCCGCCTTGATATTGCCGACCACACGTTCGCGCTGTTGCATATCCGATAAGGTTACCGGCTCAACCAAGACCGCCTGCTGTGCCAGCACGACATAACTTACGCCGCTTAACAATAGCGCCGCCATTAAGGCATTAAACTTTGCAAAACTCTTTTTCATTTCCCGATACCCTCAGCCAAAACTTCAACAACCCAAGCCACTATTAGACCAGTCGTCTAGCATTCTAGTGTCAAATGAAAATAGATCAAGTAACTTTGCGGATTAATTCATCACGAAAACAACCAAACAACTGATATTATTAATTAAAATAAAATTAAAAAATTTAGACCATATGGTCCAAAGCAAGCTAAAAACCGGGACGAGTGTTCAGTTTATTGCAACAAACTGATCAAAAGCGGTGAAAGAATGCCGGACAGATAAACTTGTAAGAACAGCAAAGCATATGAAATGAGCAGCAAACAAAACCTCTTAATGAAGGCAGCCTGCTGCAGAGACAGAGAAAGCACAACAGCCCATAAGCAGGCCTATGTATCGTTTAACTTGAGGATTTTTCCTGCAGGATATTGGTAAAGATCAAGGCAACAAATTGCTCCAGCGGCACTATGCTCTGATCTATCTGTACCCGGATAATAATGCCCTGGAGCGCACTGTTGATCATGTTGGCCAACATATCGGCATCGTCTTTACAGTTTATTTCATCGGCTACCTGGGCTTCCCTGATGGTTTGCGCCAGCACGCTTGCCATAGAATCGAATGAATACTTGATCGCCCCGCGCATCACTTCATTTAATTGTGACGTTTCCAGCGCCATTTTCGGTAAGGCGCATTCGCAGGACAAGCCGTGTTCAAGAAAATAGGTAATTTTGTCATTAAAATAATTCTTCAAGCGGTTTATCGGCGAGTAAGTACGGTCGGTTAATTTCGCCCGACACTCCTGATTCCAGCCGTCGGTAGAGTTTTCAATCAGCTGCAGGCCAAAGTCATCTTTAGATTTAAAGTAGTGATAGAATGACCCTTTAGGCACACCCGCCAGATCCAGGATTTCTTTTAAACCACAGGCATGGTAACTTTTGGCGGTAATGGCTTTATGGCCGGCTTCCAGAATAATATCCCGGGTGCCCTTAACGGCCTCATTTGCCACTGTGTCTTTCTCAGGCATCATCAATTCTCAAAGTGAAATGTATGGATATATTAGACCAGTCGTATATTATTTCAACCATAATTTTATTCATACTTGTTATTTCCCCGTTAACGTCAAATGCGAAGCCAGAAAAATCATAGAGTTAGCCTGGGGCTGATAAAACTGCAATTTATCTTGTTGACACGACCGGGCAATCAAGGATGTAATCATCTAACGAATCCCGGGTTCCGGCTATAGCAGAACACAGGATGACAACAACTTACCCCGAGTTAAAAAACAACTTACTCACAGGGTTATACACATCATCAGCGCTAACACATGGGAGGAGAAATTTTGACAACAACATCGACTAAGGTTGGCCTGCTGGGGATCCCCTATGACGAAAACTCATCTTTTAGCCGCGGACCGGCCAAAGCCCCGGCAAGCATAAGAAGTGTTTTGCAAGGCGGCTCCCTCAACAGCGGCTGTGAAAATGGTATCAATTTAAAAGATAACCCGATGTGGCTTGATTGCGGCGACCTTGAAATAACCGGCAAGCATGATTTCGTTTCAGGAATCGAATCCGGCTGTGCAGATATGCTTAACCGGGGCACACGCCTGCTGACCTTAGGAGGAGATCATAGCATCAGTTATCCTATCCTAAGGGCTTACGCCGGACATTACCCGAAATTAAACATCTTACACCTGGACGCCCATTCCGATTTATATGACAGCTTTAAAGGCAACAGATTATCCAATGCCTGCCCTTTCGCCCGGATAATGGAAGAAGACTTGTGTCAGCGCCTGGTACAGCTGGGGATCAGAACCTTAAACCAGCATCAAGTTGAGCAGGCACAAAAGTTTAAAGTGGAAATGGTTGAAATGCGCCATTGGCAAAGCGGGCAATTGCCGGAGTTTGACGGCCCGGTTTACCTGTCACTGGATATTGACGCCCTGGATCCGGCCTTTGCTCCCGGTGTATCTCACCGCGAACCGGGCGGTTTTTCTACCCGGGAAGTGATCAGCTTAATTCACAAAATCAATATGCCGCTGGTAGGAGCCGATATTGTCGAATTTAACCCGGATAAGGATATCGATGGTGTTACAGCCCAGGTCTGCGCCAAGCTGGTGAAAGAAATCGCCGGAAAGATGCTGGACTCGATTTAACGCGAATAAAGCAAAATCAAAAGCTATCACAGCACCTTCATCAGTAATTCAGCGCCAAGCTGGTGAAAGAAATCGCCGGAAAGATGCTGGACTCGATTTAACGCGAATAAAGCAAAATCAAAAGCTATCACAGCACCTTCATCAGTAATTCAGCGCCAAGCCGGTGAAAGCAATCGCCGGGAAGATGCTGGACTCGATTTAACGCGAATAAAGCAAAATCAAAAGCTATCACAGCACCTTCATCAGTAATTCAGCGCCAAGCCGGTGAAAGCAATCGCCGGGAAGATGCTGGATTCAATTTAAAACAAATAAATCACAACCGCCATCAACAAGAGGGATACTCCCCGATGGCGGCATTGTTAACAATTGAAATTATAAATCCGAGAACAGCTCAAATTCATCGACTTCAATATAGGTATCGCCGTGGTTGGTCACCACTTTAAGCCTGACAATGCGGGCTGTGACCGCCGTATTTAAAGTAGCAATCTGATCCGATACCTGGGATAGCAGGTAAGACTCGTGATCAACAAAGGTTTCACCGTCACTGGATACCTGCAGCACCACTTTCTCAGGTCCACGCCCCAACTGACGCGACTGATCATTTAATACCACACGGAAACCGGTGATTTTCACTAAGCCGTCAAAATCCACCTGCAGCCAGTACTCCGGCTCGACGAAATCAGGATCGTGATCGGTATTCAGCTCTTTTTTCACCATCCAGAAGCCGCGACCGAGTTTCTCCACGCCTTCTTCGTCGTTAATTTGCTCTTTATAGGTAAAGCCGTCAAAAGCTGCGGCACCGACATCATTGTTATAAAAATCACTGACGCTATAACTGCTCTCCGTCAGGCCATTGGTGCCTATTAAGGCAATATTGCCGTAATCACCGGTGCGCAGCAGGGAAGCACTGCCATCATCCGGATCGACTCCGGAAATGCCATCCCCCTGTACCAGAGCGAGATACTCAATATCACAGCTGCTTTCACTGTCCGGGGTATAACCGATACGCACGGTTTCCTGGGTACGGTTGACGGTAGACACAAGATCTAACCAGCTGTCCGAGTATACCTGCCCCAATTGGAAGCTCAGGGGCCAGTTGCCTTCCTGGCACTCAAGATATTTATCTTCTTCTGCAACTATGCCTACCTGTACGGTTTCCGATTTGCCGATATAGATATTGGCTATTTTACCAATATATTCTTCAATCGATGTTTCAGCGGCAGTTACCGATAAAGACACCAATAAAGCCAGACTGGTCATTTTAAATTTCATGTCTCTCTCCATAGTTAAAACAGTCACTTGCCTCGGTAATGCAGTTAATATGCCAAGAGAAAATGTCAAAAGTTTGAACTCATTAGAGAAATTCAGATTTTACCTTAAAAGGATCGTCAAACAGACAAGCTGTCTACATCACCAACTCATCGCTGGCGGGGGTATCCTCAAGGCATTGTTTCAATAACAACAAAGCCTGTTTTAACCTTTCATGGCTGCGGGGAGCACATAAACTGATACGAATATTTTGCGGCGCCGGAAAACGTCCTATGGCATAAGATTCCGCCGCCCGCAGCAATAAACCTTTAGCTAGTGCATGTTGCACAAAGTCTACCGCCCGCCAGTGCTCCGGCAGCGACAGCCAGGCATTAAAGGCATAAGGCAAGGTAGTTAACGGATATCCGGCCAGCTCCTTTTGCAAAATACGGTGCCGGGCCAGCATTTCCCGGGTGAGCCAGGCCTCCTGCTCAGCCATTTTTCCCGAGGTCAGCCAGCGGCATACCAGCTCAACCATTACCGGCGGTATGGTCCAGCAACTGGCGCGTAAACTTTTTCTTAAATCACTCCTGAGCCTGTCCCGCGCCACCAGGTAACCCAGGCGCAGTCCGCCGGAAAAGCTCTTGGAAAAACTGGAGATATAAATGGTCAGCTCGGGGGCGAGCAGATAAAAACTGCTGACCTTTTCACTTTCCGGTAAAAACTGGACATCATCGTCGAGGATCAACAGCTGATATTGCCGACAAATGGCAATAAGCTCCAGTTTTCGCGATAAAGGCATTTGCACACAACTGGGGTTTTGCACCTGTGACGTCAGGTAAATCACCCGGGGATTGTATTGCTGACAGGCGGAGATTAACGCCTGCGGCAGCACCCCCTGATCGTCCATCGCCAAGCCGTGGCATTTCAATTGTTGCTCCTGGCAGGCCAAAGCGATACCGGGAAAAGACAAACCTTCACATAAAACGGTATCGCCACTGCGACAAGTCGCTTGCAGCGACAGGGAAATGCCGTGTTGGCCGCCATAGGTAAACAAAACTTCATCGGCGCTGCACACCAGGTTACGCCCGCTTAACCAATCGGCTAATTGCTGCCTTTGGTGTTTTAAACCGGTTTCCGGCTGATAATCCAGACAAGTGGCCAATAGCTGGCGATCCCCGGCAATCTCCATCAGTGCCTGAGCCATCAAATCTCCCTGGGGACCGGCCGGAGCTTTAGAGCTGCGTAAATCATAACGGCTGTCATCGGCAGTTAGCATGACATACGGCCCCGGCTCCGCCTGCTTGATATAAGTGCCGCTGCCGACCCGGGCCACAACAGTACCGCGCCGCTCCGCTTCGGCATATGAGCGGGTAATGGTGCCTATGGTCACGCCAAGAGCATCAGCCAACCTGCGCTGGGGCGGTAACTTCTCACCGGCTTTAAGGGCGCCGCTTGCCACGGCTTCATCAATGGCATCTGCCACTTGTTTATATTTCGCCAAACTGGAGGGTTTCAACTCGGGCTGCCACATTGTCATGGGTACAATAAAATCCTTGATCTATTTGTACCCCTATATATCATAAAAAACACCTGACAACTATTAAAAACACACAATTGTACGCATACAATATTGTTTTTTAATTAATGAGAACCAAGATAACTTTATGGCAGCCCTGATCGAACTCAGCAGCATACTTATTCCGCTATTGCTTTTTACCCTGCTGGCCACCGCAACCCCAGGCCCTAACAACACCTTGTTGACCTTATCCGGCAGCCGTTTTGGTTACCGGCAAACCCTGCCGTTTCTTTTCGGCATCAGGGCGGGTATTACCGGGCTTTTTATCCTAATGGCCTCGGGTATCGGCGGCATACTCAACCAAAATCCCCACTGGTATTTGTACCTCAAATTGCTCGGCGCTGCTTATCTTGTTTATCTGGCAGTAAAAATGGCATTTTCCAAGGGGCACAAGCAGCAAAACAGCCCAGCAAACCTGATAGGCTTTCGCCAGGGAGCGCTATTACAGTTTATCAACCCCAAGTCCATGATGATGGTTTTATCCTGCATCACCGCTTTTAGCCTGCCCGGAGAGCTGTACCTGCTTTCCGTGATCCAGGCCTGCCTGATCTTCAACCTGGTGGGATTGATGAGCAACAGCGCCTGGACGGTATTTGGCTCGCTGATCAGCCGTTTTTTAGCCACAGAACTTGCAAGGCAAAGGTTTAACCGCATGTTAGCCATCTTAACCCTGGTTGCCGTGGCCTTACTTTTTATTTAGTTACGTCGTTAGGCTTCTTTCTTTCGCTGTTGAAACCCGACAGCTAGGAAAGCCTAACGTAATACCAATTGCATTAAGTAGATGACCAAAATTCGGTGAGGATAAATTGTCAAGAAACCCCTTTATCGTTCCAGACTAAAGCTAAGCACCTGCATCCATGCAGGCGAGGCGTTTGATTGAGCAATAGCAAGCTGTTGTGATTGAAAACAACGCAGGACTTGGAGATTTAGACCATTCGAAGATGGTTAGATATTTAATAAAGTTGGTATAAATTCAGGAGAGGTAAATGATCAAACAGATAAACCCGTCAATTCGTTTTAGCAATCAACAAGAAGAGATGCAACTGGATGTGATCCATAGCTATTTAAAGTGTTCTTACTGGGCCAAAGGCATACCTAAAGACCTGGTACAAAAGTCTATCGACAATTCCATGTGTTTCGCCGCCTTTGACGGCCTCCGGCAAATCGCCTTTGCCCGGGTGATCACAGACAAAGCCAGTTTCGCCTACCTGGCAGATGTTTTTGTACTCGAGCCATACCGGGGGGGCGGGATCAGCAAACAACTTATGTCTGAAATACTCAAAGAGCCGGAACTACAGGGGCTGAGGCGCTTTATGTTATGCACCAATGATGCCCATGGTTTATATCGTCAATTCGGCTTTAGTGTCGCAAGCTCACCCCAGAACCTGATGGCGATTCATCAACCCGACATTTACACTGAAATATCAGCTTAAAAGCCGGGGCTAAAATGCCTTATTACCGGAAATAATCAGGGTAAGCACTGCCACATCATGGCCAGTGGTGCGGCTAAACCCACAAACCATACCAGGGAACGCAACTTATCCTGATCAAAGTAATACATCAAACAATAAGTGACTCTGGCAGCAACATAAATCATTGCCAGGCGTTCCACGGTTTTATCAACAGAATGGGTCGCCAAAACCAGGGCTATGGCTAATGAAAAAATAATCAGGGACTCAAAAGAGTTATAGTGGGCGGCCGAGGCGCGGGCACCAAACCCCGTTAATCTGGCTTGTTGCTCCCTGGGGTAATTATTATCATAACGGCTCTCCTTATTCATGGCAAAAGCCAGCGGAGCTTTGGCTAAATAAGGCAACAGCGCGGCAATCATGGCGCAAATAATCAGCGTTTCCATACACAACACCTAATAAAACAAACTACATAAGGGATCATAAGCATAAAACGATTCACATAAATCAACAACTTATTTATCCAGTGCCGCCACTAAGCTTTAGCCGCCGGCGCTTTTCTTCGCCTCCTGCCCTTCTTTTTAAACCCGGATGCCGATTTGGCCTTAAGCCCCTGCAACTGTGAAGGAAGCTGTTGGCACGCCTGAGCCACCAGCTGATGCAGGGTTTGGGTCAGGGGCTGCATAAAACTCTGGTAACTGACTTGTTTTTCACTGATCGCATTCAGGCTTACTTCCCATTGGGCAGTCATATCCGGTAAGGTCGCCGCTTCCGGCAAGGTGGCAATCAGCGCCTTACCCACTTCGGTGGCATGGATCTGCTTACCCTGGCGGCAGAGAAAATCCCGCTTAAACAATAATTCGATAATCCCTGCCCGGGTCGCCTCGGTGCCGAGACCGTCGGTATCTTTTAAGATTTTTTTCAGCGCTTTATCGCTGACAAAACGGTTGATGCCAGTCATTGCCGCCAACAAGGTCGCATCGGTAAAAGCCTGCGGCGGTTTAGTCATTTTTTCCGCCAGCCGCCCCTGTTGGCACAACAAGACATCCCCCTGGTGCAACTCGGGTAAATACTGGCTTTCTGCTTCTCCCGGCTCATCCGGGTTATGCTCTTTGCTCTTGGCTGCGCTTTTTTGCGGCCAAAGCACTTTCCAGCCGAGCATCACAGTTTTTTTCGCACTGGCGGTAAACTTTCCGCCGCCGATATTAAGTTCGACCTTAGTTTGATCATAACTGTGCGCCGGGTAAAACTGAGCCAGATACTGGCGTACAATCAACTGGTAGATATTCTTCTCGAAGGTATTTAACTGGATATTCGCAGCGGATTTTTCCGTCGGCACTATCGCATGGTGAGCGCCGACTTTTTTATCGTTAAACGCTTTG
Source organism: Thalassomonas actiniarum (assembly GCF_000948975.2). Taxonomy (GTDB): domain Bacteria; phylum Pseudomonadota; class Gammaproteobacteria; order Enterobacterales; family Alteromonadaceae; genus Thalassomonas; species Thalassomonas actiniarum. The sequence goes on from NZ_CP059735.1 coordinate 5,882,035, forward strand.
CTTTTCAGGGCCGCATTCGCCTGTCCCGCCGCCTGGCCATACTGGGAGGATGAGGTTAGCATGTTAATGATGCCCGGAGCCAGTTTATGCTGCTCTTCGGGCAAATAGCGGCAATCGGATCTCGGGTAGGTGATCAGCTTATGTTTTTCATAAAGGGACTGACAGATATCCAGCACCAGCTTGGCATTCATGGAATAGATCTTGGCGGCATCGATTTGCAGCGCCGATAAATTAAACGGCAAAGGCGGCGACTGTTTTTTATTTTCTTTCACAACCAAGGTAACCGTCGCCGGCTGTCCGCTGATGCGGCGCACGACATTTTCCGCCAGCGCCTTGACCACAACCCTGTCCTGATCGTCCATATAAGGCGAGCATTCCTGGCTCGGCTGCCATTTGGCGCTAAAGCTCTCGCCGTTTTCGCAAACAATATCGGCATAGACCTCATAAAAAGGTTTGCTGACAAAGTTGGCGATTTCCTCATCCCTGCGCACCACCAATCCCAACACCGGGGTCTGTACCCGGCCGACGGAAAGCACCCCTTTAAAGCCGACTTTTTGCCCCTGCAGGGTATAGGTGCGGGTGAGATTAATGCCGTATAACCAGTCGGCGCGGCTACGGGCCAGGGCTGAAACCGATAAAGGAATAAAATCGCGGTTGGCCTTCAGCGCCGCCAATGAACGCTTTACCGCACTGGTATTTAAATCGCTGACCAGCAAACGTTTTACCTGGGATTTTTTCGTTTTCGCCAGCTTTAGATAATCGATCACCTCATCAACCAGTAACTGGCCTTCTCGGTCGGGGTCGCCGGCATGGATAATCTCATCCGCCTGCTTCACCAGTTTGCGCAAAACCGTCAGCTGGCTTCTGGTTTGTGATTTAGGTTTTAACTGCCACTGCTCCGGTACTATCGGCAGATGCTCCAGCTTCCACTGCTTATATTTTTGATCATAAGTTTCCGGCTCTGCCTGCTCCAGGATATGGCCGATACACCAGCTGACGACATCACCGTTGCCCAGCTGGATAAACCCCGGATTATTCTTATGGGGTTTAGGCAAAGCCGCGGCAATCGCCCGTCCTAAACTTGGTTTTTCAGCAATATAAAGTTTCATATAAGATGCGCAGCAATAAACTGATATACTGGATAATAAATCATTACTGTGTTTTTATCCAGGCTCGCTATTATGATGGTCTGCCAGATGAGCGTCGACCCAGCCTTTGACCTGGGAAAAGCGATAATGTTCAAGCAAGCCAAACCCCCTCAGTTTGCGCACCCTGAGTTTAGTAAATACAGGTGTCGTTAAACCGCAAAGAAAACGGCTGATCAGCACACTGCTGGCCTGGTGCCCCAGCTTATTCATGATCTCGCCAGAAATATCCCCGAAGTCGAAACTTTCCAGCGGCGCAATCGGGGCAGCTTCCGGCAATACCGCCGCCTGCCCCCGGCAAACGCTGCAATGGCCACAATTTTGTGTCAGTTGCTCATCGGCAAAATATTGTCCCAAGCGCCGGCTTAAACAGCTATCCCCGGTAAAAAACGCCAACAACTGATGAATACGCTTGATTTCACTTTGCTCTTTGGTTGCAAATTTTTCGCTTAGCAGGCCCGTCAGTTGTTCAATGCCGTAGGGCGAATTCAGCACCTGATAAACCTGGGTCATGGTTTTCGCCTGCAACTCGATAAGCCCCTGACTATCAAGATATTCCAGCGCCGTCAGCACCCTTTGCCTGTCGCTGGGGTATAGCTGCTGCAACTGATCAAAGTTTATCGTATACCAGGTTCTCGCCTTATCACAAGACTGCAGTAAGGCCTCAATAAAGTCCGCCCGCTCACCGCTAAAACTACTGATTAACTGCTGCTCGGATTTACCCGGGAGCTTAAACTTATATTCGGCAAAATAACTGTATGCCGGTTTGATCACACCAAAAAGCTCCAGGTAAACCAGTAGGGTTTTCAACGTTAATAAACGGATATTGGCGTCATTGGATAAGCTGTTTAATACCAGCTGCCACTGACCCTGCTGCTGTGCAATTTCATCAAGCACATAACGGATGGCATCCGCTTGCGGGGTATCGCCATAAACAAAATTTTCCAGCACATTTAAATTATCGGCATTGGCCAACACCAGACAATGTGAAGGCAAACCGTCACGCCCTGCCCGGCCGATTTCCTGGGCATAATTTTCTATTGATTTGGGCAGGTCGTAATGCACCACATAACGGATATCGCTTTTATCTATGCCCATACCAAAAGCTATGGTGGCGACTATCAGCTTAATGCCGCCCGACATAAACTGCTGCTGGATCTGCTGGCGATCTTCCCCCGACATGCCGGCATGATAGGCCTGTGCGTTTATGCCTTGTTGTTTTAATTGCCCCGCCAGCACCTCAGCACTTTGCTGCAGGGTGACATAAATGATACCGCTGTGCTGATGTTTATCTTGAAGCCAGGAGGTTAATGCCGCCAGCTTGTCATTCTGGCTGACCCCGAGCACAGCCAGATCCAGGTTGGCACGATAAAACCCGGTTAACACGACATCCCCGGCCTGAACGCCAAGTTTATTGCCCATGTCTTCAATAACCGCCGTGGTAGCGGTGGCCGTCAGCAACAGCACCTGAGGAATAGCCAGCTCCTGCATGTATACCGGCAGTTTAAGATAGTCCGGCCTGAAATTATGTCCCCACTCAGAAATACAGTGAGCTTCATCCACCACCAATAACGACAGCTTTACCCCGCCAATAAACTGGCGAAACCTTTCATTATTAAGGCGCTCCACAGAAATCATCAAAATTTTTATGTCGCCGCTGCGCACCCGGTTCATCACCTGCTGCGCTTCGACTTTAGACTGGGCCGAATCTATACTCGCCGCAGCTATGCCCTTACCCTGTAAAAATTCCAGTTGATCTTTCATTAGCGCCAACAAAGGAGAAACCACCAAAGTTAAATGGGGCAAACATAAGGCCGATAACTGGTAGCAAAGGGATTTACCGGCGCCGGTTGGGAATATGGCGGCGGCACTGCGTCCTGAAACTATGGTCTGAATCACTTCGCCCTGGCCCGGGCGAAAGCTTTGATAGCCGAAATGGCCGTACAGAAGTTGATGAATATCAGTTGTCATTTAACTCTCTTGTAAATAACGCTGGCGGGAAAGAATAACGGGGATTATCGGATAAAGCGGTGGAAAATAACAAGGGACATTTAACTTTTCTCCCGGACTCCTCTTAGTGGCGGTAACCCAGGGCAAATAAATGCTCTTCAAAGATCTCTTCATAACGTCCGCTGGCCTTAAACAGCGCCAGCGCCAAATCAAACTCATCGCAAAGTTCCTGGCGGTTAAACCCCATATAGCTATAAACATCGGGGAAAATCGGATGAATAACAAATTCATTGGCATCAAAGTGTCCCTTGGACCAGGTTTTTAAACTGTGCAGGAAAATATATTTATCGCCGATACTGACATCTACCATACCAATAGCCAGCAGCCTTGCCTGCTCTTTTGGTTGCGGCACTTCCTTATAATATTCATTATCGGCAACGGCTGCATTAAAGGCTTTCCCCAGTAAAGTACGCGCCCTTTGATAAGTCACCACAGAAACACCTTTTAAATCTGCTACCGAGTTAATTTTTAACCCCCGGTCCCTGCGGGTGACGGCAACATCCGAATACCTGAATATCGGCTGGCTGAGACAACCGTTGATTTCATTTTTCGAGAAAATATTGGCGGCACCGTCTACGGTATTTTCATTGAGCTCAACCACCAGGCGGGCATTGGACAACATATAGCGATAGGTAATTTTTTTTGACGGGATATAGGCATACACACCATCAATGAGCTCTTTAAATAAGGCAGATTGATCCGGACCTGCAAATAACGGCCGAAAATTTCCCAAAGCTATTTTTAACTCTGCCTCATCGGCCCGTATTGATGCCGGCAATAGAGACAAGCATATCGCCAGACTGGCTATCACACGAACTAGCATTCAACCCTTCCTCATCACATCACTTTACATCACTTCATATTACTTCATATCAAAGCATTAATTAGGAATCGGAAAAGTGAGAAATAACAACTTAAGGTCAATCTTTATACGTCCCTGACCTCGTTATTTTATTTAGTATAGAAGCTGTCAGCAGATCCCTCTAGTGTGCAAACCTCGCTGAAAAATGAAAACTTGTTGTGATTTAAAGGAAAAATGCGATGAACACCGGTGTTATTGCGCTGTTCTCCTCGCATATCAAAAATGCCTTTGGTAGTCTTTAACAATAAAAAAAATAATAAGGAGAAGTTATGAAAAAAACCCTGCTCGCCCTTTCGCTATCGGTTGCCGCTGCCTTCAGCGGCCAGGTCAGTGCCGACCATAATCCCCATGTTGACCGTTATCTGGCACAATACAGTCCCTATAAAATGGAATATGATGCCAGTCATTTCTCCGCCAAAGACAAGCTGATCCTGCAAAAACTGGTTACAGCGGCCGAACTGCTGCACGAAGTCTACTGGCAGCAAACCTCCAAATACGGCCGGGAGTTAAAGGATGCCCTGGAGCTGGTGCCACAAAGCGAGCAGGCGCAAAAACTGCTGACCCTGCTTAACCGCAACGGCGCCCCGTTTGAACAGCTCAACAACAATGTTGCCTTTATGGGCCAGCAAACATATTACCCGGGACAGGAGTTTTACCCCCGCGGCCTGAGCGCTGATGAGCTCGATAACTATATGAAAACCCTGTCCAAAGAACAGCAGGCTGAATTTATGAACCCCTATACCGTGATCCAAGAAGACGGTAAAGGGGGCTATCAGGCCGTCAGATACTACCAGGCCTATAAAACATTACTCGATCCCGTGATCGAATTGCTCTATGAAGTGGCAGAACTGACCGACAATGCTTCATTCGCCAATTTCCTGCGTCTAAAAGCCCGTGCGCTGATCACCGATGAATATTTTGATGCTGACGTCGCCTGGATAGATCTCACAGGCAATAAATTTGATCTGGTCTTTGGCCCTTTCGAAACCTACGACGACGGCATTAAAGGGGTAAAAGCCAAATACCAGGCCTATATCGAAGTGGTGGACAAAGAAGAGTCGGCAAAATTAGACTTATACACCCAACACCTGCAGGAAATGGAAAATAATCTGCCGATCCCCGAACAGTACCGCTCCGTGGTCGGCGGCTTAACAACCAAGTTTGTCGTGGTAAGGGATATTATCCGCACCGGCATGGCTATCGTCGGTTACCAGGCGGTGGCCACCAACCTGCCCAACGATCCCGCGGTACACGAACTTAAAGGCACAAAAAAAACCTTCTGGAAAAATATGTTCGAAGCCAGGTTTAACGGCATCATCAAACCGGTCAGTGAAGTGTTGATCAACGAAAAACAATTGCCGGAAATCTCCGACGACGGCTTTTTCCAGTTTGTGCTGATGCATGAAATCAGCCATGCCCTGGGACCGAGAACCGTTAAGGTCGGCAGTAAAAAAGGCATGGCCACCAATGCCGCCATAGGCCCTAACTATAACGCCCTGGAGGAGGCAAAAGCCGATATCAGCGGTATGCACTCGCTGATTTACCTGATGGATAAAGGCATAGTGGATGCCAAGCGCCGCAATAACTTTTTCATTTCTTATTTAGGCAGCTTATTCCGCTCGATGCGTTTTGGTTTGAACCAGGCCCATGGCAAAGCCGCGGTATTATCGTTAAATTATTTCGCCGAAAACGGCGGGGTTAGCTATGATGATGACAGTGGCCGCTGGACGTTGGACGACAAGCAGTTTGAAGAAAATGTCGCCTCCCTGGCAAAAGCCCTGCTGATCCTCGAAGGGGATGGCGACAACACTAAGGTACAGGCCTTTTTTGACCGCTGGGCGGTGAATTCTCCGCGCATTCAGGCCAGCCTGGAGAAAGTCAATCATTTACCCATAGATGTCCTGCCCGAATACAGCATTAAGTGGCATTAAGCAGGGTGCAAATGGCTTAACCAGGTACTTAAAAACAAAAGCCCGGCAGATGCCGGGCTTGCTTTTTCAAAATAACACAGCTGCTAGTCCTTGATATCCGCTAATCTCGGCAGCGCCGGAAAAGCGCCTTTTTGAGTGCAGGTAAAAGCGCCGCATAAAGTGGCAAAATCGATGATCTCTTCAATAACCGCCTGCTGTGTTAACAGCACCTGAAAAGCCTCGATATCGAGATCTTGCTGAGCCAGCCGATAAAGTAATCCGCCGACAAAGGCATCGCCTGCCGCCGTGGTGTCTACCGGGATAATGGCCGGTGCCTGATGAATAAAATGGTAGTCCCGGGTGTATACCGAGATTTCATTGCCGCCGTCGGTCACCACCACCAGGGACGGACCGGTTTGCAAACAATAGCTTATCAGTTCGTCGGCGCTTTGACTTAACTGCTCGGATAAATATAACAGCTCTTCGCGGCTGAATTTAATCACATCGGTATAAGGCAGGCACTCGAGGATACGCGAAGATAATACCGAAGCCTCCGACCACAAGGTGAGGCGTAAATTGACATCCAGACTCACCAGCAAACCATGCGTTTTCGCCAGCTTTAACCCGGTTAAAGTGGTTTGCGCCAGCTTTTCTGTGGTCAGGGTATTGGAGCAATAATGGAAAATATCCGAAAGCTTAAAACTCTCTTCGTTAAAATCGTCACAGCTAAAACGCATATCCGCGGTATCGTGCCGGTAAAAATTAAAGCTACGCTCTTTTTTATCGTCCAGGGATACCAGCACCAGCGCCGAATTGCTGTTTTCAAAGCTGCATAAATAATCGGTTTTCACCCGGTAGGCCGCCAATTGCTTATGTAAAAACTGGCCAAAATTATCCGAGCCGATGCCGCCGACAAAATAACTTTCGCCGCCGAGTTTTGCAATGGCCACTGCAACATTTGCAGGTGCTCCGCCAGCAATAGGTTTGAAGCTGGTTTCATCGTCTTCATTGGGTAAAAAGTCGATGAGCACTTCACCAAAGCACAACACTTTTTTCATTGGGGTTTCCTTTAAAAACAACCTGCTGCTTTATCCGATATAACATCACAATGCAGCAGGTAAAATAAAAGCCCGGCTGCGCCCGGCGTTCTGCCGGGCACAGGGGCTTTGTTGACGTTAACCGAAATTAGAACTCATATTTCAGTGCTAATGACGTCGTCCGGCCGTTAATGGTACGGGCACGGATAATGCCGTTATCCGGCACACTGCCTTCTTCGGCTTCGGTGATGCCATTGGTATCAAACAGGTTGTTGACGTTTAAAGATACCGACATGTTTTCTGTCATCATATAAGAGACAAAACCGTTTACCTGGGTATAACCGTCGAATTCCAGATCGTTATTGTCCTGGGCATAGGCGTCTGTCGTGCCGATGATACTTAAACCGGCAGAGCCGTTGTTAAAGTTATAACGACCGATCAGAGAGTAAATGAAATCTGCCTGTCTGCGCGGAGTATTGCCAACAACATCAGCATTAATGGCATCTTTGGTGATCTCGGCATCGGTCCAGGTGATGCTGCCGCGCACATCGAAATTACCGAAATAATAAGCTGATTCCAACTCTATGCCTTTGGCTTCATAAACCCGGTCAAAGAACTTCTGGCTGGTGGCTTCAAAGTTCTGCTCTTCGGTTTCGGCAAAAAACGCCGTGGCAAAAAGGGAGAACTTATCCTTGCGGAATTTCACCCCAAGTTCATATTGGTCGACTTCATCCACCGCATCCTGCTCCGCTACCGAGCCGTCACTATTGATTTTACCGTACATCAAACGGTCGGCATTGGCACGGCCACCATGGCTGAGGTTGGCAAAAACCGCCAAGTTATCGTCAAGGAAGTAATTGGCCCCTAAGGTGTAAGAGTTATAACTCCAGTCGTAGTTGATGGGGGAAGCATTAGCAATATCTGCCGAAGACACGCTTTGCTCTGGAATAGAGATCTCGCCGTCACGGTTCATATCCACTTGTGACTGCACCGTAGCAGCATAATAACCGCTGGCTTCGCCACTGTCGTGGCGGAAACTGGCATCTATGGTCAAATCGTCAAAGTCGGCAGAAATATTGATATAGGGCGCATCGATATCATATTCGGCATCATAAGCCCGCTGACAGCAGTTGCCCCAGTAAGGCACCCCGTAGGCATAAAGACCATTGTCGGAATAGTTGGTGCCGTCGCTGCCGACAACATCAAGCAGAGCAGCATTATCGCCTTTGACTTCCATCAGGTAAGAGTTCCACATCCAGGACATGGCAATATTCTGTGTCGATTTATAATAACCGAAGGTTACCGTGGCGTAATCAAGTTCTTTGGTCAGTTTCAGATCGTTAACAATTGAACTCAGATCTTCAATTTCAACATCAAAGGTATGGATACGCATCGCCATATCATCGCTAAATGCCTGCCCGGCATCGGGACCATTGGCATACATCAAAGCGGCACCGTCACCGCCGATAGCGCTGGCAATAGCACTGCTGTCTTCAACGCTGGCCGGAATTAAGGAGTTATAGTTACCGCTGACATCGCTTTTTCTTAAACGGTTTTCGATGGACCAGTTATTGCCCAGTTCGAAAAAGGCTTCAAAACCTATGCTGTTGACCACAGGGTTCATGCCGTCACGAACATCGCCGCGGCTGATATTGCCGTCGCCGTCAAGTCGCAGCGTGGAAAGCAGATAGGCCGAATGCGGAGTATCTTTCTGCGAGTCAAAGCCCGGCAGGGAATCGCCGTCGGCATACATAGGCATAGGCAGGTAACCAACCGTTTTATCGTCTAAGTGCTTGAAGTAAAAACGCACGTAACCATCGTCAAATTCTTTGGTCAGGTTCGCCTTGATTTGGCCGCCTTTATTTGAGGTGTAGCCGGTATCCCGTGCCCCTTCACCCGTACGTAAAAAGCCGCCGATATGAAAACGAGTGCTGTCATTGATATAGCTGCCGTATTCAAAATCGGTGCGGTAGCTGTCGTAGTCCAGGCCGATGGTGGTGGAAACGCTGCCGGATTCGCTGTCGCCGGTTTTGCTGATAAAGTTAATGATACCGCCGGGGGCGTTACTGGCGGCAGTTGCCGAGGTACCGCCACGAATAGCTTCTACCGTTTGTACGGTCGAGTCGGCGCGCAGGAAAGTATCGGCATTACCAAAAGAAATATCGCCAAATTGCATCACCGGCAGGCCATCTTCCTGCAGTTGCAGGAACTTCGCTCCCCCGGCCGCCACGGGTAAACCGCGCACCGCGATATTGGCATTACCTTCACCGCCGGTGGCTTCGGAGCGAATCCCCGGTAAAGAGCGGAAAATTTCCGAGGTGGTTCTCGGTGTGGTCACTTCCATTTGTTCGGCAGAAAAACTGCTGATGGAAACACTCGATGCCATAATGGTTTTACCCTTGGCAACACCGGTTACGACTATGCGCTCCATCCCCAGTGAATCATTTGGATCTGCTGCTTTATTTTCTCCTTCAGCCGCGATAGCCGTACTACTGATGGCAAGAGCTAACACGCTTAACGAAAACTTCTTTGACAAATGGTGAGACATTGCTTTCCCCTCGTTACTTTCTGTTAATTTTGGCGTGATTTCTATGCGGTTTTAGTTGTCAAATTATAGGCCATAAAAATCACAGTCTTCCGACTTAACCTAAACCAAAGCTTAATCGATTAAGTTACTTTTAAGATTAACAAATGATTTTATAATTGCAAGTCTATTTGGCTGATATTTAAGCGAACCAGGCTCAAGATGATAATTTACCACGAAATTACTGAACTTTACCTGCAGATAAAACAGCTGTGCATACAGTTCAATCTACTGCTATAACCGTCAACAAAACAACTTAATCAAATAAGAAAAAATAAAACTAACATAGCAAAGCGATACCTGATAATGTGTAACAATTAAATCAGTGATCGGTCGTGGCGGGCTTTGCACCCCAGGGTTCGGCCGTTATTTTATTCCTTCGCCGAGCCTGGCTTAACAGCAGACGGCCAAATTAAGTTTTGATGCTGAGCTAAGCTGCTATAGAACAACAAAGTGAGCAAGATGAAAAAAAGCAATGGTTTAACATTAAAAAAAGTTGCGGACATCCTGGGAGTGTCCAATGCCACGGTTTCTAATGCCTTTAACCGCCCCGATCAGCTATCAGAAAAAAGACGTAAAGAAATCCTCGCCGCCTGCCATGAGCTCGGTTACAGCGGCCCCAACCAGGCCGCCAGGCTGCTGAGAAAAGGCAGTTCCAATATAGTCGCCCTGGTCCTGCCGGACAGCCTGGAATATATGGTCTCAGATCCCGTCGCCAACCAATTTATGCGCGGGGTTACTTCGGTCCTGGAAAAGAACAACCTGAATTTACTGCTGTATTCCGGACAATCCCAAAGTATTCAGTCGGTGGTCGATTTTGTCGACGGCTTTATCTGTTACGGCGCGCCGAGAAACCCCAAATTGATCCCCCAGCTAAAAACCTCGGGCAAGAAAATCGTCACCGTCGATTTTGATATTGAAGGCATGGCTTCGGTCAATATCGATAACGAGCAGGCCGCCTACCAAATAGCTGATCAGGCGATACGGCTTGAACAGGATAATGTCGCCGTGCTCGGCCTGCGCCTGGTGGACAGCGAACAAATTTGCCGGGTATACGACAAGGAATTGCTCGACTGCAACAGCTCGATTTCACACCGCCGCCTGGACGGTTATAGCAAAGCACTCTCGGAAAAAGGCATCAACCTCGGCGGCGATCGCATCTGGAATATCCCGGAAAGCAATATCAAGCTCGCTTCGCTGGCCGCCAGAGAAGCCCTTTCCTGCCAGCCGCTGCCGAATGTCCTGTTGTGCATGAGTGATCTGATCGCCCTGGCCGCCATCCGCGAGGCCACGGCGATGGGCTTGAAGATCCCCGAAGATATCCGCATTGTCGGTTTTGACGGCATCGAAGAATCGTTAAGATCGACCCCTAAGCTGACCACGATTCACCAGTACAGTGATCTTAAGGGAGAAACAGCCGCCAAACTCTTTATCGATAACGACAATCATAATGAAGTCTTAGGCTATGAGCTGCAAATGGGCGACAGCTGTTAACAGCTAAGCAAACAGCAAAAACCGTGACAGTACCAGGCATTCCGGAGCAGCTTTGCCGGCTTTTAAAGCCGGCATTTTTATGCAAAACCTATGTGTTAATTTCCCGCCAGCAACTGAGCCAGGTCCAGCTGCTGCTGATGCTCACCGTCACTGAGGGAAATACTGGCCTGCTGCAGCGCCATATCCACCACTAAACGGGCACTATCACGACCATTAATCCATTTCATACACAGCTTTTGCTTATCACCGCAAATTTCAAACAGGCCGTTAAATGCCTCACTCTGATTACGCAGCCGGATCAAAGCAGACAAGGCTTTAACCACAGGTTTCTCCATGGCCGCAGCAACCTGGGGTTTATTCAGATATGAGCGGTTAATATCCCGGCCGACATTAGTGCTTGCCAGCAGTTGCATATCATTTTCCAGCGCCAGCAAACCGCCGTAATAAACCTGGGGCACCCCGGGAGAGAAGAACTGGATAGCACGGGCGATCAGGTAATTAAGATCGTCTTTCGCCAGGGCATCATAATAGCTGCAGTTAACCTGGTAGATATCAACATTACTGGCGGCGGCTCCGGAAGCTTTTTCACTGCCGCCGCCGCTGTTGTTGTGGATAGCGGCGATCAGTGTCTCGATTTGCTCCTGATGCAGTAAACCCGGCAGGTCATCTTTTCCGGCAACATCCTCGATGCCGATGCCGTCATGGGTATCGAGTACGGTAATACAATTTCTCGGTGAGATCTTTAACCAGTTCACCAGCGGCTGTACATCCCGGGTGGTTAAATAATGCAACACCAGAGGCGGCAGGGCAAAGTCATACACCAGATTCACCCGTTTGGCGATTTCAATCTGGGTTTTATAATAGGAATGAATTTCCACCAGCGACTTCATGCCGGCTTTATTGGCCATATCGGATAACTGATTAATGAAGTCGAAGGTCTCATCTATCATAAAACAGCTGGTGCCGGCTTTTTTAATGGCAAAACCCGCCGCATCCAAGCGGATATAACTGATATTATTGGCGGCAAAGGTATCAATCACCTTGTGAAGGTATTGTTGCCCCAGCTCGCTTTTGACATCCAGATCTATCTGGCTATCGGTAAAGGTGGTCCAAAAGTCGATTGTTTCCCCCGTTGCCAGTTGGTAAGGGGTAAAACAGCCGGTGGTTTTCGGCCTGGGGATCAGTGACAGCAGCTCTTCACTGGCGCCGCCAGGAAAAACCTTGTCTTTGGTCAGAAATAAGTCCCAATAAACCGAGTTTTTCCCTTTCGCCAGCACATCCCGGAACTCTTTAGATTCGGCCGAGGCGTGGTTGACGATAAGATCCGCCATAATGTCACTATCACTGCCCAGCGCCTTGATATCTTGCCAGCACCCGATACGCTCATCAACCCGGGTATGATCTATCGGATCAAAACCGGCATCGCTGCCGTCGATGGGATAAAAAAAGGGCAGGATATGTACCCCGGAAAATAAACCGCTCAGTTCATTAGCCAGTAACTCATGAAGTTCAGGAATACCGGCGCCAGAGAGCCGGTCAGCATAGGTGATTAATTGCACGTTATTTTTCATCAGTGTACTCACTAGGGTAATAAATAATTTGAAACTTAATCGATTAAGTATTATCTTTAATCAAATATCAAATAGATTCAAGAAAAATTATTGTTTATTTCCAAATACGCTAATACGCCTGATAACCTGTCTAGATACCAGATGAGCTTAGCAGGATGAAAACAACAGAAAGGTTTTTTATGATGAATGCAACAACCCCTATCGACCACCAGCAAATGCAACGCATTAAATGGTTAACTTATATGATGTTTATGATGTTTGCCATGACCACAGATGCGGTTGGCGTCATCATTCCGGAAATCATTACCGCTTATGATCTCAGCTTAACCGCTGCCAGCGCCTTTCATTATGTGCCTATGATCGCCATCGCCCTCAGCGGCCTGTTGCTGGGTTTTCTCGCCGATAAACTCGGCCGTAAAACCACTATTATTCTCGGGCTGATCGTTTTCTCCGTCACCAGCTTTTTATTTGCCGTCGGTGATTCCTTCTGGTTTTTCCTCACCCTGATGGTATGCTCAGGCTGCGCCATAGGTTTCTTTAAAACCGGCGCCCTGGCACTGATCGGTGATATTTCCAGCTCAGGTAAAGAACACACCACCACCATGAATACCGTGGAAGGCTTTTTTGGCGTCGGCGCCATTATCGGACCGGCCATCGTCAGCTACCTGCTGGCCAGCGGTTTTGCCTGGAAATACCTCTATGTGATCGCCGGCATCTTATGTGCGGCCCTGTGCCTGTTGGCATGGAAAACCAATTACCCCGCCATGAAAAAAGACCACAGTGAAGAAATCACCTTAAAGCGCACCCTGAAAATGATGAAAAACCCTTATGCCCTGGGATTTTCTTCCGCCATCGCCTTATATGTGATCACCGAAGTCGCCATTTATGTCTGGATGCCGACCCTGCTGCGCGATTACCAGGGAGATATGGTGTGGCTGGCTACCTATGCCTTAACCATCTTTTTTGTTTTTCGCGCCTTCGGTCGATTTTTAGGTGCCTGGGTCCTGAGCAAATTTAACTGGATGCAGGTGATGTTTGCCACCAGCCTGGCAATCTTTTGCTGTTACTTTTTCAGTATGCTCTACGGCATCAAGCTTGCCGTCTTCCTGCTGCCGTTATCCGGGTTATTTATGTCGATGATCTACCCTACCCTGAATTCGAAAGGCATCAGCTGCTTTAAAAAATCAGAACACGGCGCCGTTGCCGGGGTGATTTTATTCTTTACCGCAGTCGCCGCTGCCCTGGGGCCGCTCGCCATGGGCGCGGTCAGCGACCTGTTCGGCGATGTCAAATACGGCTTTTATCTGGCCACAGGGTTTGCCGGGATCTTATTTTTAATGATGGCCTTTAACCTACTGAAAAAACCCACCCAGGAAGTACTGCTCGAAGCCGAGCACGGCTAAGGCCAAAGTTGCTGAAATTTTTCGCGGCCGGTGTTAACTAAAAGCCCGGCCGCGCTCATAGAAACATCATATTGCCCGGGTATGCTAAAGCTTTCATTTAGATAATACCCGGATACCCAACCGACCAAAGCTAATCCCGAGGATTTCCAATGACCGCAAGAACTTCCCTTGCCAGCTGGCAGGCCTTATCCGCCCATGCGCTGCAAATGAAGCAACAACATATGAATGATCTTTTTGCCGCCGATACGCAGCGCTTCAAGCAATTTTCCATTCAGCTGCCTTCATTATTGCTCGATTATTCAAAAAACCTGATCACCCGGCAAACCATGGAGCTTCTGCTAACCCTGGCACAAGACTGTGAAATTCCCTGCTGGCGCGAAAAAATGTTTGCCGGTGAGCCTATTAACCGCACCGAGGACAGGGCTGTACTGCATACCGCATTGCGCAACCGCAGCAAAACGGCCCTTAACCTTGCAGGAGAAAACATTACCGCCCGGGTCGAGCAAACCCTGGAAAAAATGAAAAACTTCAGCGACAGGGTTCGCCAGGGGCACTGGAAAGGGTATTCCGGCAAACGCATTACCGATGTCGTTAATATCGGTGTCGGCGGCTCCAACCTGGGACCGCAAACCGTCACCGAAGCCCTGAAGCAGTTCAGCGACAACAGTTTAAATGTCCATTATGTTTCCAACGTTGACGGCGCCCAGATTGCCGAGGTACTGCGGCCGCTCAATCCGGAAAAGGTCTTGTTTATTGTGTCCAGCAAAACCTTTACCACCACAGAAACCATGACCAATGCCGCCACTGCACTCAAGTGGCTGGTCTCCTCTTCCTTTGATGAACAGGCGGTTGCCAAACATTTCATCGCGGTGACTGCCAACCGGGAAAATGCCGCCCAGTTTGGTATCAGCCGGGAAAATATCTTTGAAATGTGGGACTGGGTTGGCGGGCGTTTTTCCCTCTGGTCTGCCATCGGCCTGCCCATTGCCCTGGATCTGGGCTTTGACAAGTTTATTGAATTGCTCGAAGGCGGCCATGAAATGGATCAGCATTTCCAGCAGGCGCCGCTGGCAAGCAATGCCCCGGTGATGCTGGCCCTGCTCAGCATCTGGAACTGCACCTTTTTAGGGGCCCAGTCGCAGGCGATTTTGCCTTATGATCAATCCCTGCATATGCTCAGTGCCTACCTGCAACAGGCGGAAATGGAAAGTAACGGCAAATCGGTCAGCTGGCACGGGGAAGAGGTTAATTATCCTACCGTGCCCTCCATCTGGGGAGAGCTCGGCATTAACGGCCAGCATGCTTTTTACCAGTACCTGCATCAAAGCAACAATGTGGTACCGGCAGACTTTATCGGCTCGGTAGCAAGCAATACCCCGGTCAAAGGCCACCATGAAACCCTGATGGCCAACTTTTTTGCCCAGACCCAGGCCTTGATGTGCGGGGTCGATGAAGCACAGGTTAGGGCAGATTTACACGCCAAAGGCCGCCAGCAGGACTACATCGATAAAGTCGCCCCGCACAAGGTGCATAAAGGCAACCGCCCGACCAATACCATTTTAATGAAGCGCATCACCCCGAAAACCCTGGGCTCATTGATTGCCCTTTACGAACATAAGATTTTTGTCCAGGGCATTATTTTACAGATCTGCTCCTTTGATCAATGGGGGGTTGAGTTAGGCAAAGGCCTGGCCAGTAAAATTCAACATGAGCTGGAGTCAAACGAAGAAAATGCCGGCCATGACAGCTCAACCGCCGAGCTTATCCGCTACTATAAGGCGGTAAAAAATCAAACGGCGGGCAAGTCCGAACAATAAATCCTTAGTCCTTTGCTCAGGGAAGAGCATCAGAGGATAACGCTAGCCAATCCGTAAACACTAAAAGAAATAACGGGCAGAAAACTGCAACTGTCGCTCGGTAAGCTCAACCGGCTGGTCAATATAACGCCGCGCCGGACGCTCACTGTCTATCCAGTTAAATTCTCCGGAAAAAAACCAGTTTTTGGCATAATGATAACGATAATTAACCGTCATTGCTTTACCGTATTCGGTATTGTTATCTCCCGGGGTATTATCGTTATCCGTGACCGAAAACTCTTCCCCCCGCAGCGTCAGCTGATGTTGGCGCCACTTTTTCGTCAGCGCCAGATAACCGCTGGCATAATCATTATTAACCACATCCACTTTATCCGGGCTCTGCATCAGGGTGTCGCCGTTAAGGTACTGGCCACTGAGCTCCAGCCCCTTAGCCAGACGCCACTTGCCGCCTAGATGGTAAAACCGGGTTTTCCAGGCATACTGGCCCTTTATTACGATGTAGGGCTGGCCGTTATTAGCATAATAACCGGATGAAAGCTCTCCCTTACCGCGATATTTCCACCTGGCCTTAACATGAACTCCCAGCCTGTCGTCCAGTTCAAGAAAAGGATCTGACGCTTTCGCCTGGTTACTGAGCATATTGCCCGGCCTGCTGGCTTCAAAATCCGGCAAAGGACGGCGTTCGGTCCATAAAGTCTGGCGACTGCTCATGGTCCAGCCATGCCAGGCGAGCATGGCCCCGGCAGGATCATTATTGCCGAAAATGGCGCCGGACAGGGAGAAATCATGCTTGGAATTATGTATTTTCCCCAGGCGTGTCAGCATAAATTCTGCCCCCAGCACCCGGATTTCTTCCCCCAGCCAGGTATTCAGGGTCGAGGAATTTAAGGTGTTTTTACTGGCCCAGGCAAAAGCATTATTTTCCAGTGAAATTGAGGGATAGAAAATTCCCGCCTTGCTTTGCCAGCGGTATCCCGAGGCACCCGGTAAGCTTCGGTATTTCAGGTAGGCTTCGGTCAGGCCGATACCGCTTTCCTCTTCATCCAAATAGGCATTAGCCACCAGATGGCCGCTGATCCCGGAATCCCAGCTCAGGGCTAACTCGGCCCCCAGTTGCGACAGAGAAACTTGCTGGCCGTCACTTTGGCCAAATTTTCCCATGCCGCCGTCAATATAACTGTCCAGGGTGTCTGCACTGCCAAACCTGAGGTCCAGCAAACCGTGCCACTCGGTTTCTACAGCCAATACGCTTCCTGTGCTTAAAAGCCCGAGAGTAAAGCCTAATATTTTGATCATAAGGCTTCCTTTTCTCCGGCAATAATTTTTTGCTCTTGTAACCAGGTGGTAAGTTCCAACGCTGGTTTCGGGCGACTGATAAAATAACCTTGTCCTAACTCGCATTTATGCTCCGCCAGCCAGCATTTGGCATAATCATCTTCTATGCCTTCGGCAACGACACTCAGCCCCATATTGTGGGCTAACTCTATGGTCGAACGTACTATGATCTGGTCATCCTCGTCATCTTTGAGTTTCTGGACAAAAGATTTATCTATTTTTAATTCATGTACCGGCAGTTGCTTTAACTGGGCAAGGGATGAATAACCTGTGCCGTAATCATCTATTGAGATACGCATACCCTGCCCTTTAAATTTACTGAGCAGAGCAATGGCCGATTCCGGATCTTCCACCACCGCGCTTTCGGTAACTTCCAGGGTGACATTTTCTGCCGGTACCTGATAGGCGGTTAATGCCTGGCAAACAAAACTATAAAAGTCAGCATCTTTGAGGTTTTCCGCGGAAATATTGACGGCAATATTTAAGGTGATCCCCAAGGCGCACCAGTTTTTATACTGGGCCAGGGCGGTAGAAAATACCCATTGGGTTAAGGCATTAATTTGTCCGGTTTGTTCGGCAATATAAATAAAATTATCCGGCGGCACCATGCCTAAGATCGGGTGCTGCCAGCGCACCAAAGCTTCAACATGGGTCACTTCATTCGATTTAAGGTTGATCTTAGGTTGATAAAAAAGCTCAAGCTGACCACTGGTGATGGCTTTTTTCAAATCATTGATCAAGCTTAAACGCTCAACACTGTTTACATCCAGATCGGCATGATATACCTGCAGCTGCTGCCGGGCTTTACGGGTATGGTGCAGGGCGGTATCTGCCATCTGCAATAAGGTTTTGGGTTCACTGCTATGCTCCGGAGACAAGGTAATGCCCATCCTGACCTGGAGCTGCAAACAGATGCCCTGATAATCAAAATTCGGCTCTAATGCCAGCTGTACCTTATTCACCAGGAAGTCGAGCACAATATCGGGCGTCAATTCCACTACTAACATAAACTCATCACCGCCAAGGTGGCAAATCAATTGAAAGTCCGTCAATTGCCACAAGCGGTTGGCGGTTTCGGTGATCACCCGGTCGCCGACATCATGGCCCAAAGCATCATTGACATCTTTTAACCGGCTGATATTAAGGTGTAACAGGGCAAATTTTTTCTGGTGTTTTGTCAGGTGGTTCAGGGTCAGCTTAAGCACGTTACGGTTGGGCAAGTCGGTAAGGGGATCATGGTTTGCCCTGTGGGTAATGGCCTGCTCCCGGCTCAATACCGCGCTTTGCATAACATTGAATTCATCCGCCAGCTGACCCAATTCATTTTGATCATCAAGTTTTATCGTTTGATGATAGTCACCGCTGGCAACTATTTTCGCCTGCTCTACCAGGCGGGTGATCGGCTTAGTGATAGAACCGGCAATCAGATAGGCGCCGGCCAAGGATAATAACAGGGTGACCACCGCCAGCATCAGCAGCTGCAACCATTGCTTTTGCAGTACTTCGACAAAATCGGCGCGTAAACCATACATGGCTACCCCGAACACCTGTTGATCAAGATCGGTAATGAAATGCCCCACACCGATATAGGTATCCGGGGTAAAACCCTGGACGATATCTTTGGCAAAAGCCAGGTCGGCATCGGGGTTAGAGGACGCCACCATACGCCAGTGTTCGCCTTCCTTTAAGATAAAATCGGTTGCCAGACCGGTGATATCTCTAAATTCAAGCGCCAGGCGCTGATCGATTTCAAAACCAAAGGCCAGCCAACCTATGGTTTTTGCCCCTACGGTTAACGGCGATAAACTCAGCTGATAAACGGCATCACCAAGCAGGTATAAATGCGACTGCTGCTGGCTGTCTAACCAGTCACTGAAACGGAATAATTCCCCTTTTTCCGGCCCCTGGCGCACCTTTCGCTGATCACCCTGTTCCCTGGTAAGTAGCAACTGGCCCGTGATAGTGTTATCTGCGGCAATAGCCATGGCAATATCGGCATTAATGCGTTTCCTGTGGTTATTCATCGCCACCAGTAAACTGCGGGTATCATCATGAAAAACCTGTTTAATGCCATAATCTTTGGCGGCGGTTTCCGCAAATGCCGCCAGGTATTCGCTGCGGCTGTCAAACAACTCACTAAAAATAGTTTTGGCTGTAGTCAGCTGGTTATTAATTTGCAGCAGCTCCTGATTATTCTTACCCGCTATCAGGGTAGACAGGGCTATTGCCTGCACCACCAGCAATAACAAGACAAAAAACAAAAATATCTTATTCTGCAAACTCTTCATTTAAATGCTCAGTCCTTAATATTCTGAGAGAAAATAAAAATCATCATCACTTTGTTGCTGCGGTATTTCCGCCATCATCTGGTTTAATTTGAGTATTATTGACTTATTTTCCAGCAAGGTAAACGCTTGCACCAGACGGTTATTCTTTTCCTGCAGTTGCGGATGCCAGACGGTGATCCGATATTGACCGGGCTCAGCCACATCCAGAATCAGCTGCCCCCCACTATTGGTTTTATCAAAATAAGGGGTATCTAACACCAGTAAATAACCGCTCATCCAGTCATGAATATTACAGCCCATCACCACTTCACCGGTTTCGACAAAGTCTTGTTTAAGCATTTCTTGTCCTGAGCGGATTTTAATGGAAAATTTATGACTGCCGGTGACGGAATAAATATGATGGGTAATATCATCCTGGTTATAAAAACGCACGGCATTGCCCGACTGGATCACACTGATATAAGGGGTGAAGGTTTTATTGACCTGACCAATATCTACTGTTTTTGTGGTTTTCCCTTGCTGTTGACCTCCAAGAGGTTCAAGGTAAACCACCATATTTTCCAACGGCTTATCTGCGGGATCCACCACTTGCACCTTAAGCGACAGCGCATGCAAAGGCAGCGATAACAAGGCAAAGGCTAACAACAAGAATTGGCGAAAGTTAACATTCAATATTAAGTTCCTTCTGAGATTAAAACTTTGATAGTAAAGACCAGATCCCGGGCAAGTTTGTTTCAATCAATACAAGTTGTTTATTTTAACAAGACAAAGACAAGGCACGAATAAAGCTGCCAACTCTGGCTTAAGAATATACAGCAAGCAGGATAATGTCCATTGATGTAGCAGATAGCAGTATTTTTGATTGACAAAAGGACAGATATGAAACCTTGGCTATCCAGCTGATTTCATTTGAAGAATTATAATATCTCAGCGTTAGGAACTTAACAGGCCAGGCTCAGGGACGACAATAACTTAAGTCAATACCCCGGACAGAGCGGGGCATTGACTTTTAGGCGATAAACTTAGCGGCAGTTAAAAAATAAAAGACATTTCCATCATAACCCCTTGCCAGTCGTCACCTATTTGACCGGCTGAATTTTTCTGCTCCATCTGATTAACCAGTTCGGCTTTTAACAACATATTGTCCCGGTAGAAATAACCAATCCCCAGCTGAGAACGGGAAAGCTGCTCATCGCGGCGAACACCTTCCGCCTTATTTTCCACTAAAACATAACGGCTGGCGGCATAAAGCTTTTCGGTAAAGTAATAACTTGCCTCCAGTCCGACAAAGCGCATTTCACTTTCCTGCTCAATAAAGCCCTGTGACAGGCTGGCGACCGTTGCCAGGCCATTGCTGTCGGCAAAGCTGAAATCATCCTTAACCTGTCCCGCCCACAAACGAATAGTGGCTTGCTCCGTCTGATATTGGCCATCGATATGCAAAGCCGTGCTGTCCAGACCGGGGATCACCCCGGCATGGGTATTGCGGATCCCCCCGGTATCTGAGCTGCGAAAACGATAATTATCGCCATCCCCCTGATATAAACCGGCCCGGATAATATCGGAAGAACCGTTTCTCACCTGATCCCCATGTCGAGAAGACGCCAGGCCAAAACCGAGGGAAAAGTGCTCATTGAAATCGTATGAGCCGCGGGCCAGGTAAGTTAAGCCCCGATCACCACCAAATGACTCGCCAAAGTCCGAACTGCTGATACCGAGATCCCAATGGAAATCGCCATAATTGCCAATTAATTTCATGCCTTCTGCGGCGGTGACCATATCGGCGGGGGAATTACCAATCAGCGGATTTCCCTGTACCACGGCACCATCGGAATAACCGCGAAAATTAAATAAAACCGTGACAATAGTGCCAAACTGCACCGTCAGTTGCTCATTCAGGGCAACATTTATCAAAGCCAGGTCGACATGCGGAGTATAATCGACACCAAAGTCATTGGGCTCTTCACTGAGTTCAACAAAAGCCGTTACCTGATCGTTAAGTTCGATATCAAAGCCCAAAGCGTAGCGGAAACGGTTAAAACCTGCCGACATATTGCTATCTTCAAAATCAAAGGCCCCGTCATCGGCTTCAACCGACTGGATCCCCTGCGACAGATAACCTGAAATGGCAACCTTATCAAAAAACTGCTCTGCTTTACTCTGCACTTCCTGTCCGGCAAAACTCATATTTGAACCGGTAAGTGCAAATGCCAGCCCCAGGGCTTTTGTGATGCTGCCAGTTAACCTATTCACTCGGTGGTATTTTTTTCTCATTCTGATGCCTCTCCATGGTGTTTTCAAAAAAGCCGACGGCCGCCGGCTGTGATCCTTTCAGGTTGTTTTTCCGCCATAGCCCTGGCGGCGATAGTAATAATGAGATGGATAAACAAGGTTTGCTTATTTCGGTTATGCCGAGACCTTTCGACATTCCTGCGTATCCAGGTAATCAGAAAGGCTCTGAACCTGGGCTGGGGTTAGATACAAACCCAGTTTGGTGCGGCGCCATAAAATATCTTCGCAGCTATAGGCCCATTCTTTGGTGATCAGATAATCGACTTCAGCCGTATATAAACCGGCGCCAAAGTCTTGCCCTAACTGCTCCAGAGCCGTTGCCTGGCGTAAAAACAGCAAGCATAAACTGCCATAAGTGCGGCAATAGCGGCTGATCAGCTCAGCGGGCAGCCAGGGATACCTCTGCTTTAACTCCTGGGAAAAAGCCGCGCTAAAACCAAGCGCATAATTTTTACTGCTGCGATGAAAGTCGACACCGGGCAAACTGACTTTTTCTGTCCAGGACGGCGCCATTTCCTCAAAATAGGGCGCCAACTTGGCTAAAGCGGTTTCCGCCAGTTTTCGGTAGGTAGTGATCTTGCCGCCAAAAACGGATAGTAAAGGCGCTGTCCCCAAGTGCTCTTCCACTTCCAGGGTATAATCCCGGGTGATAGCCGATGGGCTATTGGACTCGTCATCACATAAAGGGCGCACCCCGGCATAACTTGCCACGACATCTTTTTCCACCAGCTGAGACTTAAAATAGCGGTTAACCACATCAAGCAGGTATTCCCTTTCTTCTGCCGTGATCGCCACTTTGGCCGGATCGCCGGGAAAATCAACGTCTGTGGTGCCTATCAGGGAAAAATCCTGCTGATAAGGAATAACAAAAACAATGCGTTGATCTTCATTTTGCAGAATATAAGCCTGGTTTTGCGGATAAATTTTCGGCACGATAATATGACTGCCCTTGATCAGCCGGGTCTTGCGCACCGGAGTCAGCTTAAGGGCACTTTCTATAAATGAACCGACCCAGGGCCCCGCGGCATTCACCAGGGCACGGGCATGGACTAAAGTCCTCTGTTTGCTCATGACATGTTCAAGAGTGACATGCCAAATGCCTCCCACCCGCTTGGCCTGAATACACCGGGTTCGGTTTAAAATGCTTGCGCCGTTTTCCCGGGCACTGATGGCGTTGAGTATCACCAGACGGGCATCATCCACCAAGCAATCGGAGTATTCAAATCCCCGGGTAATGTGCTCTTTAAGCGCTTGTTCAGGAGAAAAACTCACGGATTTCGAGCCCGGCAGCGTTTCCCGTTTACCCAGATGATCATAAAGAAATAAACCGGCACGTATCATCCAGGCAGGTCTTAAATGGGGCTGATGGGGCAGGCAAAAACGCAGAGGAGAAATGATATGGGGCGCTTTTTTCAGCATGACCTCCCTTTCTGCCAGGGCTTCACGCACCAGACGGAATTCATAATGCTCTAAATAGCGCAGGCCGCCATGGATCAGTTTACTGCTGGCCGACGAAGTCGCCCCCGCCAGATCATGCTGTTCACATAAAATAACGGATAAATTGCGCCCGGCCGCATCTGCCGCGATACCCGCGCCATTGATGCCGCCGCCAACAATTAACAAATCTACAGTCCCTTGTATTAAATTTGCCATCTTCTTCCCCTTATAACTGATAAAGCTTTCACGGGTGAAAAACTCTCGGATAAAAATCATCCCCGCTTTTCAAGAGCTTCTGTCCTGAAAAATAGCGAACAGCTGTTGTTTTATCTTCGAGCCCGAACACAGTTGATAATATATACAATAAAATACCCGCCAGGCAAGCCAAAACGAACATTTTCGAAAATAAATGTCACATTACGAACTTTTCAACAGGCATTTTTAAGACATGTCAACCAAAACTCAGACAGCTTTATCGCGGAGAAAGAAATAGGCCAGAGGCATAAGATATGTCTCTGGCCTATTAAGTAACAGAAGCTTGCCTAGCCGGTAACATCTAAACAGACATTATGCTCGTTCAGGATATTAAGAATATTTTTTACCGGTTTACGATCGGTAAATAATCTATCCGCCTGTTTGATATTGCCTAAACGCACCATGGCACTGCGGCCGAATTTCGTATGGTCGGCGGCAAGGAAAACATTACGGGAGTTTTCCATGATCGCCTGGGCAATGCGCACTTCCTGATAATCAAAGTCCAGCAAAGAACCATCGCCATCTATGCCGCTAATACCGATAATGCCATAATCCATTTTAAACTGGCCGATAAAATCCCGTGTCGCCTCACCGACAATACCGCCATCCCGGCTCCTGACCATGCCACCGGCAATAATGACATTAAAATCTTCTTTATTACTCAGGATTGAAGCGACATTGAGATTATTGGTCACTACCTGTAATCCCTGGTGATTAAGCAGCGCCCTGGCGATGGTTTCTGTGGTAGTGCCGATATTGATAAACAGCGATGCGTGATCCGGAATATGGCTTACCACCGCCTGGGCAATACGTTGTTTTTCTTCCAGCTGGGAAATCTTGCGGGTATTATAGGAAGTGTTTTCTGTGCTGGAGTCTAAACCGGCTCCGCCATGATGACGGCGTATCTGGTTTTGCTCAGCCAGCTGGTTAAGATCCCGCCGGATGGTCTGCGGGGTAACTTTAAAAAAATTAACAAAATGCTCAATGGTCACAAAACCCTGCTCTTTCACCATTTCAACAATCTTCGCCTGCCGGCTAACCTGCCCCATTTTTCCTGAACTCCGGTATAGTTGCACCAAATCGATAAAATTTTCGTTACTATAACACCAGAAAGGCAAATGCGGAACTTTACGAACTTACAAATAAAAGCTTAGGCAATATCAAGCCAATAAGATTCAAAAAGCAACACATTTGTACTTTATTGAAGCTTTAACCTTCACAAAAGAAAATATTTGTTTAATATCGAATATCTCAAGGATGAAGTTTTTCCTGATCATTAGCAGAAAAATCTTGCTGGGCCAGGGGCACAGCAAAAGGGGAGTCGTTATTATGTCTAGATATATCTTGTCTATCGACCAAGGTACCACCAGCTCACGGGCGATCATTTTTGATGCCTCGGGAGCTATCATCAGCAGCGCGCAAAAGGAATTCAAACAGTATTACCCGAACAACGGCTGGGTAGAACATGACCCGGAAGAAATTTGGCAAACGACCATAGAAACTTGCCGCCAGGCCATGGCAGAAAAGCAGCTCAGTGCCGCCGATATCGCCACCATAGGGATCACCAACCAAAGAGAAACCACCCTGGTATGGGATAAACAAACCGGTGAGCCTGTCTATAATGCCATCGTCTGGCAAGATCGCCGTACCGCCGATTATTGCAGCACTTTAATTGAACAAGATCTGGAGCAGGAATTTAATGATAAAACCGGCTTATTAATCGACCCGTACTTTTCCGGCACTAAGCTCAAATGGATCCTGGATAACGTCAGCGGCGCACGCGCCCGTGCAGACAAAGGTGAACTTGCTTTCGGTACCATAGATACCTTTTTACTGTGGCGGCTAACCGGTGGAAAGAGCCATAAAACAGATGCCACCAACGCCTCCCGTACCCTGATGTTTAATATTCACAGCCAGGAATGGGATACCGGCTTACTGGACCGGCTAACCATACCCGAAAGTTTGTTACCGCAAGTACACGATTCAAGCGCCGCCTTCGGCGTCACCGAAGCCGGACTGCTTGGCAGTGAAATAGCCATCGGCGGTATGGCCGGCGATCAACAGGCCGCCCTGGTTGGCCAGGCCTGCTTTAAAGAAGGTATGGTAAAAAGTACCTATGGTACCGGCTGCTTTATGATGCTTAATACCGGTGAGCAGGCATTAAAATCCAACAACAGGTTATTAACGACCGTCGCCTACCGTCTCAACGGCAAAGTCACCTATGCCATTGAAGGCAGTATTTTCGTTGCCGGCGCCGCGATCCAGTGGTTACGCGACGGTATTAACTTAATTCAGGAAGCCAGCGAGACCGAGCAGTTAGCAGAAAACACCCCGGTAAATCACGGTGTCTATATGGTGCCGGCTTTTACAGGCCTTGGTGCCCCCTATTGGGATCCACAAGCCCGTGGTGCCATTTCAGGATTAACCCGGGATACCGGCATAGCCGAATTTGTCAGTGCTGGTTTGCAATCGGTATGTTATCAAACCAAAGACCTCAAGCGGGCAATGGAAGATGACGGTGCCATCCGGCCCTCAACCTTACGGGTAGATGGTGGTATGGTGGCCAATAACTGGCTGGTACAGTTTTTATCTGATATTTTAGGAGCAGATATTGACCGTCCGGTGATCCAGGAAACCACAGCTTTAGGAGCTGCTTATCTGGCGGGCCTGCAAGTGGGTTTATTTGATTCACTCGAGCAAATAGGCGAGCTTTGGCAGTGCCAGCGTCAGTTCACCCCACAAATGCCTAAAACAGAAAGGGATGAGCTTTACCAGGGCTGGGAAGATGCAGTATCCCGGGTAAGATCAAAATAATGCCTCTATAGGCAGAAAATCATTAAGGATAATGGAGTAACGAATGGAATATATAATAGGTGAATTTTTAGGCAGCCTCTTTTTGATCTTATTCGGCGGCGGTGTTGTCGCTAATGTTGTACTGTCAAAATCTAAAGGGGAAAACGGCGGCTGGATTACTATTACTGCCGGCTGGGCATTTGCGGTTATGATAGGCGTATTTGTTGCCAGTTCAAGCGGATCCCCTCAGGCTGATATTAATCCTGCGGTGACCCTGGCAAAATACTTCCTCGGTGTCTATGACTCATTAACGTATGTGATCAGCGCTGCTCTAGCGCAAATATCCGGGTGCTTTACCGGGGCTATTCTGGTATGGCTAACCTATTTACCCCACTGGAAAGAAACCCAAGATCAGGAAGCCAAGCTAGCGGTCTTTTGCACAGCACCGGCGATATCGCATGTTCCGGGAAACCTGATCAGTGAAATTATCGGTACAGTGGCCTTGATTTTTGGTGTTGGCGCCATAGTAACTTCGGGTGATTTTGCCGCCGGTATGGTGCCCTACCTTGTCGGTATGCTGGTATGGGGTATAGGACTTTCCCTCGGAGGACCAACAGGTTACGCTATTAACCCTGCCCGGGATCTAGGTCCAAGATTAGCCCATGCCTGTCTACCAGTGGCAAACAAAGGCTCTTCTCAATGGCATTATGCCTGGATTCCTGTCATTGGCCCGGTTACCGGTGCCGCAATTGCAGCTGGATTATGGCAAAATATTCTGTAAATAATAAGGGCTGCCTTATAGCAGCCCCAAAATACTCTATTTCATCAAGTATCTTTACTCTTATAAGCTAGCTTACCGCATGCTTTTCCCAATGCTGACCATCAAAGTCATAAAAGTGATAATATTAGCTTGAGTATCCTGATAACGGACATTTACATCTATGCCATCAGGATTTAATCTTGAGGTATAAAAGGGTTTTATACCCCATATCTTACAAAACGTATATTTGGCGACATTGCCATTAAAACTATCAGTTTGCAGCTTACCTTCTCCTGAGAGCAAGGTAAACTTAGATGTAGCTACAATAAGATGTAAAAACCCCGACTTTGCACAAATAGAGCAAGTGTAATCATCGACGAACAAATCCTTCGGTGCCTCTACTTCAAAGCAGACAATGCCCCAATAACAACTTTCCTAGTATATCGCGCTACCCCCCCTGTTAGACGCAAAATAAGTTACATGTCTTATAAAAAGCGCTTCAATACGAATATCAACACGCTTTTATAATAAGAATCACTATTTACGTACTAAGGCAACAGCATACTGTTGGCTTTGGCTATTTTGGCTACCAAGGAATAAAAAGTTTCTGAAATCAATAGACGTATAAAGTGTATGATAAAATCCAGACACATCTCCCATATGAAGTGTGAGCGAACAACTTGTATCCAGGCTCTGACGCTCAATATCTTCTGCTAGCGGACTACATTCGGCTGCATTAACTTCGACCCCACCATAAAACAAGGTATGAGGTATCATCATGCTACTACCACCAAAAACATTTTGAAATTCATTATCATGATCTGACTTTAATAAAGCTCCCACCTCAGTCGCGGTTGCCCAGCGCCAATCACTTAATGATCCCCCCCATGCCAAAGCTTCTTTAATTTCTTTAGAAGACATATGGGCGATAGTTTTAAAACGCATCCAGGTTAAACCACTCATATCAAGCTGGGCACCATCTGCCTCTGAAACTTCAGTATATGCGTCCCATTCCCAGGCTTCTTTGGGTTTGACATAATCCGGGTTTACTATCAATAAAGAATGAGCATAACTTTCGTTAGGAACCCAGCTTTGAACTTGGTCAATAGCAAAGTCATGGTCTTTTGTCAGGGCACAGGTACTCCAGAGAATACTACCATCCGCAGTACACTTCCTTACACCAGGTGACAGTGGATCAACAGCACCATATTTAAGTTCTGTAACTGCCCAGCCACCACTATCTATTACCTGATCAATAACATTCAAATCAGCCCCGGCCAATAAAGCAGTTACTTCTTCTGCCGTTGCATAGCGAGTATCAACAAAATCAGAGCCTAAAGTAAAACCTAATCCTCGGGTTTCTGAACCATTAACCCATTGCAAGCCCTGTAAATTATAACCATGTTGAGCTGCTAGCGTTTCATCTATCAATTCATGGTTACCAACACCAGCTGCTTGTACCGCCAAAGAACTAAGTGCTAACGTCGAACCTATTACTATATTTTTTATATTAAACATTGTACTTCCAAATATGTTAATAACGATAATCGAAATAATTACCTTGATAGCTCCTCACAACACTGCTTTAAAGGGCTAACGGTTAATTACTTATGGCTCTAGTGCAAGAGACAGATAAACGCATTTAGATCAACTGATGTAACACCAGAGCCAGCTTAGTTTATACCATTGATTCATAAGATAAGTTTATTACAGCGCATTACACCAGCTACCATAACAAAACACATTATTCACAAATAAAAAACAAAAGCAGATGCTTAAAACGATTTGATAATAAGGATTTAATCGTGTCCGGCATGGATACAGAAAGCTAAAACATTCAGCCAGCGAACTGGAAACAGTTTCGCGCAATGCAAAATCGCTAGTTCAACGACGAATATATTTTAATAAGAAAGCAAAAAGCCCGACTCTTTCGAATCGGGCTTCTCTAAATAGAAGTCTAGCAATGTCCTACTCTCACATGGGAACTCCCACACTACCATCGGCGCTACTGCGTTTCACTTCTGAGTTCGGCATGGGATCAGGTGGTACCACAGTGCTATTGTCGCTAGACAAAAACAGTCAATCTTGGAAAACGATATATATCTACTTATTCAATCTATGTGTACGTGACTTTTGTTTTTAATGTCAGTCTTCATACAACCTTAAAACCACTTGGGTGTTGTATGGTTAAGCCTCACGGGTCATTAGTACAAGTTAGCTCAATGCCTCGCAGCACTTCCACACCTTGCCTATCAACGTTGTAGTCTCCAACGGCCCTTCAGGGGACTTAAAGTCCCAGTGAGAACTCATCTTAAAGCCTGCTTCCCGCTTAGATGCTTTCAGCGGTTATCAGTTCCGAACGTAGCTACCGGGCAATGCCATTGGCATGACAACCCGAACACCAGAGGTTCGTCCACTCCGGTCCTCTCGTACTAGGAGCAGCCCTCTTCAATTCTCAAACGCCCACGGCAGATAGGGACCGAACTGTCTCACGACGTTCTAAACCCAGCTCGCGTACCACTTTAAATGGCGAACAGCCATACCCTTGGGACCGACTTCAGCCCCAGGATGTGATGAGCCGACATCGAGGTGCCAAACACCGCCGTCGATATGAACTCTTGGGCGGTATCAGCCTGTTATCCCCGGAGTACCTTTTATCCGTTGAGCGATGGCCCTTCCATACAGAACCACCGGATCACTATGACCTACTTTCGTACCTGCTCGACGTGTCTGTCTCGCAGTTAAGCTGGCTTATGCCATTGCACTAACCGTATGATGTCCGACCATACTTAGCCAACCTTCGTGCTCCTCCGTTACTCTTTGGGAGGAGACCGCCCCAGTCAAACTACCCACCAGACAGTGTCCCCAAGCCCGATTAGGGCCCCAGGTTAGAACATCACGCATACAAGGGTGGTATTTCAAGGTTGGCTCCACCAACACTGGCGTGCTGGGTTCAAAGCCTCCCACCTATCCTACACATGTAGGAGCAATGTTCACTGTCAAGCTATAGTAAAGGTTCACGGGGTCTTTCCGTCTAGCCGCGGGTATACGGCATCTTAACCGCAATTTCAATTTCACTGAGTCTCGGGTGGAGACAGTGTGGCCATGATTACGCCATTCGTGCAGGTCGGAACTTACCCGACAAGGAATTTCGCTACCTTAGGACCGTTATAGTTACGGCCGCCGTTTACCGGGGCTTCGATCATGAGCTTCGCAGAGCTAACCCAATCAATTAACCTTCCGGCACCGGGCAGGCGTCACACCGTATACGTCATCTTTCGATTTTGCACAGTGCTGTGTTTTTAATAAACAGTTCCAGCCACCTGGTTACTTCGACCGACTTCAGCTTAGGGAGCAAGTCCCATCACCATAGTCGGCGTACCTTCTCCCGAAGTTACGGTACTATTTTGCCTAGTTCCTTCACCCGAGTTCTCTCAAGCGCCTTAGTATTCTCTACCTAACCACCTGTGTCGGTTTGGGGTACGGTTCCTTATAATCTGATGCTTAGAAGCTTTTCCTGGAAGTATGGCATCAATGACTTCAACTCCGTAGAATCTCGTCTCGTATCTCAGTCTTAGAATCCCGGATTTGCCTAAGATTCCAACCTACATACTTTCACATGGACAACCAACGCCATGCTCACCTAGCCTGCTCCGTCCCTCCTTCGCAATTATAAGAAGTACAGAAATATTAATCTGTTTCCCATCGACTACGCGTTTCCGCCTCGCCTTAGGGGCCGACTTACCCTGCCCTGATTAACATGGGACAGGAAACCTTGGTCTTTCGGCGTGGGGGTTTTTCACCCCCATTATCGTTACTCATGTCAGCATTCGCACTTCTGATACCTCCAGCATGCCTTACAACACACCTTCAACGGCTTACAGAACGCTCCCCTACCACTCAAACAAAGTTTGAATCCGCAGCTTCGGTGACTAGTTTAGCCCCGTTACATCTTCCGCGCAGACCGACTCGACTAGTGAGCTATTACGCTTTCTTTAAAGGATGGCTGCTTCTAAGCCAACCTCCTAGCTGTCTATGCCTTTCCACATCGTTTCCCACTTAACTAGTACTTTGGGACCTTAGCTGGCGGTCTGGGTTGTTTCCCTCTCCACAATGGACGTTAGCACCCATAGTGTGTCTCCCGGATAGTACTCACTGGTATTCGGAGTTTGCAAAGGGTTGGTAAGTCGGGATGACCCCCTAGCCTTAACAGTGCTCTACCCCCAGTGGTATTCATCCGAGGCTCTACCTAAATAGATTTCGGGGAGAACCAGCTATCTCCCGGCTTGATTAGCCTTTCACTCCGACCCACAAGTCATCACCGCATTTTTCAACATACGTGTGTTCGGTCCTCCAGTTGATGTTACTCAACCTTCAACCTGCCCATGGGTAGATCGCCGGGTTTCGGGTCTATACCCTGCAACTGAACGCGCAGTTAACACTCGCTTTCGCTACGGCTCCCCTAATCGGTTAACCTTGCTACAGAATATAAGTCGCTGACCCATTATACAAAAGGTACGCAGGCACCGGACTAAATCCGGCTTCCACTGCTTGTACGTATGCGGTTTCAGGTTCTATTTCACTCCCCTCACAGGGGTTCTTTTCGCCTTTCCCTCACGGTACTGGTTCACTATCGGTCAGTTAGGAGTATTTAGCCTTGGAGGATGGTCCCCCCATATTCAGTCAACATTTCACGTGTGCCGACCTACTCGATTTCATGATAAGTTTATTTTCGTGTACGGGGCTATCACCCTGTATCGCCAAGCTTTCCAGCTTGTTCCACTAATGTACAAATCACTTAAGGGCTAATTCCCGTTCGCTCGCCGCTACTAAGGAAATCTCGGTTGATTTCTTTTCCTCGGGGTACTTAGATGTTTCAGTTCTCCCGGTTCGCCTCATTAAGCTATGAATTCACTTAATGATACCCGCCTGATGACGGGTGGGTTTCCCCATTCGGACATCGAAGGCTGTAACGGTTTTTATCACCTTACCTTCGCTTTTCGCAGATTAACACGTCCTTCATCGCCTCTAACTGCCAAGGCATCCACCACATACGCTTAGTCACTTAACCATACAACCCCAAGTAGTTTCCTATTTGAAAACCCGGTGACTAAACCGGATTAAGTTGTAAAGCCTGACATTTTCACGCACTCATAGAGTGTCTTGAATAAGAGTTGATAATGACTCAAGGAAGAAATCATTATCAGGTTTGATGTTCACAGCGCGACACTGTGTTCATCGTCGTAAATAGCCGTTTATAAAAACGATTATTCACGGGTATATATATATCAGCTTTCCAGATTGTTAAAGAACATCTCTAACCGCATTCGGTTAAAGTTGGTTATCATACCATTTGTGTAGACACTCATGAGAAGTTGTTCTACTTCAAGATAAGGAGGTGATCCAACCCCAGGTTCCCCTAGGGTTACCTTGTTACGACTTCACCCCAGTCATAAATCACAAAGTGGTGACCGTCCTCCCGAAGGTTAAACTAGCCACTTCTTTTGCAACCTACTCCCATGGTGTGACGGGCGGTGTGTACAAGGCCCGGGAACGTATTCACCGTGGCATTCTGATCCACGATTACTAGCGATTCCGACTTCATGGAGTCGAGTTGCAGACTCCAATCCGGACTACGACAAGCTTTGTGGGATTCGCTCCACCTCGCGGTATTGCTGCCCTCTGTACTTGCCATTGTAGCACGTGTGTAGCCCATCCCGTAAGGGCCATGATGACTTGACGTCGTCCCCACCTTCCTCCGGTTTATCACCGGCAGTCTCCTTAAAGTTCCCGCCCGAAGCACTGGCAAATAAGGATAGGGGTTGCGCTCGTTGCGGGACTTAACCCAACATTTCACAACACGAGCTGACGACAGCCATGCAGCACCTGTCACAGAGTTCCCGAAGGCACAAAACCATCTCTGGTAAATTCTCTGGATGTCAAGGGATGGTAAGGTTCTTCGCGTTGCATCGAATTAAACCACATGCTCCACCGCTTGTGCGGGCCCCCGTCAATTCATTTGAGTTTTAACCTTGCGGCCGTACTCCCCAGGCGGTCAACTTATCGCGTTAGCTGCGCCACCCACATCTCAAGGATACAGACGGCTAGTTGACATCGTTTACGGCGTGGACTACCAGGGTATCTAATCCTGTTTGCTCCCCACGCTTTCGTGCCTCAGCGTCAGTTTTTGTCCAGGTGGCCGCCTTCGCCACTGATGTTCCTTCCAATCTCTACGCATTTCACCGCTACACTGGAAATTCCACCACCCTCTACAAAACTCTAGCCTGCCAGTTCAAAATGCAGTTCCCAGGTTGAGCCCGGGGCTTTCACATCTTGCTTAACAAACCGCCTACGCACGCTTTACGCCCAGTAATTCCGATTAACGCTCGCACCCTCCGTATTACCGCGGCTGCTGGCACGGAGTTAGCCGGTGCTTCTTCTGTTGCTAACGTCACAGAATGCAGTTATTAACTACACCCCTTTCCTCACAACTGAAAGTGCTTTACAACCCGAAGGCCTTCTTCACACACGCGGCATGGCTGCATCAGGCTTTCGCCCATTGTGCAATATTCCCCACTGCTGCCTCCCGTAGGAGTCTGGGCCGTGTCTCAGTCCCAGTGTGGCTGATCATCCTCTCAAACCAGCTAGAGATCGTCGCCTTGGTAAGCCGTTACCTTACCAACTAGCTAATCTCACTTGGGCTAATCAAATGGCACGAGGCCCGAAGGTCCCCCGCTTTGGTCCGTAGACATTATGCGGTATTAGCAGTCGTTTCCAACTGTTGTCCCCCACCATAAGGCATATTCCCAAGCATTACTCACCCGTCCGCCGCTCGACGCCGAAGTACAAGTACTTCTCGTTTCCGCTCGACTTGCATGTGTTAAGCCTGCCGCCAGCGTTCAATCTGAGCCATGATCAAACTCTTCAATTAAAATCGTTTGTGAAGCTTTCGCTTCGACTCAATGAATTCTGTCAAATAAATATTACTTACTTAAAAAGTAAGTCGTACTTGTGTGTCATTCATCATTAAGTTTATTTTTTGCTCTTGCTTCGAAAAGCGAAGAACTATGTAAAATCAACATTAACGTGAGTGCCCACACAAATTGCATGATAACTAATTTTTAAAGAACCACTCTTTAAAAGAGTGAGATATAAATCGCATTCGTTTATACCTTGAGTTGCTTAAGACCTTGTCTCAAGCGAGATGCGCATGATACGCTTCTCAGTTTTGATGTCAACATCTTTTTTCAAAGTTTTGTTGGCTGTTTAGTGAATGTTTCCATCGACTAAACTTATCAAAACACTTCGTTGAGCTGCCCCGTGGAAGTGGATGCGCATTTTAGACATTTTATTGAAGAGGTCAACACCTTTTTTCAATAAATTTAATAAAATCTCATTAGCGTATTCGCCACCACTGAAATAGCTCAAAAAGAGAGCTGAAATTCATGAGTAAGGTTAACTTTTAGGCTAAACACCACACATCACAATTTAAAAATAAAAAGCCGTCCTTCCTAATGCCCCCCCTAAAAAGAATCTGTATTCAATTAAAAGTTGGCTCGACTGTTAATGAAGAAAATAACAGGTTAGTGGAGCGTTAATTCTATGATTGTCTTTATTTAAACTGCTTGATCCTCGGAATTGTTATCGCTTATGGTCAGTTGCTATTTGCTAACCTAGCAGGTTTATGCAAATAAACTAGGATTCATTTTCCCCCCTTACAAGTAGGTAGTTTGCACATAATAATTTAATACAAAGCACCGGGTAATTAACGACTAAGCGCTTATGATAAGCGTATTAAGCAATATAGCTTCATTATGCATCTAGCAAAATACAAGCTTTTTTAGAAAAACAAACACACTTTCACCCAATTTTAACCCTTTAATTTTTACTGCATGTTCAGCCCCCAACATAAACATGTCGCGCACAAAAACTTGACATAAACGACAACTTTTTTTCGAAAAATTTAATTACAAGAGGTAGGTAATGACGATTAAGAAAAAATTAATTGCGATATTAATCGCGATTGTATTGCTGGTTACAGGCTCGATAGTGGCTCAAAATATCGCCAACGTTAAAAATGGCCAACAGGCACAAGCGAGTAAAACCCGGTATCTTTCTTATTTAGTGGCAGATGAATTTCGTCAGACATCACTGGACTTAACCCGTTTATGCCGCAGCTTTGTCGCCACAGGCGAACAGAAGTACTGGGATGCCTATTGGCAGGTTATCAAATGGCGTAATGGTGAATCCCCAAGACCAGATAATACCGACCCGGCACTCTACCCCGGGGTTAAAAAGAAACAAAGCGACATCATGCGCGAGCTTAACTTTTCCAGACAGGAATTTGACCTGTTAGCCCTGGCAAATAAAAACTCCAACGCCTTAGTCGCCACCGAATCCCAGGCCATGGAATCGATTAAATCCGGATATGTCGTTGACGGGCCATTTCAGGCTTTACCCGGTGAAGACGTACAAACCTTTGCCCAGCGTATTGTTTTTGATAATGCCTATCACAGTGAAGCCGCAAAAATTCTAGCACCTGTAACGCAATTTTTTAAAGCCCAGGATCAGCGTACCGCACAGCATTTACAAGCAATAGAAGAGTCCGCCTCAAGCTGGTTGCTGATCAGTTTATGCAGCCAGATAGTGGCCGCCTTACTGATCGCCTTACTTATTGTGATATTAATTTATTCACTGTTTAAACCTTTACAGGAAGCAACCGGCGCTATGCTCAATATTGCCGAAGGCGATGGCGATCTGCAAAAGCGCCTGAAAGACTCTGGCAGTGATGAACTTTCAACCCTGGGGAAAGGCTTTAACAGCTTTGCCGCCAATATCCAGACAGTTATCGTCAACCTGCGCCGTATGATCGAGGAAATTTCAGCCTCTTCAAATCAGCTGACGACCACAGCACAACAAACCGATAATGCCATTAGCGAGCAAAAAGAAGAAATTCAAAAATTATTTGTCGCCATAGAGCAGCTGGTGCCAGCCATTCAGGATGTTGCTATGCTGGCTTCCGACGGTGCGGATAAGGCCAATGTTGCCAACCGGCATGCAACCTCGGGGATCGGGGTGGTAGAAAAAGCCGTCAAAAACATCAATAGCCTGGAAACCGATATTGAAAACTCTTCCAGCGTTATCAATAAGCTGGCAAAAGATACCAACAATATCAG
Organism: Thalassomonas actiniarum; assembly: GCF_000948975.2. GTDB lineage: Bacteria > Pseudomonadota > Gammaproteobacteria > Enterobacterales > Alteromonadaceae > Thalassomonas > Thalassomonas actiniarum. Next base: position 5,918,204 of record NZ_CP059735.1, read on the forward strand.
CACAGTGCTCGATGTTATTGGCGGTATTGCCGATCAGACCAATTTGCTGGCATTAAACGCCGCCATAGAAGCAGCCCGTGCCGGCGAACAGGGCCGGGGTTTTGCCGTAGTGGCCGACGAAGTGAGAACCCTTGCCCAGCGTACGCAAAATTCCACCACAGAAATCCGCGAAATGATAGAAGGCTTGCAGGTTGAAGCCAATAATGCCGTTGCCGTGATGGAGCAAAGCCATATCAAAACGGAAACCTGCGTAAAAGACACCACAGATTTAGGGGATGCCCTGGAGAACATATCCGGCTCTGTCATGGCGATCACCGATATTAACCACCAGATTGCTTCGGCAACCGAAGAGCAAAGCGCCACCATAGAGGAGATCAGGCGCAACATCGACAATATTAACCAAAATGTCGAAACCACTTCCGCCGGTTCAAAAGAAACCGCCGACAACAGCCAATACACCACAGAGCTGACCATCAAGATACAAGCCTTAGTGAATCAATTTAAAACAAGTTAATAGCAAACTCAACTGAGGCTATGTCAGCCAAAAAATAAGGGAGTTTAACCATAAACTCCCTTATTTTGTCAGCTCCTGCAGCCCCCTAAGCCATTACCGGGTTATTGCCAGCTCCTCATTAATCATGACTAAGTTCACACGGTTGTTTCTTCAACCAGCCTTTAGACAAAACAAACCATGGCTTTGCAAAATTAAGCTGTTTCACCGATAAATCCATTGATTCCACTGAACAAATAATCTCTGGCTGAAATACCTTATAGACCCCGGCGGAGGTTATTGCGATCAGGCGAGCAAAGCCTGTATAAGGCATTATTCACTAGGTTTTCATAATCAATTGATTTTAAGGTTATTTATTGGCATATCTGTCAGGACAACCTAATGGTTCAGTACGTCAATAATCTCTGCTATCGAAAATAAAATACAGTTAATTAATAAGGTTTTAGCGATGGCAAAGAGTAAAGCGCGTACTGATCTACAAAGGGCGGTTGACGATATATTAACCGGGCGGATCAACAATCAGGTTGAAGCCAGGATGTTTATTTTAAAAACAATCGCCCGCCTTTCGAAAAACATTCAAACACGGTTTGGCGATATCAACGACCTCAACAGTCAACTGGTGCAGGTATATATCAAAGGTAATTCGGCCCTGAACCTTTACAAAATGAATGTCACCGAAGATAAAAAAAAGAAAGAGCTGTTTGATAAAAAATGGAGTGATTTCGACAACCAAATCGTGATCAACCCCTTCCTCCCCAAAGTATGGTGGTATGAAATCCTCAATCAAATTCATGATTGCATTAAAAACGACATTCTGCCGCCGGCCCGGGACGGCTTTATTATCGGTAAAACAGACAAGAGTAAGCTGCCAAAGCAAAACTACGATGGCAGCAAGACATTAAAACAAATCGATATTTCAGATACCGAACTGAAAGACGAACTTAAAGATGACTTTAAAAAGTACCCGGGAATCGCAAAAGGACTGCCGTTAGAGCATCAGCTAAAAATGCAGAGTAATGTCCTGCTGTGTTTAAGCAGCGAATACCTGCACCCGGTTAACTACTTCGACAACATTCGCACCCTGTTTGCTAAAAAAGACAAAGACATTGACTTTATGAAGCCTGAGTACAGCGAAGCGAATGAATATTTCCCGCCCGGTGTTGCCGTACTCAAAGATTTTCGCGGCAAAAAAGTAAAAAAAGACAGCTCGATCTGGATCAATACCACCATAGGCAAGTTTCTGTTATACCGATTAATCGCACGCTACAAAAAGCCGGGGTTGAGTTTTGAGGGCCAGGTCAACCGGGAAGACATCAATGCCGAGGCAGCCAAATTCAGGGGAGAGATCATTGATATCAGTATCCCGCGCCGCGAATCCGAAGAAACCCTCAACCAATGGGTGCGCTTCAGTAAAAACATCCAGGGTTTGACTAAAAATAACCCCTATTTCGTGCCTGATAACAAGATCGTCCAAAGAGGAATGAAACGTGTCCATATTCAGGCCAACCCAAGATACCTGGGGGATAATGGCCAGTATATACGCATCCCGGATTTTGAATATCAACTGGAAGAAAACATCAACATGATTAACGAGGTACTGACCGACACCAGCGGCTCGCCTCATAAATTCTATAAACGTTTAACCCGGGGTTATGCAGCGTTAACGGCAATCGAACAAATATCTCAAGTTGACGACGATCATCCCCTGAACAACAGCAAAGTTTTTAAGGAGGCGCTTGATCTCGAAGCCCTCTATGACAAATCAACCCAAAGCGGTATCAAGTGCTTTTTTAAACAATTCTCCCGCACCTTAAGATTTGATTATTTTACCCCTTTACTTGATGACACGATAAGCCTGGCGCTAAAACAAGCCTTACCCAAAACCGGCATTGCAGATCTGGAGTTCTCAGATTACAGCGACTGGTATGATAGCTTTGAAGTAAAGGCAGGCAATGATACCGAAGAGAAAATCAATGCCAAAGCAGTGATCACCGCCAAATTCAACAAGGATGAAGAGCAAAAGCAGATGAAGCAGTTACTCATTTGCACGCAGGTGGGCCATAAGGTAAATGAAGTATTGGCAACGAAATTCAAGCTGCCCTTTGCCAAGCTGGAAATCATCAATGCCTTGCGCATCAGTCTTGATAAATCTAAACCGGACAATCAAAAAGTTTTCTTTGACGGCATCTTAAGCACCAAACTGGATAAATACTTGCGCCTGGGCAGGGCCTACGATGAAAGCTACCCTTTACCTGTAGTACCTTTATACCTGTTGACCAAAAAGGCGTACTCAGCCGAAGAATTGCAGGAAGAAGTCCCCAAAGACTGGACCGTCGCCAAGGCCACATCAGGGCAAAAACAAGACTATGGTTATGACTTTCTTCTTAAGCACAAGGATCTGGATCATATTGTCGTGCTTAAACTCTTGGCGGCAGGCGACAATGCCAAATGGCAAAACATCGAGCAGAAATTAGAAGAGCTTTTGGTTTGGCAGCATGCCAGCCACCAACTCTTGCTCGCCCGTGCCGACAATAGCATCAATTGCCTTTATACCCTGATCACCCAACTGAAAAAACCTTATGAGAGCAAGATAAAAAACAATCAGCGCATGCTTGATTACTTTGATGAAGTCGGCGGTTTTGCCGCTCTCTACCCTATCGTCAGCAGCAACCTGGCAAAGGCAAAAGACAATGCCGGTCTGGTTGAAGTGGTTTTTGGCGCCTTAACAGAAGCCAAAGAGCAGTTCCACGAGTTAAGCCAGCGCAGCAATCTTTTGTATTGCAACGACAAGTTCCAGGAATTCACCCTCATGATTGACTTGCTGGCACTGATCACCGACAAACTCGAAGATATGACCAAGACTTCCAAAGATAAGGCTGTACAACATATTCATGCCGCCCTGTTGAAACTGCAGGCAAGTATGCAACCGGCAAATTACCAGCAGGAGGGCAACCTTTATCAGCCATTGGCCGAATATCTCACCAATGGTAAAAAATTACTGGCAATGGACCTGGATATCGATCCGAAGAATTTTTACGACTATGTCAAGGCGATCATTGCCGAGGTTAAAACCCAACTGGCAGGCTATGCCAAATACAAAAAAGACAATATACATGCCTCAATCTTTGCGGCAGAGAAAAGCAGCCGTTTGCTGGTAGACGATAACGGCAAACTCTACCGCGTGTTGCTGGAAAAAGGCATCGCCGACTATATCGATTATCGCATCGCCACGGCCCGCGACTTCTATTTAATACACTGGTTAGACAAAAGCCGCATTCATTACAAGATGAACGCCGTGTCTTTTACCACTAACTTAACTCAAAAAGCTATCGACGCCGCCGGTGGAGGAAAATAATCATGGCAAAAAGCAGAACACTCTTTCAACGTGAAATCGACGACAAACTCACCCAGGAATTTAACAACCAAAGGCCGGTAAGAGAATTTATCCTCGACTGGATAGCCCAACTGACCCAATACCTGCAGCAAAGGTACGGCGGTAATGTGCGCATTTTCATCAAAGGCGGTTCGGCATTAAACCTGCTCAGAGAATATCGCAGCAAACAGTTCGGCACCACCAAAAGCTGGAGTGATTTTGATAATCAGATCATTATCAATCCTAACCTGCCGATCGCAAAATGGTACGATATTCACCGCCAAATCCATACCTATTTGAAAGAGGAATATTTACCCTGCTTTCAAAAAGAATGGGATCTGTTTTTAAGTTACAACCGTAAAGAGTTCAGCACCGAGCAGCAGAAAGGCCTTGATCATTTTAAAGCCGAGACCATCAACAATGCTATTTTAGACTTTCCCCGCTATCAATTCCTGTTGGAAAAAGAGAACAGCGGCAATACCAAGTCGTGTAAGGTCGATACCGCCTATCAGGTCAGCACTCCCCTCAAAGATGATCGGGAAGCGCTAAACCTGACCCTGGAAAATACCAGTCAAAGCAATATGGTGTTTAGCGCCGGCATGGAGCTTATGCATCCGCTTAACCATTTTGATACCGCAATGTCCCTGTCCAGTATTGCCGATCTCGAAGGAAGAAACAATTCCGACATCAAGGGCTTGCGCAAAAAGTTGGCGGATGAAGGGATCAATAACGACGCCCTGTTTTTTAACAGCTACTTCCCGCCGACTTCTATGGTGCTGGATGAAAGCGTCAGCTCAAACGAAGCGCCCAACTCCAGCTCGATTTTACTTAATGCCACCATCTCCAAGTTTTACCTGTACCGCATTATCGTACGTTACGCCAACCATGACTTTTTTAATGACGGCGAGCGCAAGTCATTCGGCAAAAGAGACTGGTTTTCACCGGAGCAGAAGGCCTTTGACCGCGGACTCAGGGCGAAATTCCGCGGCGAATTGATCGATGTCAGTATCCCCCGCCGGGATAGCGAAGAAGCCATCCAGCAATGGCAGCAGGTTAACACCCATACCGTGCAATATTTTGCCCTGCCCGATTGTGATATCAAGGAAGAACCCGACAAGGAACAGGCCTTGTTGCTAAAGGGCCATCGCGGTTATTGGCTCAATGTCCCCGGTTGGGATTATCAGCTCAATGAAAACATCTTGTTGATACTGGAAGTCTTTATTGATATCAGCGGCTCCCCCCATAAGTTTTGGAAGCGGGTGCAAAGGGTAACCAAAGCAGTGCAAAATATCTATGGCAGCGATGACAGCGCAAAAAGCAATGAAGGCTTAAGGTTTGGCAACATCAAAGCCTTGTTTGACGGCATGACCTCTGAAGTAAAACTCGATTTTATGCGGCCACTCATTCAGGATGTCAACGGCTTGCTGCTCGATGATTATAGCTGTAAGTATTTACAGTCGGGCTCAGATGACTTGATCAATAAATTATTTGGCTTTGATTTCAAAAAAATCGACAGCCTTTTTGAAAAAGATTTAAGTACTCAGGTAGTGGCCAGCTGGGATAATGAAATCAAAGGGAAAACCGTTAACGGCAAAACCTTTGAAGCCATATTGCTGGAAAAGGTACCCGAAAAAAACGAGCGGGAAAATTGCCAGAAAATGCTCGGCTTTATGCTGATATATAAAAAACTGCATGACAGCTTTAAAAGCACTATCCAATTTAAAGACAAGGATGCACCGGGCAGTCAGGATGTAAAATATTTGAACCAGTTCCGCGCCAAGGTTGAAGAGGTGCTCGATGCGCCTTGTACCTTCGGCGGCATTCTCAGCAGTTATATCGATACCAGTTTAAAATCAGCTGCCGCCAAAACCCTGGATTATTACCTGCCTTTTGTGGAGTTGTTTATTGTTGCGCCGGCGAATTTCAATGAAAAAACCTTGCAGCAAAAGCTGAGCGATATTGACCTGATCAAGGAAAACGACGGCGCTTTTGTCGCCGATAACAGCTACAGCCTGTTTGACGACAGCCAGGATGGCTATGTCAAAGTCATCCTGAAGAAGTATAACTTGCCGGTATTGCTTTGGGTGGTGCATACCCCGGCAGAAACACTGACACGATTCCAGGAAAAACTCGTCGCCCTCGATAAAGTCGGCAATAGCATCAATCAAAAAACCGTCGAGCTGACCCATTTGCAGCAAGGCCTGAACACCCGTTACGCCAGCCTGGAGGAGCTTGAGCGGGAAGAGCGCACCAGGCAGCTTAAGCTGGTTGAAAAGGCATTGGCCGAGAAGATCGCCGAGCAGCGTAAATTACGTCGCCAGTCTCAGCTAATGCAAGTCTTCAACCCGGACAGCACCCAACTGAGGGGCCGCCGGAAAAGTGACAACTTCAGGTTTTTAAAAGGACCGGAAGCCGTCAAGCATATGGATATCAGAATTGCCAACGGCAAAAGCTTCTATATGACCCATTGGCTCGATCATGTTCGCACTCACTACAAAGATTTCATCACCCGCTTTTAAGGCGGGGAAAATATCATTAACCAAGGATTGTTTTAACCAAAAGACCTAAGCTGCCCTCCTGCGTGGATTTGCAGGAGGGTAAACCTGGTAAAAAGAATAGAAGGCGCATTTGTTTAACATACAAGCCTTACATAACAGGACTATCTTGCTTTTTCAGATACAAAACACCGGCTAAACTGGTTTTTGCCCAGAAGCAACAGCAGCTCTTTTAACCGGGCAGCCGACTTTAAAGGTTATGGCAGGCTGTTTCCGGCCACCTTGCCAAACACTCGATCACGATATCATCTCCGGCTTTATCCCATAAAACGGTATTCTTCAAGATTCGACAACCCAATAATTTCACAAGTGATTGTAGACTAAACAAATTACTTCACGTACTTTACACATTCCCTACGTTTTACAATGGAAAAAACACATGATGAAAAAACTCACCTTATCCGCCTTGTTAGCCTTATCTACACTATTTTCAGCCTCTGTATTTGCCACTCCGATTTACGGAACTTATGTTGAAGCCGACGGCAGCTTTTCAGGTAATATCAATAGTGTTTTAGGCGCACCTGACGATCAATTTATTCAGATAGATAACAACACTGCCGTGACCATATCCTTTGCCGATAATCAGGCGGCATTAGCTGACGGCACCGATGCTGCTGACCTTATCATTCATACTTATGATCTGCCTTATCCGGCAGATGCCCGGGTGGAATATAGCACAGACAACCTGAATTTTTTCCTGCTGGATATCTTTAGCGACGCTAATGTCAGCAATATCATTAATATTGATTTTGACCTGTTCGGCATAAACCATATAACTTCACTGCGTATCACCGACATTTCCGGTGCCGCCGCAGGTTTTGACCTTGATGCTATCGAAGGCATAAACGCAGGAGACGCGCTAAATGTGCCTGAGCCCTCCAGCTTACTCTTGCTGGCATTAGCCTTATTGGCAATTATGGCTTTACAAAACACAAGATCTCAACAGGTATAACTCATCCACCGGGCAGGGATGCCCTTTGATCTTATATAACCCCCTTTGTCTCTAAGCAAAAGTCCAGTATTTTAAAGGCTTATTTTCACCCTCTCATTATAATCTCCTGTAGCTGAGTTTACCGCACTGTTGTCGACAATATTCCGTCATTTGATTGACGAATCCCAAATTAACGGCTATATTGTCGACACTTTATTCATAAATAATTTTGGTTCTTATGGAGTTTTTCAGCGAAAAAGCCGTGACCGCTGCGGACAAAACGTTTTTCCAGTTAAGAAAAGAAATTGTTGAAGGCGAGATATCTTCAGGTTCCAAACTCAGCGAAACAGAATTGTCGACAAAATATTCTGTCAGCCGGGCGGTGATCCGCGAAGCAATTAACCGCCTGGAATCCTGCCACCTGGTCGAGCGCAAAGCCAATGTCGGCGCCCGCGTGGTGGCATTAACCCCAGAGGGGCTGGTGGAGCTGTATCAAATACGCGAAGCCCTCGAAGGCATGGCGGCCAGACAGGCGGCAAAAAACATGACCGACGAAGAAATCGCCGATTTAACCGGCCTGCTCAACGCCCACTTCCAGGAAGTCAAGTCCGGCGACTCCTATTACCAGGAAGCCGGCGATGTCGATTTTCACTACCGCATTATCCTCGGCAGTAAAAATAAACACCTGATCGGCATGCTCACCGACGGCATCTATCACCTGGTGCGCATGTACCGGGTACAGCTAGGCATGGCCGGTCCCAGGGTGACTACGGCTTTTGACGAACACCAACATATCGTCAAGGCCATCGCCAACCGGGATGAAGAGCTGGCGGAGTTGTTGATGCGCCGCCACATCATGTATTCGAAAAACAACATTGAACAGAAATTAGTAAACAAGCTATAGCAGAGAGAGAAACATCATGAGTGCAGGTAAAAAATTTCGTCAGGCATTAGCCGACAATAAACCGTTGCAAATCGTTGGCACCATTAACGCCTACAGCGCCATCATGGCCAAGAAAATCGGCCATCAGGCCATTTATCTGTCTGGCGGCGGGGTGGCCAATGCTTCCTACGGCCTGCCTGACTTAGGCATGACCTCACTGAACGACGTCATTGCCGACGTGCAGCGCATTACCGCCGCCTGCGATCTGCCGTTAATGGTGGATATCGACACCGGCTGGGGCGGCGCTTTTAATATCGCCAAGACCATCCGTGACATGGAAAAAGCCGGCGCCGCCGCCGTGCACATGGAAGATCAGGTAGCACAAAAACGTTGCGGCCACCGTCCCAACAAAGAAATCGTGTCTACCGAAGAGATGGTTGACCGTATCAAGGCAGCGGTTGATGCCCGTACCGACCCGGACTTTTTCATCATGGCCCGTACGGATTCCTTCGCCCAGGAAGGTCTGGAAGCCGCCATCGAACGCGCCAAGGCTTATGTTGCCGCCGGCGCCGACGGTATCTTTGCCGAAGCAGTACAAACCGAAGCGCACTACCGTGCCTTCGCCGAAGCATTAGATGTGCCTATCCTGGCCAATATCACAGAATTCGGTAAAACCGAACTGTGGAACAAAGAACAACTGGGTGAATGGGGAGCCGATATGGTGCTTTACCCGTTAAGCGCTTTTCGCGCCATGAATAAAGCCGCCGAGTTGGTTTATACCTCAATCCTGGAAAACGGCGACCAAAAAGCCGTAATCGATACCATGCAAACCCGCATGGATCTATACGATTACCTGGGCTACCACGACTACGAGCAGAAACTGGATTCGTTATTTGCCGAAGGTAAAAACAAATAATTTCCCTGCTTAGACGCAAGTAAATCTATTGCAACAGGACCTGCAGGTGTTGCCGGGGAAATAAAAATAACAGCCCCCGGCACACCAGAGAAACGACAAATTTTAATATTGAGGAAGCAAACATGGTAGATAAAAAATTAGGAGGCGCTGGCCTTCGCGGTCAAAGTGCCGGTGAAACTAAACTTTGTACGGTCGGTAAATCAGGCAGCGGCTTAACCTACTGCGGTTACGATGTTTCTGACTTGGCTGAAAACGCCACTTTTGAAGAAGTCGCCTACTTACTGTTTAACGGTGAATTACCTGACCAGGCACAGTTAGACAGCTACAACACTGAACTTGCCGGAATGCGCGACCTGCCCCAGGCATTAAAAGAAGTTTTGCAGCGCATTCCTGCCGATGCCCACCCTATGGATGTGATGCGCACCGGTGCTTCATTTTTAGGCAACCTGGAGCCGGAAGAAGATTTCAGCCAGCAAAACAAAGCGGCGAACCGCTTACTGGCGGCCTTCCCGGCAATCATGACCTACTGGTACCATTTCTCACACAACAACAAAGAAATCGATTGTGTGACCGATGAAACCACCATCGGCGGCCACTTCCTGAAACTGTTAACCGGCAAAACCCCGTCTGAATTACACCGCCGCGTGATTGACGTGTCTTTGATCTTATATGCCGAGCATGAGTTCAATGCCTCCACCTTCACCGCCCGTGTTTGTGCTTCTACCTTATCAGACATGTACTCCTGTATTACCGGCGCTATCGGTTCATTACGCGGCCCGCTGCATGGCGGTGCCAATGAAGCAGCCATGGACATGATCCAGAAATTCAAATCGCCGGCCGATGCCAAAGAGCAAATGGCGGGTATGCTGGAACGTAAAGAAAAAATCATGGGCTTTGGCCATGCGGTCTACCGCACTTCAGATCCGCGCAATGTGATTATCAAAGCCTGGTCAGAAAAACTGGCTGAAGAATTCGGCGACAGTTCACTGTACGATATTTCCGTGGCTTGTGAAGAATACATGTGGGATACCAAGAAGTTATTCTGTAATGCCGACTTCTTCCACGCCTCTGCCTATCACTTTATGGGCATTCCTACTAAGCTGTTCACACCGATTTTTGTCTGTTCACGCTTAACCGGTTGGGCAGCACATGTGATGGAGCAAAGGGACAACAACCGTATTATCCGTCCAAGCGCCGACTATATCGGCTCCGAGCCAAGAACAGTAACGCCAATCGCACAAAGATAATTGGCTTTAAGGTTTAGCCAAAATAAAACGGCTAAACACGACAATAATTGCGAAAGGGGAACGGAATCACAACACCGGCTCCCCTTTTCCATTAATATTCTGTGGAATATGTTATGAATACAAACAACCGCAAACCCTTAGCCGGCACTAAACTCGATTATTTCGATACCCGCGCCGCCGTCGAAGCGATCCAGCCGGGCAGCTATGACAAACTGCCATATACCTCACGGGTACTGGCAGAAAACCTGGTACGCCGCTGCGACCCGGCAAGCTTAACCGACTCCTTAAAACAAATTATCGAACGTAAAAGGGACCTCGACTTTCCCTGGTTCCCGGCCCGTGTCGTCTGTCATGACATTCTCGGCCAAACCGCCTTAGTGGATCTTGCCGGTCTGCGCGATGCCATCGCCGAAAAAGGCGGCGATCCGTCCAAGGTTAACCCGGTAGTACCGACCCAGCTGATTGTTGACCACTCGCTGGCGGTAGAGCACCCGGGGTTTGATAAAGACGCTTTCGAGAAAAACCGCGCCATCGAAGATCGCCGCAACGAAGACAGATTCGACTTTATCAACTGGACCAAAACCGCTTTTAAAAACGTTGATGTGATCCCGCCGGGCAACGGCATCTTGCACCAGATCAACCTGGAAAAAATGTCTCCGGTAGTACAGGCCCGTGACGGCGTTGCTTTCCCTGATACCCTGGTCGGTACCGACAGCCATACCCCGCATGTTGATGCCTTAGGCGTAATCGCCGTAGGTGTCGGCGGTTTGGAAGCAGAAAGCGTGATGCTGGGCCGCGCCTCTTATATGCGCCTGCCGGACATTATCGGTGTGGAAATCACAGGTAAACGCCAGCCCGGCATTACCGCCACAGATATCGTCCTGGCGATCACCGAATTCTTACGCAGTGAAAAAGTCGTGTCCAGCTACCTGGAGTTTTACGGCGAAGGGGTAAAAGACTTATCCTTAGGCGACCGGGCGACCATCTCCAATATGACCCCTGAATACGGCGCCACCGCCGCCATGTTCTATATCGACGAACAGACTATAGATTACCTGAAAATCACCGGCCGCGAAGACGAGCAGGTGAAACTGGTAGAAACCTATGCCAAGGAAACAGGATTATGGGCCGACAGCCTGGCCAATGCCGAATACGAGCGGGTACTGAAATTTGACCTGTCGACGGTTTGCCGCAATATCGCCGGCCCTTCCAACCCGCACCGCCGGGTACCTACCTCAGAGCTGGCAGCAAAAGGCATTGCCGGTACGGTAGAAAACGAAGCAGGCCTGATGCCGGACGGCGCAGTGATCATTGCCGCCATCACCAGCTGTACCAACACCAGCAACCCGAGAAACGTGGTTGCCGCAGGCCTGCTGGCCCGCAACGCCAATGCCAAAGGCTTGATCCGCAAGCCTTGGGTGAAAACCTCTTTTGCCCCGGGCTCAAAAGCCGCCCAGCTTTACTTAGAAGAAGCCAACCTGTTACCGGAAATGGAACAACTGGGCTTTGGTATCGTCGGTTTTGCCTGTACCACCTGTAACGGTATGAGCGGCGCCTTAGACCCTAAAATCCAAAAAGAAGTATTAGACAGGGATCTCTATGCTACCGCAGTGTTATCCGGTAACCGTAACTTCGACGGCCGTATTCATCCCCATGCCAAGCAGGCTTTCCTGGCGTCGCCTCCTCTGGTGGTTGCCTATGCCATTGCCGGTACCATCCGCTTTGATATCGAAAAAGATGTTTTAGGCCAAGATGACCAGGGCAAAAACATCACCTTAAAAGATATTTGGCCAAGCGACGAAGAAATCGATGCGGTTATCGCCAAAAGCGTCAAACCGGAGCAGTTCCGCAAAGTGTACGAGCCTATGTTTGATCTTACCGTCGATTACGGTGAAGACAACAACCCGCTTTACGACTGGCGCCCGCAAAGTACCTATATCCGTCGTCCGCCATACTGGGAAGGGGCATTAGCCGGAGAGCGCACCATGAAAGGCATGCGTCCGCTGGCGGTCTTAGGGGATAATATCACCACAGATCACTTATCGCCGTCCAATGCTATCCAGTTAAACAGCGCCGCCGGTGCCTACCTGGATAAAATGGGTCTGCCGGAAGAAGACTTTAACTCTTACGCCACCCACCGCGGCGATCACCTGACCGCCCAGCGCGCCACCTTCGCCAACCCGAAACTGCTTAACGAAATGGTTAAGGAAAACGGCGAGATCAAACAAGGCTCACTGGCCCGTATCGAGCCGGAAGGCACGGTTTCACGCATGTGGGAAGCCATTGAAACCTATATGGAACGTAAGCAGCCGCTGATCATCGTTGCCGGTGCCGACTACGGCCAGGGTTCATCTCGCGACTGGGCCGCCAAAGGCGTACGCCTGGCAGGGGTTGAAGTGATTGTGGCCGAAGGTTTCGAGCGAATCCACCGCACCAACCTCATTGGCATGGGTGTGCTGCCGGTAGAATTTAAAGCCGGTGATACCCGCAATACCTACGGCATCGACGGCACAGAAACCTTCGATATTATCGGTGAACGTACCCCGGGGGCAAACCTGACACTGGTTATCAACCGTAAAAACGGTGACTCGGTTGAAGTACCGGTTAAATGTCGCCTCGATACCGCAGAAGAAGTCTCTATCTATGAAGCCGGCGGTGTTTTACAGCGTTTCGCCCAGGACTTTCTGGAGTCGTCAACCTGAGATAAGCGTCTGCTAACGCTTAAGTTTTAACAGCGATAGTTAAAACTTAAAATGCTCAATTAAGCGGTACCCAGGGGTACCGCTATTTCCACAAAACCATTCAACAGGACGAGGAATATCATCCATGAGCCATGTCCCGCAAATTAAAATCCCCGCCACCTATATGCGCGGCGGTACCAGTAAAGGCGTATTTTTTAATCTCGAAGACCTGCCACCAGCGGCGCAAGTGCCCGGTGCGGCGCGAGACGCCATGTTACTCAGGGTGATCGGTAGCCCGGATCCCTACGGCAAGCAAACCGACGGTATGGGCGGCGCAACGTCAAGCACCAGCAAAACCGTGATTTTATCCAAAAGCAGCCAGGACGATCACGACGTTGATTACCTTTTCGGCCAGGTCGCGATAGACAAGCCTTTTGTCGACTGGAGCGGTAACTGCGGCAACCTCACCGCGGCGGTAGGCTCTTTTGCCATCAGCAGCGGCTTAGTCGATGCCGGGCGTATCCCACAAAACGGTATCGCCACGGTGCGTATCTGGCAGGCCAATATCAAGAAAACCATTATCGCCCATGTCCCTATGACTAACGGTGAGGTTCAGGAAACCGGCGATTTCGAACTGGACGGCGTCACTTTCCCGGCGGCGGAAGTCGAAGTGGAATTTATCGACCCGGCCGACGGCGAAGGCGCCATGTTCCCTACCGGCAAGCTGGTAGATGACCTGGAAGTCCCGGGTATAGGTAGCTTCAAGGCGACCATGATCAACGCCGGTATCCCGACCATCTTCTTAAATGCCGATGAAGTCGGTTATAACGGCAGCGAATTGCAGGACGATATCAATAACGATGAACAGGCACTGGCACGTTTTGAAACCATACGTGCCTATGGCGCCGTTAAGATGGGCTTGATCGGTCATATCGGTGAAGCTGCCAAACGCCAGCACACGCCAAAAGTCGCCTTTGTTGCCCCGCCAAGCGATTACCAGTCTTCCAGCGGCAAGCAAATCAGCAAAAACGATATCGATTTGCAGGTACGCGCCTTGTCTATGGGGAAATTACATCATGCCATGATGGGCACGGCCGCCGTGGCCATAGGTACAGCCGCAGCCATCCCGGGTACTCTGGTAAACCTGGCAGCAGGCGGCGGTGAGCGTGATGCGGTACGTTTTGGTCACCCTTCGGGTACCTTAAAAGTCGGCGCCCAGGCCAGCGAACAAAACGGCGAATGGGCAGTGAACAAAGCCATCATGAGCCGAAGTGCCCGGGTATTGATGGAAGGCTGGGTACGTATCCCGGGGGATGCTTTTTAAACACCTGGACTATAACCCCAAGGGAAGGCCCTGCCTTCCCTTTAAATAGCCGCCTGGTAGCATTGCATCAGCTGAATTTACCAGGCTATTCATATCCCGTGGATACTACTGCCATCAACCCGGTACATAAATCACAAAACTTCTTGTAGTATAATGTGCTGAAATCCCCGGCTGCCAATGACGGACAAGAGCCAGGCACTTAACCAGCAACAATGCCCTGCATATTATTGTTGATGGCGACTTTTCATTTAAAAGGAAGATTATCATGTCATCACAAATTATTTTGCCGCGTATTATGCAAATCGGCGCGGGTGCCTCACTGGAAATAGCAAATATACTCGCAAGCTTAGGCTGTCAGCGGCCCTTGATTGTGACAGACAAAATGATGGTCGAACTGGGTTATGTGGCAGCGATAACGCAACAGCTCACACCGCAGGGGATTCAAAGTGATATCTTTGATCAAACCGTACCTGAACCTACGGTCGCCTCTATCCAGAACGGTGTGGCCATGGCACGTGCCGGCGATTATGACTGTATTATTGCCTTAGGTGGCGGTAGCCCCATAGATAGCGCCAAGGCCATCTCAATTTTGGCGGTATACGGCGGTGAAATGCAAGATTATCGCTTCCCCCGTCAGGTTAGCGAGCAAGGTCTACCGGTTATTGCCGTACCGACAACCGCAGGTACAGGCTCTGAAGTGACGCGCTTTACTGTGATCACAGACGAGAACAATGATGAAAAAATGCTGTGCGTTGGCCTTGGCTTTATGCCGGTTGCCGCCTTAGTCGATTACAAACTGACTTTAAGCTTACCGTCGCGTATTACCGCCGATACCGGCATTGATGCCCTTACCCACGCCATTGAAGCCTATGTCAGCAAAAAAGCCAATCCCTACAGCGACAGCCAGGCGATTAGCGCCATGAAACTGCTGGCGCCCAATCTGCGCACCAGCTATCACCAGGGAGACAATTACCAGGCGCGTGAAGCCATGATGCTGGGGGCAACCCTTGCCGGTATTGCTTTTTCCAATGCTTCGGTTGCCTTAGTGCATGGCATGAGCCGTCCGATCGGCGCTTTCTTCCACGTCCCGCACGGATTATCAAATGCCATATTGCTGCCTGCCGTCACCGCCTTTTCACTCCCCGGTGCACCAGCACGTTATGCCGACTGTGCCCGCGCCATGGGCATTGCCGATGCCGGAGACACAACACAAGATGCCAACCAAAAATTATTGGCTGAATTGCAGGCTTTAAATCAGGAACTGGCGGTACCGACACCACAGCAATTTGGCATTAAGCGCGAAGAGTTTTTTGCCCTGACAAAAACGATGGCGCAACAAGCACTTGCATCGGGCTCACCGGCCAATAACCCTGTAGAGCCCAGTGTTGATGAAATGATTGCCATTTATCAGGGCTTATGGGATTAATTAGGGCCACTTTCAGTGGGCCCTCTAAGTCAGAGCTTTCCATGCTTAGGGAGCGAAGCAAACAAGGCTGACAAACCGCTCAAATAACCACATGGTAACTTTGTATTGAAGTCAAAATAATCAATACTAATGGGGAAGAATAATTGCAGACTTAAGGAAAATAAGTGGAATTGCATTTCTTCCCCGGGCAAAAATTACTGCTCGCTTTACACATCACCGGCAACAACCAGGTTAAAGTCGCCGGCCGTTATGAGGCCTGGAGCGGGCCGTCAACCGGCGGCACCGACCCGCGTATGCCGGAAGAACCGACCTGGCCGGGGGAATATATTATTGCCAAAGCCAAGGTTTACCTGACCCCGAGCTGGAAATTATCCGGCATCAAGTGGGGTACGCCGCTACAGGACAAACCGTCAATCAATGATGTCTGGTACCGCATCAACTCAAAAACCTGGGCCTCGGTTAAAAAAGATCACGCTATCTCAAGAAAAGACATCATCCGCTTACATTTTGAGTTATACCAAATAAGAACCGTGCCGGCTACCTGGGTATTCAATGATTTTGGCCCCGTGGTGATCATGTGGTTCAAAGATCGCAATAACAATAAGCAACTGGACGGCGACGAAACCTTGTCGGGACAGTTTTTTCACACCACGCCGGAAAATGAAGCCCAGGTAAGTGCGAACCTGCCGGTAACTTTCAAAAACTCACACGGCTGTATTCATTTGCACCCCAAAGACAGAAACCTTCTGTTCTCACAAGGTTTTTTTAATCCAGGCACACCTTTTACCATTCATAGCTATTATGAAAGATATCTTGAAAAACCTCTGTAAACCCGGCGTGATATTGCTTTGTTCCTGGTTAAATTCCTGCGCCGTGGTGGAAAAATCCAAATTACAATGGCGCTATGACGGCAGGGTATTTTCACCACTGGCTGAGGTTAATACCGGTTTAGACAATGCCTATTATGCTTTTGATACCCCGGAAGGCCTTTATCTCGCGGGTTTTAAAATTGACAACAAAAACATTAACCACCCTTACCTGGTATTTATCAGCAAGCAGCTCAACGGGCAAATACAGTGGCCGCAAAACCAGGCGGTTGAACAGTTATTTTTCTATAAAAAACAGCTCTACCTGCTCGATGAAACCGGTCAAACCCAAATCAAGAGCGACAACCAGTGGCGGGAACATCCGCTGACGCTCACCGCACACTCCAGGGTCATCACCAGCGAAAAAGCCTTGATCGCCTGCGTCCCCACTCCCTTAGCGAGCGCCGATTATACCCGGGGCCATTGTTATTCAATCACAAAAAACTGGCGGGTAGATATTGCCTGGCGCTCTGTTACCCCGACGCTGTGCAACAACATCTTGGTCGCTGTGAGCGATTATCCCAGCCGGGGAACATTACATCAGATAGATATAAATAACGGGAAAATTATCAAGTCTGCAAGCGAGCCTCACATAATCCCAGGTCAGAACCTCTGCGATCTGTTAATGAACTAAGATATTCATGTATTTTCACGGCGAAAAACTGCCGCCAGATCAGTTTACGGGCATGCCTTTGCCGCCTTACCCTATAGTTTTTATGCCGTACTTTTTAATCCATAAGTGCACCAGCAGATAACTCCCCGATACAACGAGGGTTTAGCCCGGTTCGGGAAAAAATGATTTACTGGCATCATTCATGCTTTAAGCCATAAAGGCATCACAACGTCAAAAGATTGCCGGAATTTTCTTTGGGCGTTTTTATTAAGTAAGTCATCACGTTAATCCATAGCCACGACAAGGCAGGCTTATGGCTATAACCGTGGCAAGGAAACTTTTATGGCATTGGTCGTAACCAGTAATATTGAATCCCTACATGTACAGCGCAATCTGGCGAAATCGACCCAGGGCCTTGCGACGTCTATGCAGCGTATTACTTCCGGCATGCGTATCAACAGCGCCAAAGATGATGCCGCCGGCATTCAAATTTCCGGTAACCTGACCTCACAGATCAATGGCCTTAACCTGGCGCAGCGAAACGCCAGCGACGGTATCTCTATTGCGCAAACCGCTGAAGGGGCCTTAATTGAATCCACCGCTATCTTACAAAGGATGCGCGAATTATCCCTGCAAGCCGCCAACGGCATCAACAATCTTGAAGACCGTGATGCGCTGCAACAGGAAATGAGCAGCCTGCAACAAGAGCTGACCCTGATCACAGAAAGCACCCATTTTGGCGACATGCGCTTACTCGACGGCAGTTTTGGCACCCGGGGGTTTCAGGTGGGGGCCAATGCCAATGAAACCTTGAATATCACCTTAAAAAACTTCTCCTCCGATGCTATAGGTGCCTACCAGGTCAACGGCGAGCCCAGGCATAGCGGCGTCTCCAATATAGGTTTCCTGCTGGCGGGAGAGATGGGCACAGACGATCCCCTCACCAGTGACAATTGGAATATCAACGGCACCAGTATCAGCCTGCCTGCCGGCGATGCCGCCGCGGTGATCGCCGACACCCTGAACAATGCCGTACCGGGTATAGGTGCCAGTGCACAATTAACCACCCGCATTCAGAACTTAACCTCAGCCGATACCGGCACCCTGGAATTCGTCAAAGGTTATAACGGCTCCAGCTATGATGCTGTCGACAGCTTTGATCTCGCCGATTACGCAGGGGATATGGAAAAGCTCGCCGCAGACCTTACCAGCAACGGTTATTTTGCGGTATATGATCCCGAGCTTAACGGCGGCGCAGGCGCCATAGAGCTGGTGGCTGAAGATGTCGACGGTATTAACATCTCCAATTCCGCCACGGTTGAGCTGGAAAAAAACGGGACCAGCATCCCGGCTTCCGGTCATGTCAATGGCGTGCATCAAGGCGCGGAATTACACTTGTCCTCAGCCGACAAAATCAGTGTCTCCGGCAGCGCCGTTAATCATTACCTGGCACTGGGGGCGGCCGGAGCTGCCGGAAATAGCGGCGGAACAGCCACATTAAATACCATAGATAACCTGGATATCTCCGGCGCAGATGCCGTCGGCGCCCAATCTGCGGTAGAAGTGATTGATGCCGCATTAACCCAGATAGACAGCAGCCGGGCAACCCTGGGGGCGATTCAAAACCGTTTTAACCATACCATTAAAAACCTCGCCAATATGGCAGAAAATACCACAGAATCCAGAGGCCGCATCCAGGATACCGATTACGCCTTTGAAACCTCGCAAATGACCAAACAGCAAATTTTGCAACAGGCCGGCACCAGCGTTTTATCCCAGGCCAATCAGCTGCCCCAGGCGGCACTGAGTTTATTGTAAAACAAAGTCAGTGCTATTGGTTTTTACTTGAGTATGTAAAGGTAAAAACCAGTAGATAACAAACAATAATAAATAAAAGAGCACACCCAAAAGACAACAAAGCTACCACCCAACCATATGGCCCAAATGCACATGAGCCAAACCGGCACATCACCTCAAAAGCCTCATAACGAAGTAAATAGTAAGAGAAAAAAATAAATAGTGCACAAAACGGCGCCAGCAACAAAACCATTGCCAGCCTGGAACTTAACTTCACAGAAGCCTGCTTGGAGCTTTCTTTACGGTTTATCCAAAGAGAGTAACACAACCAATAACACCCCCCGGCTAATATCAAAATAACACCAGAGACGATTGTATTAACCACAGCCAGATCAATTAAAGTCAGTACGGCTAATATAACCACGCTCGAAAGGCAAATAAAAAACTTAGACGAGTACATTTTACGATATATATTGGCTAGATTAACGGGCATTACACTCACCAATCAATTCACCGGTTTCAGTTTTTCCATCACGATTTTAATTGATTCAATTAATCGCTCATTGGCGACTATTTCGGCTGCTGACATGATTTTCTTCCTTGAAAACAATAATGCGAAAAACAGAAGGTTAATTTAAATACAGTCTTGCAAACAGATACTTACAAGTCAATATGAAAGGTATTGGAACGAAAATAATTCAGGTTAAGCATCTTGAGTTAAATAACGCTTTAGATGCGCGCTATGATATGGCATTTAAGGTGTTGTTTTAATTATCCACTACCAGTAAATAAGCACTGCTTGGTAGTGGAAATTAAACTAAGCGTTGGCGGCTGCTTTTAAAGAGGCGGCCAAGGCCCCTAGCCGTTGCTGGCAAGCATCGATTTTATTGTTGGCACTTAATAACTGATGACTTAAGTTAAGGGCCGCGACCAATAAAGCACGCTCATTACTGGCCATGCCCGATTGCTGTTTGATATCCCTAAACATAACATCCAGGTTAGTTGCGGCCTGCTTTAAACCTTCTTCCTGATCCGCCGGGCAGGCAAACTGATGTTGCTTACCCATAATTTCAACACAGATCCCTCTGGAGTTATCCGCCGGCATTAAGACGCCTCTTGGACACTTTGCAACTTAGCTAACAGGTTTTCCAGCGAAGTGCTGGCTTGTTTTTGTTTTTCTTCGCTTTCCATCACTTCAAGCTGCAGGCTTTCGTTTTCTTCCATCAAATCGCTTTTCTGCTGTTCAAGCTCTTTCACCTGGGCTTTTAAAACATTATTTTTTTCGAGAATTTGTTCGATCAGTTGTTCGAGTTGGGGGAGAGTATTTTCTAACATAAGGCGCTCTTATAAACTGTTGTTCTTCTAAAGGATAAAATAGGGCGGCAAATTTAATCTAAATACGTTGATATTACTAGCGTTAGCACCGATTCCTCCCTTTATTTATGTAACTAATTTTATATTCAGAATAATCACTCTAATAATCGCCGGTTTTATGAACGCCCGAGGGCCCTTTGGCTAGAGTACAAGCTATAATGCAAACAGCTGCGGTAAGCTCAAAATAGTAAACCTGCCTGAGCGCTGGCGGGTATCTATATACACTCGGTTGGCTTTTTTAATAACCGCCTGGCAGGCATTATGGCCATGCACCGTCAGGGCAATATTTTTACTTGCTTTGGGCCTGTCATTTTGAAATTGCCTTCTATCCCATAAAAGTGCTTTCAAGTTGGCAAGCAGGTAATCATTGCTTTTTAGTTTTTGCCAGTCATCCGGCACCGCCGCATGAGTCACACCAAGCTTTTGTTTAGCAACCCCGGTTTCTACCGACAAGGCCAGCGAACAGTGTTGTTCGATCAGGGTTTTAAATACCCGGATTTCATCCCCTGTATACTGGCCGAGCCAATCACCGCCATTAAGGCAATGCCGGTACCAGAAATGAATCGCCTCGCTATCATAGCAGTGCTCCGCCCCCTTGATATGCACCTCACAGGCCTGAAGGAACATATGCTCATGGTTGCCCAGCACAGAAAAAAACCAGGGCTGTTCCAGCAGGCGCAAGCATAAGGCTGAATCCCGGCCGCGATCAATAAGATCTCCCATGGCGATCAAACGATCATTATCACTGAAGTTAAGCTGTTTTAATTGTTCGAGCAGCAAGTGATAACAGCCGTGAATATCACCGACAAAATAATCCGTCCCTTGCTTGTTAAAGGGTAGTTCCCGGTAGGGAACAGCCAGATTTACTTCAGACATCATCATACTTCCAAACTATTACTTGTCAGCCAAAGATAAACAAGCAGGGCTTATAAGCCGGACTAAGGTGATACTGTCCGACTAATGCTGATAGATATAGTAAATTATGGCAGGAGGATTAACACCTTTAAATATTCATTGCCAGCTTCACCGGCATTATTCTATGCCTAAGACGCCATTTGAAAACTTTCTAGGTAACCTTTCTCTACATTCCATTATTAAGCCCTTCATTTCATTTGATTTTGCCATTAAAGGCGTAGAAGAAAATAAAGGTACCGCCTTAACCAAGGCTTATTTCCCGCTTTTAGGATAAGAGATTAAGCGGGTATTTTCAGGTACTCAAATAGCTTACAAAGCTACCTTTTCACCGGCTAAAGTCCCGCGCCATTTTTGCTTGCCGTCAATCAGCAAAATTTCGCCATAGCGGCCCTTTTTAATGCTGGAGTCTATAGCAATCACCCGGCCCTGATAGCGGGTTTCAACCTGTTTTTGGGAAGTATGACCGACCACCAGGTGTTTAATAGCAAAATGTTTTAACAATAAATCAATTTCTTCGCTGCTGGCACCATTATCCTCGCCCTTAAAATATCCCCGATACCAGATAGGGCCTTTGCCGCCATGTAATTCCTTACTCCAGCCCTGGCGCGGCTGTGCCAACTCGCTTTTCACCAGGTTTTGTTTAAATACCCGGTTAATATCCTCCAGACTTCTGGCTTCTTTCGCCAGCTCGGGATGGAAACCGCCGTGGGCAAATAACATGTCGTTGACTTTCACCAACACAGATTTACTGCGCAACCAGCTGCCCAGGACAGTATCTTGCGCAAATAACTGCTCAAACGGGGTATCGAATAGTTTGGCCGTCTCCACATATTTAGGATGCAGGTAGCGCAAATCACCGTTTAACACCATCACCTCATGATTGCCTAACAATAAGTGCACCTTGCCGCCGGCACGCTCTGCCTGGTTTTCCAGATGATATAAAAACCATAATAACTCGGTGACCTTGTCGCCGCGGTCGAAAACATCACCGGTGATAACAAAATGCCCGTTACCAAAAGCCCAGTCGCCATTGCCATCAATGATCTTGTTATTAGTTAACAATTTGATCACCAAATCATACTGGCCGTGAAAGTCACTGATAGCAGCAACTTTAAAATCCCCCTGATAGCTGACGGCATCACCGGGCACCGCTAAACTTTCTACCACGGCCGCCGTGCTGCGATCACAGTAATAAAACTGCTGGGGTAACTGTTCCAAGCTGACATGCCTGGATCTCAGCTTACTTTGGCAAAACCATTGTGCGTTTAACTTATTCCCTTCGATGGAGATATAAGGGCCATCATCAACTAAAGGCAATGTTTCTCCGGCATCAGCCTGGACGGTAAAAGCGAGCGCTAAGCCGCTTAGCCATAGCTTTGCGGCTAATTTCGGCATAAATGAAAACATCATTGTTTATATCCGGTTATAAAAAGTAAAGCCCACTTATCAGCGAGTATAAAAGCGGCGGTATGCCAGCCCTAGAGGAGCAACATATCGCCGTAATAAAAAACCTGGCTTACAAAGGTTAGAATTTAACTTCACTGCCCAGGTAAAGGAAACGACCGACACCACCGCCATAGCTGCTGCCGAAGTTACCTACGCCGGTTTCCCCCACGGCACCACCGCGGGCGACAAACGGTCCCTTGTCATCAAATACATTGTTTACGCCGGCAAAAACACGAACCTCACTCTCTTGCCACTGTGTGGTATAAGAAGCGGAGAAGTTATGTTTGATATAAGAGCCGTAATACAGGTAATTAGGTGTTTCCGGGTCAAGAATACATGAATCCAGCCCTGCAGCACAGTTTTCATCGTTTGCCGCAAACATTGCTTGATGCTCCTCCACCCGTTCATGGCTGTCGACAATAGCACTTTTATACTTAGTGCTCCAGCTGATGCGCCAGTTATCATTACTCCAGGTCACAGAAGCAGAAGCACTGTCGTCAAAAATACCCGACTCAAGTTCACCTTTGTAATTCAGGGTTTCTTCGCCATCGTTACCCAGGTAAGTTTTGGTATATTCGATCACATGGGTCATATCGGCTTTAAATTTCAGGGCACCTAAATCCCCCAAATCATATTGATACGCCAGGGCAATATCATAACCCCGGGTGGATAGTTCACCGACGTTATATAAGCGCTGCATCACTTCAACAATTTGCCCGTCGCTGTCGCGGGTAATTTGATTACAGAACTCATTCGACTCGCCCCATTCCCTTGAAGAGTTATAACACTGATTGATAATTTCATTGTTATCAATTTCTTCAATCGCACCATCAACGGTAATGTCATAATAATCAACCGCCAACTGCAGGTTTTCGATAAAACCGGGCGCCATACTAATACCAAAGGTATAGGTATCACCGGTTTCTTCTTTTAACTGATCATTACCGGCATTGGGAGAATAACCGCTGTTTTCATCGGCCAAAGCAAAATTCGGATCTTCGCTGATCAGGGCGGCAATGCTGGCCTCTTTACGGCAGTTGTCGTGACCGGCACCGGTAGAGTTGGCGGTTACCCCTTCACAAATATCAACATAGTCATCATAATCGCCGCGTGCCGGGGACAAGACTTCGGTAATATTCGGGGCGCGTTGTGCGCGGGCATAGTTGGCACGCAACATATAACCTTCTATCGGCTGCCAGGTTAATCCGAGTTTATAACTCGACATCAGGTCGATATTTTCATGGCTGTAATCCGCCAGACGCAGAGAAGTTTCCGCCGTTAACGACTTAGCCAGCGGCGCATCCGCCAGCAGCGGGAAGGCCGCCTCGACAAACACTTCTTTAACATCAATTTCCCCTGAGAATGCCGGCACGATATTAAAGGTAATACCGCCATATTGCTGATCATAGCTGGTAGCGATTTTTTGTTTATCTTTACGATATTCGGCGCCGATAACCACAGGTACAGGACCGGCCGGCAGGGCAAATAAGTCTCCGGCGATATAACCGATAAAACTCAGCTGTTCGATTTCTTTGCTGATGGTGGGGTTGGCGCGGATCCAGTCCGCCGCCTCTTCTGTGATCGAGCCTTCGCCAAACAGGTTCACCGGCACACAACCCGCCGCCCTGGCATCAGCATCGGCGCATTGTATCGTAACCCCGTCTTCACCATATTCGGCATCTAATGCCTGTTTCAGGTTTAATACGTTAATTTCATTCAGGCGTTTTTGCTCTTGCTGGAAATTACCGTACCCCACGGACACATCCCAGTCCCAGTCGCCGTCAAATAAAGTGCCCTGCAAGCCTGCCCAGGTGCGGATGGTTTCACGCTCGTTGTCTGTGGTGACATTGCCCACTTCATACATGCGGCGATCCCATTTAATATCCGAGTCGGTCGCCGCCAAAATTTCTTCCGGGATATAAGGATTGGTTAACGGGATTTTGCTGCTTTTCACCCGTGAGGTTTCGCCGGTGACCGGATCTATCACCAGCACTAACGAGCCTTCGTATTCATCTTCCGGGGCTTTAACATTGACCGACTGATTATTGCTGTACTGGATTTGAAAAAAGCTGGTGATGTCGTCGGTTAAATCATAATTCACCTTAAAAGCTGTGGACAAGGTATCTTCCGGTGTCCTGAGTTTATCCCACTGGCGATAATTGACCCCGTCACGTTCTTCATTCCACTCACTTTGCAGACCATCGCTGTTATACCAAAAACCTCCTATACCGCCGCTGCCTTCAACAAAAACACCGCCGGGCAAACCGTCGGAGCGGGCACGCCAGTCATCTTGGCTGATATCGCGCACGCACTGATCTCCGTCTATGGTGCCGTTGGTATTACACATACGGTCTTCGTCATAATCAAAGTCGGTTTCTATCGCTGCCCTGTCCCTTTCATTCCAGGCAATTTCCCCCTGTTTGTCATACGTGGTGCTGAAATAAAAATAGCCCCGGCCCTCATTAAAATCAGTGCCGTAGTTTAAATCCAGGGTTAACTCTTCACCGCCGCCTTCCGGGGTTTCACCGCTGCGTACTTTAAATTCCAAGCCTTCCTTGTCTTGCTGGGTAATAATGTTGACCACACCGGCAATGGCATCAGAGCCATAAGTTGCCGAAGCCCCGCCGGTGATCACTTCCACCTTTTCCACCATGCCCGCCGGTATGGTACTTAAACTGACATAGTTGCCGTTGTAGGAATTGGACACCACACGCCGGCCGTCAATCAGGGTTAAGGTACGATCTGAGCCTAAGTTACGCAGGTTGACGGTAGAGATACCGGTACCTGTGATACTCGACTGGGTATTGGTATTGCTTAAGCTTTGTGACAGTGCGGGAATTTCTTCCACCAAAATCGTCGAAAGCGAACCGATACCGGCATCTTCAATCGCTTCTCTGCTGATGGTGACCAAAGGGGTGGCGACACTGAAGCTGTCGCGGCGCAAGCGGGAGCCGGTAATGGTAATTTTTTCTACTTTATCGTCTTCGAGCTTATTTTCCACTATCGGCTGTTGATTTATTGCCGTGCGACTTACCTCTTGTTCAACCCGCTGTTCGTTATCGGCAAAAGCCAACACCTGTAAACTCATTAAAGAGCTGCCCGCCAGGATAGCCAAAGTGATCAAATTTTTATTCATGTTATCTCCCTAAAATCATGTTGCTATTCCTCGCAAGCATTACAGCAAAAATTTGCCTGAGTGATTGCCTGGAACAAAGAGGCTAGTGTTATTTTGTTTGCTAAAGTTTGTTTTAATTTTTCCCCTTAGTGTTATCTTTTATGAAATGGGGCAGATAACTACAATCTCTGGCAAATCTATTCTATATCTATTTAATCTCTTTTTTAGTTTTCAGCATAAATAACAACAAGTTGAAGACGAGTAAAATAAAGTTTCATTAGCCGCAGCCAATTAAATAAAACCGGCTTTTAAGCAAATATTCCACCTGAAAACTCCGGCTCCTGGCGATAGAAAGATTAACAAAACCGGCAATAAGCTTTAATATGCAGGCATCAATGGATATTACCCAGTGCACGCATTCACTAAGGCTCAAAAATACATATGAAGGTCAATCAAGCTTTTTCTATTGGCTGTTGCCATGTACTGCCGCTTGAGTCTGCCATTAAAATTGCCGAACAGGATAAACAATCGCTGCAACCTAAATTCATTGAAGTCTTATATTATCTCGCCCGGGAATATCCCAGGGTGATCCCCCGGGAAGAATTGATCAACCAGGTTTGGGGCGGCAATGAATATGTCGGCGAAAAAGGCCTGACCAACGCTATCTGGCATTTAAGACAAAAACTTAATGCCGTGATTGAAGACGGCGAAGTGATCGAAACCATACGTAAGGTCGGCTACAGATTATTAATCCAGCCCCAATGGAATAAGCAAACCCCAGAAATAGCCGAAACAAGTTTTTCTCCGGCAACAGCTACGGCTGCAAGCCCAACTCAAAAAACCAAGCGCCCCCAGGCAGCAATACTGTTATTACTGTGTTTACTCCTGGTTTTAGCTGGGAATTATTTTTTCAATCAAGCCAAACCGCTGCCCCAGACCAAAATCACCCAGATAACCAAAGACCCGGGCACAGAATTATTTCCGGCCCCTTCGCCCGATGGCCGTTATATCGCCTATCAATGGCGCACGCAAACCGGTGCCAGCAACCTTTACCTGAAAGATTTACAGCACCCCAAGGTTGCCGCAAAACAATTAACCTTTGACAGCGCCAGTGAAGGGCATTCTGTGTGGAGCCATTCCGGCAACTCCTTATATTTTGCCCGCTATCACAGCAAACAGAATAGCTGCGACATAGTCGAACTCAATATTGCCTTAAACCAGGAAACCAACCTGACGGCTTGCCCGGCAACCGGCGGCTACTATTACATAGATATTTCCCCCGACGATAAAACCCTGGCTTTTCGCGGCTCCGAGCCGGGGGAAGAATATAGCGGCATCTATTTTTTCGACCTGGAAAACCGCGGGCAAAAACCAAGACGCTTTTCCTGCCTGACAAATTGCGGTTATAAAGACAGGGATTTTGCTTTTTCCCCCGACGGCCAGAGTGTAGCCGTAACCCGGCGCGTTAACCGTTTTAATGAAAACCTTTATCTCATTGATTTAGCCACTAAGGCTGAAAAACCTTTAACCGCGGGAGAAGAAGATATTGTCGGCCTCAGCTGGCACCCGCAAGGACAATACCTGGTTTATGCCACCCAAAGGGCAGATATTCGCCGGGGGTTTATTTTAAATGTTAACAGCTTAACCAAGCAGGATATCGGCATCGAAGGCTTTAGCTATCCGGCATTTGCCAAACGCAGCGGCGCGCTTTTTTATCACCAGCGCAAAGAAAATTATCAACTCGCCAGTTTTGCCTTAAATACGGAGGTTGCCACCAGCCCGTTTCCCCTGCTGCAGTCGGAATTCAGCTACCTGTATCCCGACTACTCAAGCCAGGCAAGACAGATTGTTTATGTCTCCAATGAGTCCGGTTTTTATGAGCTATGGCTTGCCGATGCCAATGGCCAGAACCGTCAGCAGCTAACCCAGTTTAAACGCACCATACGTTATCCGGCCTGGTCGCATCAGGGGGATAAAATTGCCTTTTTAGCGCCAACCCCGGATGAGCAAAAGGAAAGCCTCTATATACTCGATGTCGCGACCCATAAAATTACCGCCATCAAAGCGCCTTTTACCACTTATAACCGCCCCGGCTGGAGCCCGGATGGCAGCGCCATTATTTCATCTGTGCCCCATGACGACGGTAAAGATCTTTTCCGGTTTGCCATCGACAGCAGCAGTTATCAGCAACTCACTGATGATGATGCCAGATATGGCGTCATGATCTCCGAAAATGAACTCTTATATACCAGCCTAAGTAAAGGTTTGTGGTATCGAAATTTCGCCGACGACAACAGTGCGCAAATAAAAATTTCGGGAAATATTTTTAATGGCCTTTATAGCTGGCATTACTTTCAGGGGGGCATTTATTTCAAACAAAGTTTAGCCAAAGCTCAGCAATTGATGCGCTATGACTTTGCCAGGGAGAAGCTAACCCCCCTTATTCGCCTACCGAGAAAAACCTTTCAAGGGGGCGGCTCCTTAACCATGCTGCCTTTAGAAAACAAGCTGTTGTTCAGCTCCAGCCGCTCTCCACAAGCAGATATCAAGCAACTGGCACACCCGCTGTTTAACTGACTTGAGACCGAAACTCAGCTGTCAGTCAAAGATAATCGAAACAGAGAAAGATTTCTTAACCCTGATTTAACGCCCCTAAGCGTAAACTTTAGCCTTACTTTAATACGTGAGGTTATTCATGAAGCAGCCAACATACTTTATCAGCATCATAAGCCTTTGTTTATTGAGCGCATGCTCGACATTTGACGATGTTGCTTTTGATGATAAAGCAAGTACTCAACTGCAGGCCCTGGCAAAGACAAGTTTCGAGCAGGCAAACCAAACCGCTGCTATCCCCTTAACAGAGTTATTGGCAATAGGGGAAGTCAATCATTTAATTACCACAGCACTCGCCAATAACCCGGGATTACAGCAAACCTGGTTAACCCTGAAAACAGCAGAGCAGCAGCTCAAGGTTACCTCAACAGCACAATGGCCGGATATTTCAGCTCAGCTCAATGCCACTAAGACGGAAGCGAATTCGGCAAATTACAACCCCGGCCTTAGCGTGGCATGGACAGTAGATATATGGCAGCAACTTGCCAACGCCACCAGTGCCGGGGAAGCCAACCTGGCCGCCTCCGGTTATGCCTATCAGGGAGCGCGGGATTTACTGGCAGCAAATATAATGCAGTCCTATCTCACCCTGGTGCAATATGCACAGCTTATCGATATTGAAAAACGTAAGGTCTCCACCTTAAAAACCAACGAAAGCGTGATTGTCGACCGTTACCGTAAAGGTTTGATTGACTTAAAAGACCTGGATACCGCCAAGTCGTCGACCCAAAGCAGCCAGGCGACATTAGTGGAATACCAGGAACAATATCAACAGGCATTAAGAAACCTGGCTTTGCTTACCGGGGTAACAAAAAACCAACTGATATACCGCAGTGAATTTCCACAGGTCGTTATGCCTTTGGATAAAATACAGTCGCAAAACCTGGCGCGCCGCCCGGATTTACAGCAGGCTTATCAAGGCATCATTGCCGACCAATACCGGCATAAGGTGGCCTATAAAGCCCTGCTGCCTGACCTGTCCCTGTCAGCCTCACTTAGCAGTACGAACACCAACCTGCATGATGCCTTATTCGGCAGCAATGCCTGGCAGTTGCTTGGCCAGTTAACCGCCCCGGTTTTTAATGCCGGTAAACTTAAAAGTGAAGTAGAGATCGCCCGGTTAAGCGCGGAAAAAAGCTATTGGGCTTTTCAGGAAACCTTACTTTCTGCGGTCAACGAAGTGGATAACGCCATAGCCCAGGAACAAGCCATCAGCAAACGCCTGGTCTTAACGGAATCCGCCCTGCAAAGCGCAAGACGCAGCGAAATCACCTATACCGAGCGCTATCGCCAGGGCACGGTATCTTTAATTGATTTACTGCAGGTTCAACAACAAACTTTTTCACTACAAACACAAGTCACCCAGCTCACCTATCAGAAATTAAACAACCGCATCACCTTAGGTTTGGCGCTGGGCTTAGGAGTATAACGGCATGCCAATATTAACCAGAAAATCTCTTATCACCTTAGGCGGTTTCGCCAGCATTTTTATTGCCGTTGCTATTAACGGCGTATTATCGGCAAATCAGCAACATACTCCTGCGCCTAAAGTCGCGCCCCAATATCCTGTGGTGTCGGTAACCGAGGTAGCCCCCATCAGTCACCGGGCGTCCATTACCGCTTACGGTGAAGTAAAATCGAGAAACCAGCTGACCTTAACCTCTCAGGTCAGCGGCCAAATCACCTATTTATCCCCCAAATTTCTCAGCGGTAAAACCTTAGAGAAAGGAGAGTTGCTGGCAAAAATTGAACCTATTATTTATCAGCAGGCATTGGCAGACGCCCGGGCAAATTTAGCCGATGCCACACTCGCCCTGGCACAGGAAGAATTAAACAGTACCCAGGCAGCGCAGGAATGGCAGCAGTCGGGGTTGGCCAATGAGCAGGCATCTGATCTGGTATTGCGAAAACCGCAACTGGCCGCCGCCAAAGCCAAATATGCCATGGCCAGCAAAGCCGTTGCTAAAGCGGAATATGATTTGGCGCAAACCCGGATAACGGCGCCGTTCGAGGCCCTGGTGGTCGCCAAAGAAATACAAATAGGCAGCAATGTCCAGGCGGGAAGTGCCCTGGGTGAGTTATATGATATTGCCTTATTTGAAGTTGCCCTGCCCTTATCCCTGCAGCAGTGGCAGTTATTACCAGCCACAGGCGGCAGTGAAAAGTTAACAGATATTCAGATACAACTTAACGACGAAGGCTCTGAAAAACAATGGACTGCGCAGTTCGACCGTTTCGAGCAGCATATCGACAGCCAGAGCCGCCAGCGCGCTTTAGTCGCCGTTGTCAACAACCCGATCAAACAGCAAACCCCGCTCTTCCCGGGGACTTTCGTAAAAGCCACCCTGAGCGGCAGCGCCGTGGACCGCTTATGGCAACTGCCGGCATCGGCATTAATCGACAGTAATACCGTGTGGCAGGTAAATGAAAACGGCGTATTGGACTTTTTATCCGTTAAGGTCGTTTTTGCCCGGGGCAAACATATCTATGTGCAGCCGCTGGAGAATAAAAGCCGGGCACAAATCGTCAGCCGGCCGCTGTCGAGTTATTTACAGGACATGAAAGTCGATGCCCGGGTCGAAACTAAAGCCGAAGTGAGTACCGAAGTTAGCACCAAAGTAAATGCCGAGGAAACAATATAATGACAGATGTTAATAAACCTCAAGGTATCATTGCCTGGTTTGCCGGCAATTCGGTGGCGGCAAACCTGCTGATGCTCGCCATCATCTTTTTGGGCATCATGTCTTTTAACCAGCTAAGAAAAGAGGCCTTTCCTCCCTGGCCGACGGACTCGATCACGGTATCCATGACCTATGACAGCGGCGATGCCAAGCTGTCGGAAGAAGGCATTGCCATAAAAATAGAAGAAGCGCTGGCCAACGTACAAGGCATTAAGCGCATTTCCTCGACCTCAAATGCCAGCGGCAGCAGGGTAACGGTGGAAGCCTTGTCCGGCTACGATTTGGACATACTGCTGCGGGATGTCAAAGCCAAGGTGGATGCCATTTATAACTTTCCCGGCGATGCAGAAAAGCCGGTTATCGATAAACAAAGCCGCTTGCAACACGCCTATTCGGTAAAAATTTTTGGTGACAGCGACCGCAGCGCTCTGCAGGCCGTCGCCGAGCGGCTGAAAGTGGATCTGCTGGCACAAGCGGCGATTTCCAATGTCGAGATCAAAGGCAAGGCCGAGCCCATGATGTCGATTGAGCTTGACGAGCAAAAACTCCAGGCCTATCAGCTGTCATTTTCCGATATTGCCAATATCGTCAATAACGAGTCCTCCACCGCCATTTCCACCAGTTTGCGCAACGAAAACAAGGTAGTACGCCTTAAAGTCGCAGAACAGGCCTACCGGCAAAAAGAGTTTGCCAATATTCCCCTGGTGACCTTAGCCGACGGCAGCCAGATCAAACTTGGCGATGTCGCAAAAATAGAAGACGACTTTGCCGATGATGTTTTCGTGGTCGGCCGCTATAACGGCAAACCCGGCATAGGGGTAGAAATCAAGGTCGATGAACACGGCGACGTCCTGAAAATTGTCGAGCAGGCGGAGCTAGTGGTGGCCAAGTGGCAGGAAAGCGCCTTATTACCGCAAAACATGACCATGGAAACCTGGGATGACGGCGGCACCTTAATTCGCGACCGCCTGGCACTACTGATCAAAAATGCCTTATCCGGCATTGCCCTGGTATTCCTGGTACTGGCGCTGTTTTTAAACCTGCGGGTCGCCTTTTGGGTCACCGCCGGTTTACCCTTTATCTTTTGCGGCACCTTATTTTTCATGACCGACAGCTTTACCGGCATGACCATCAATGAAATGACTACCTTTGGCTTTATCCTGGCACTGGGCATAGTGGTCGACGATGCCGTAGTGGTCGGCGAAAGCATCTACGCCACCCGCAAAAGCCAGGGGGACAGTCTCAACAGCACCATAGCCGGTACGCAAAAGGTCGCCGTGCCGACCATTTTCGGGGTGTTAACCACAGTTGCCACCTTTATCGCCCTGGCCAATGTTGAAGGCGGCATGGGGCATGTTTATTCGCAGTTTGCCGTTATCGTCACCATTTGCCTGTTGCTGTCGGTGGTAGAATCCAAGCTGATCTTACCCTCGCATCTGGCCCATTTAAACACCCGCAGAGAAGTAAAACCGGGCCTGGCCAACCTCTGGCCCCGCCTCCAGGCCAAGGCGGATTCTGGCCTGCAATGGTTTAACGACAAGTTATATAAACCCACCATAGAAAAAGCCATCAGCTACCGCTACGGCGTGATGTTTGTTTTTATTGCCGTGTTTATTCTCGTGATCGGCATGCCGCAAAATGGCGGGGTGAGGGTCGCTTTTTTCCCGGATATTCCCGGCAGCGTGATCCAGGCCGACATGAGCATGCAAAACGATGCCAGTTTCGGTCAGACCCGTAAAAACCTCAGCTTTATCGAACGGGCGGCAATCAGCGCCGATGAGCAACTGGCGGCAGAACATAACTGGCAAGGCAGTGCTATCGATACCATAGAGGTGATCGGCGAAAGCGATCTGTCCGGCACTATCGTGGTGGAATTAACCGACAGCGCCCCTTATGGTTTAAACGAATTTGCCCGGGTATGGAAAACTATCGCCCAAAAACCCGAAGGGGTGCGCAAACTCGATATCCGCTCAGGTTTCGGCGGCCGGGACAATTTCAAGGTAGAATTAAAAGCCTGGAATACCGATACCATCCGCGAGGCGGGACAGGAAATCAAAGGCGCCATCAGCCAGATAGCCGGGGTCAGCGGTATCGACGATAATTTCGATTCCGGCCAGGCACAACTGAGATTTACCCTGACCGAGCAGGGGCTGTCGCTGGGGCTGACCACACAAGGATTATCACGCCAGGTATTACAGGCCTTTGGCGGAGAAATAGTCCAGCGCTACCAAAGGGGCAAAGACGAAGTTAAGGTCAGGATCCGCTACCCGGAAAGCGAAAGACAAACCGTTAACGATGTGATGAAAGCCAATATCAGGCTTGATAACGGTCAGGTCGTGCCATTGGCGGTAGTGGCAAAAGTTACTTCAGAGTATCAGCAAAACGAAATGACCCGCATCTCCGGTTTACCGGCGGTTTATGTCAGCGCCCGTGTCGACAAAGACATTATTTCTTCAAACGAGCTGGTAAGCGAACTGAAAAAATCCCTGATCCCGGCCCTGGAAAGCCGTTATCCGGATCTGGCCATTCACTTTGCCGGAGAAGCCGAGCAGCAGCAGGAAACCGCCAGCTCGATGACACGTTTATTTATTATGGCGATGGCGGCAATTTATATCCTGCTGGCCATTCCGCTGCGCTCTTATGTACAGCCGTTGATTATTATGACCGCCATTCCCTTTGGCCTGGTCGGCGCGATTTTAGGCCATTGGCTCAATGACATGGTCTTAAGCATTCTATCTTTTAATGGCATTGTTGCCTTAAGCGGGGTGGTGGTGAACGACAGCCTGCTACTGGTCTCCCGCTTTAATTATTTAAAGGCGAAAAAAGAAAAAATAACCGATGCCATAGTTCTGGCCTGTACCGGGCGCTTACGGGCGGTATTGCTGACCTCAATTACCACCTATGCCGGACTGATGCCGTTATTAAGCGAAACCTCGGCCCAGGCCCAGTTTATTATTCCGGCGGCGGCATCGCTGGGTTACGGGATCTTATTTGCCACCCTGATCACCTTGATCTTAGTGCCGTCATTACTCATGATGCATCAGGATGCGATCGCTTTACTGCAAAAGTTAAAGCACAAGCTGACCGGCCAACATTCACAAGAGAAGGGTTTAAATGAGCATCAACATACTGCTGGTTGAAGACGATATCGACCTTGCCGCCACTGTGGTCGACTACTTTGAAGTGGAGTCCATTAGCTGCGATCACGCAGCCAATGGCGTACACGGCCTGGCACTGGTGGAAGCCCACGATTACCAGGTGATCTTGCTCGATATCAACCTGCCGGAAATGGACGGCTTTACCCTGTGCCAGAAAATCCGCGACAGCAGCAATGATACCCCGATCTTAATGCTGACCGCCCGCGATACCTTAGTGGATAAAGTGGCAGGCTTTGATGCCGGCACCGACGACTACCTGGTCAAACCCTTCGAAATTGAAGAGTTGCTGATACGGGTAGTGGCGCTGTCAAAACGCCGCAGCGGCCAGGTCAGCAAACTCAGCGTGGGCAAGCTGGTATTGCAGTTAAAAGAAAGAGTCGCCTTTTTTGACGGCCGGGAGCTCAAGCTCACCCCCATCACCTTTAAACTGCTGGAAAAACTGATGCGGGAGTCGGCCAAGCCCGTCTCCCGCGCTGTGCTGATGCATGCCGTCTGGGGGGAAGAGCAGCCCGACAGCAACAGTTTAAAAGTACATATCCATCATTTACGTAAACAACTGGAAAAAGTGCAGGCAGATTTGTCCATAGAGACCGAACCCGGCTTCGGCTTTACCTTAAGAGAAAAAGCAGCGCTATAACCAAGGTTGACCCAGCATGAGTATTCGCACCTATATTTTTACCTTATTGACCGGCCTGATACTGCTGATAGCGGTGGGACTTTCTTTTCAAAGTGCCCGGTTTTTTATCGACTCTTTTGGCATGGTGGTTGAAAGTATGATGTTTAACATTGGCCAGCAATATCCTGAGGACGGAAAAAGCGAACAAACCATATTAAAATACCATAGCACCACCGAATGGCATAAAGTGCCCCAGCCGGTGCGGGATAAATTTCCAACCATTCCCGCAGAAAAAAATAAACTGCACAGTAAATTCATCGACTGGATTTATATTCAGCCTCCGAAGAAAATATATTCCCTGATTGTGGTCGAACGGGATAATAAAACCGTCTTTGTTTCCCATTTTAATGAAGATGTCCACGCCAAGCGCCATGAAAAACACCCTAAAGATAATTATCTCATCGATCCAATGATCCTCATTATTCTGATAGGCCTTTCGGTGCTGGCAATTTTCATCCTGGTATTGCTGTATATTTTTAAGAAAATTGCCGTGCCGGTTGAGTCGCTGCAACTATGGGGCAAAAACTTGAAAATAAACGAATTAAACAAGCCGCGCCCCGACTTTACCTTCAAAGAGCTCAACGGCTTAGCCAAGCTGATGCATGAAAACCTAACTTCTGTCGCCGATGCGGTAGAGCGGGAACAGGCCTTTTTAAGTTACGCCAGCCACGAACTGCGCACCCCGATTGCGGTGATCAGAAGCAATGCCGCCTTGCTGGAAAAAATCAGCCCGGCGCCGACAGAGAAAGAGCGCCAGATCCGCGACCGGATACAACGTGCCAGCTTAACCATGAAATCCATGACAGAAACCTTATTATGGTTAAGCCGGGAAGGGAAAACGGAAATGGCCGTTGAAACCACCGCCCTGGGAGAATTAGTGAAAAATACCCGGGCAGAGCTGGCATATCTGCTTGCCGGTAAAGAAGTGACGGTCGAGGTAGCAGTGGATAACAGCCAGGTTGCTCTGGCAGTAACCCCCAGTATTATTGTGCTCAGCAACTTGATCCGCAATGCCTTTCAGCACACGCAACAGGGGCATGTTGATATCCGCCAGCATGGCCATGAGGTTATCATCACCAATATCACCTCAAAGCAAATAAAGGCAAATGCCAAAAAAGAAGAGCTGGGGTTTGGCCTGGGTATGAAATTAGTGGAAAAGCTCACCCGGCAGTTT
Source organism: Thalassomonas actiniarum (assembly GCF_000948975.2). Taxonomy (GTDB): domain Bacteria; phylum Pseudomonadota; class Gammaproteobacteria; order Enterobacterales; family Alteromonadaceae; genus Thalassomonas; species Thalassomonas actiniarum. The sequence continues at coordinate 5,954,479 of NZ_CP059735.1, forward strand.
GGCTGGCCGTATCAACTCAGCCAGGTCGCCAACGGTTACCGGGCCAGCATCAGCTTTCACCACAGTGACAGCAAAAAATAATTTCGCTGATGAACGACATTTTTTTGGTAAAAGCAGGCTAAAAACGTTGTACGCCGATAGAGTTAAGCTTAACTCTATCGGCTGCCCCGCCAGACTGAAACCAGCCCTTATCTCAGGTAAAACTTATCAGCTGTTGTTTATGGTATGGTTGATCCATTTTATATAACTGGAAATTCTGACCTGATAAGAACGATTGCCGTACAGGCCGTTTTTAAATGAAGCCAGATCTCCCTGCCAATAATCCCAGCTTACTAAGCCTGCCAAATAAGGCGTATTGTTTTTATGGATAACAGAAGGACCGCCGCTGTCGCCGTTGCCTTCAATGCCTTCGAGTTCAAGCCCGTGGGGCGGGCGATCAAATTTCAGCGATAACCAGTTCGCTTCTAATGTTTCGATCTCATTTTCAAACCGGTTTAAGACCTTAAGAGATTTAGTCCCTTTGACCTCTCCGGTAAGCCCGTCTCCCGTTGAGCCCTTGCCATAAACGCTTACGGTTTTCCCCAGCTCATCCGCCTCGCTATAGAGTTTTATCGGCGCAACCTCGTGAACACTCGATGCCAACTTCACCAGCGCAATATCATGATTACTTTTGAAAAAGTCCATCAAAGGCTTGGCATCCCCTTGCGTCAGAGACTTATCCGGTTTTTTATAACCCGGGTGAATAATAACTTTTTCTACCTGATAACTTTTATCACCGATATCAATCATCTTGCCCTGATAATCATAAAAAATCACATGGGCAACCGTCACTATCCAGTTTGGTGAAATCAATACCCCATGTCCGTCATGGGGCATATCAATCAAATATTCCGGCGGCTTAACCACCTGGTAAGCTGTCGCGGGAATATCATGGCGCTTGATCACGGCGCCACAGTATTGCGAAAAAAGTAACAATATCAGGGGAAAAACAAGGTTAATTTCATCTGTGACTTCCATCTTTTTTGAGGTTAATAATCCGGGGGTAAACTGAGCCTGCTTACGCTTTTGCGATAATAGCGACGCCTGCATTTCCAGTTAACCTCTAGTAAGATGCCTAAAAGTCCGGCAAGGTTTAAAACTTAAGTATTATTTTTATCAATAAATTTGAGTTTGCAGCAATAAGCAATAACGATAAGGTCGAAGAAAAACTTAAAGCCAGACTCAATAACACGGGAGATAAACCGTCCCCTCAGCCATTACCAGGCACACTTGATATAAATCCGGGTTCAGCCCGGTTTGTCCGTTGTTTTCACCTGCCAGCCCTGTCCCCGCGCTCTTCTTCCTTACCGGCATTATTTATTGTGCGATCGGCATAGATGGCAATGACCTGAGGGTAACGTAATAAGGTTTGTTTTTGCTGCTCGGTAAGTTTGGCGCCTATGGCATTAATGATGGGAAGCGTATGGGTGATCTCGCCTCCGGCAGCTAAGGTGAGTTCGGTAATGGTATCTGTATTTGTTCCTTTCACTATATAACTAAGGCTGGAGGGGGCTTGATTAAACTGCGCCAAGACAGACAGACACGCCAAAGCAATCGCCAGCGCGAAAACAATTTTTACGGTTTGCTTATTTTGAAACATCTTTTCTCCTTATGCCAATTGCATTAAGTAAATGACCAAAATTCGGTGAGGATAAATTTTCAAGAAACCCCTTTATCGTTCCAGACTAAAGCTAAGCACCTGCATCCATGCAGGCGAGGCGTTTGATTGAGCAATAGCAAGCTATTGTGATTGAAAACAACGCAAGACTTGGAAATTTAGACCACCCGGAGATGGTTAGATATTTAATAAAATTGGTATTAACTTAAACGACCAGTTAAAAACGAATACTCGGATGTTCGATAACGCCCCTGTGCCCTGAAAAAAGATAAGATAGTTTTCACAGGCAAGACCTTGCCCTGCTTTCCCGGCAAGCACGGTAAAAGCGCCTTGGAAAAAATAACTAAAATTGACTTGTCTCTGGATTTAGAGACAGCAGTAAAGACAGGTTTAACTATATAAATAAACATATGCATGCCCTAATAATTCATCATTTAGGAACATACCGAAACAAAGGTTGCAACCTCGCTACCCTAGGTTTCCCCTTAGGCCGTAGGCTTTGCGTCCTTATCTTTCGATAAGTTTGCCAGACCCGAATATAACAAGTGTTTATTTATTGTACAACTCTTGATTGTGGAGTTGATGCGCGAAAAGAATATAAAGACAAAGCCCCGCCATTATCAAGAATTTGACTTTATTGAATTTTCTCAGGAAGATTGAACAGGAAATAAAATTGCTTTATGACGTCGGTATCTCACAGGGAAAAAACCTCAAAGGTTTCATAAAAGAGAGATAACCATTACCCGATAAATTTTATCAAAGTAATGGTTCGTTTTATCCTTATCGCCTTTTAAAAAGGCGAATTTACTGGCCTTCGCAGCTGCCGCAGCAAACACCATTTTCACCGTGCACTCTTCTCGGCTCCTCAGTTTCCTGGCTTTCTTCAAGGGCATTGTCAACCTGATTTGACACTACGCCATATCGTCGCTTGCCTGTTCTTTCTTGGATTTTTTAAAGATATTAAACATAATATTTTCCTCTGGGTAATGAATAAGAAATGTTAAATTTTGAGCTAAATAAGCTTGTTGTCGAGCAAGTAGCCTTGTATCGACTTCGCCAGTTTTTCTGCCGAGGTAGCGGTATCAAAAACTCCCCGCACCCGGCCCTGTAAATCAATGAAATAAATATAAGTACTGTATGAAAATAACGAAGAGGTATCATAATGTTTTCCCTCGCCGCCGTGGTGTTTACCATGGGCTGCGCTATGCTCGCCGCCTTTGCCGTGATGTACGTCATCTTTTGGGATCTGTTTTTTCCGGTATTGGGTGCTCACCTGGATATCTGAGGTTTTGCTGTAGCGGATGTTATACAGCTTTACCGCTTTATCTATTTCACTTTTATCTTCGCTCAGGCCAATAAAGTCGTCATTGAAACAGGCTAAATACTTCTGCAGATGCGCTATGGTATCGTAGTCGGGATCAACAGAAACAAATAAAACCAGGGAATACCAGCTAAACGAACAGGCAGGGATCAGCCCGCGCACCAACTACTACTTTGCCGGCTATTACTACATTACCTTCAACCACTTGCTGCATGTACTGATAGGCACCTGCACCACCATTTTTACCGCGATATTAACGGCTGTCGGTTATTACAACCGGTCATCCCATGAAGGCCTGGAAAGCGCCGCCAGTTACTGGCATATGGTTGATTTGGTGTGGATCCTGATTTTCCCATTGATTTATGTTTTGAGGTCAGCAAATGCTAACAAACCTGTACCGACGCGCCCGTAGATCTTGTTCCGAACAAAGCTTCAATATCTGGCTGCGCCTTATCGCCCTGACCCTGCCCAGCGCCGCCATCGCCGAAACCGGTAACACCAGTGTGACCGCCACGATTGTTGTTTGCCTGATCGTGATGGCAAAAGGACACTGGGTGATAGGTATTTTTATGGAATTAAAACATGCTTCCCCGCTAAGCCGAAGAATAGTTAAAGGCTACTTTTACGGCATGACCATGCTGGTCGGGGTGATAGTTGCCTATTCGCAAATATGATTTCAGGGACTTGGCCAATAAGCAAACATGCCCATATATTAATAACGGAATAAAAAACGGCTGTCAGGCCAGCCCTATCTTTCGGGAATCAATTTATTTTTCTGCGGCCACCACAGAGATTTCCACCAGCAGCTCTTCACGCGCCATATTGGCGGTAACACAAGCCCGGGCTGGCGCATGGCCCTGTGGCACCCAGCTATCCCAAACCGCATTCATTTCGGCAAAGTAACTCATATCTTTAACATAAATAGTGGCAGATAAGATATGCTCACGGTCACTGCCCGCCTCTTCAAGCAAGGCATCAACTTTCATTAACATGGTTTGCGTCTGTTCGGTTATTCCCCGGGTGGAATCGGTGCAAACCTGACCGCACAGATAAATCACGCCATTATGTTTCACTATCCGGCTCATACGCTGTTTAGTGTCAATTCGTTCAATAGTCATCTCGGCAGTTCCTTGTCTGACTTATATTTCAGGCATAAAAAATAGCGTAAGCGGCTTTGTTGATTTTTGCCATTTTCTTTGGAGAAAAAGCAGGTGAACAGCACTAAGGCGATAACTTTAGCTTGTCCCGAAGCGCCTCCCTTTGGAGGCGCCCGCATAAATACCGCTTAATTTAACCGGCTGATTTTGCAGCGTCATAAACCCTTTGGCATTTTGCCAGCGCAGGTGCCAACCCCGGATTTTCCAGCGCCGGAGAGCCGGGCATTAACACTATCGGCGGATATTGCTCATAAGCCGTACCGGTACAGTTCATGTATTGTTGAAAGAGAAGTAAATCTTTCATATCTAACTCCGGCAGGACCTGGTTATCAGCCTGGGCACTTACCGCCGCCATAGACAAAACACTGGCTAACAAACACTTTTTGCTCATCTTCATTGTCATTCCTTTTTATTCCTTTTCATTAGATATGCTTACAAAGGCAAGTTGCAGATTCAAAGACACAAGCCTTCTTGCAACCTTAAGAAACACCGATGAAAAAAGTGTTTATAAAAAATTCATTTTTTGGAGATTAATGATAAACCCGGCTGTTTTAACCCCTTTGTTATTATGCAACCCCCACCACAACAGGCATCAGAGATTAATTACAATTTAAACCGTTAAATGCTATCCTTTGCGAATATTTAAATTCTGATCATTATCGAATGGAAAAATACGAAGAACTCTTGGTATCAATTCGCAAAGTCATTCGCGCAATTGATTTGCATTCCAAGCAACTTAATAAATCCTCCGGCCTCACCGGCCCGCAACTTTTGATCATGCAGGAAATAGCAAGAGTCAAAGGTGTTACCGCAAGCCAGATTGCCAAAAGCATCAACCTGAGTGCGGCAACCGTCACCAATATTTTAGACAGGCTGGAACATAAAGGACTTATTAACCGGGTACGAAGCACCGAAGATAAACGCAGGGTCAGTTTATTTTTGTCAGAAAAGGGACGTAACTCCTTAATCGATGCCCCTCAGCCCCTACAAGAGCATTTTATCCAAAATTTTTGCGGCCTTGAAGACTGGGAGCAATCCTTACTCTTATCCTCGATGCAGCGCATTGCCACTATGATGGATGCCAATGAACTTGATGCCGCCCCGGTATTGGAAATTGATCCTATGCACATGAGTACGGCAACACAAAATGAAGAATAGCGAAGCTTCGCTATTCTCTTAACAAGTGCAAAAAGTGCATATGTTTCTGGTACTGTTCAATCACATCATTGATAACCGCAATTTCTGACCACCCCATAATATCGTAATCCTGACCACCTTCCAGCAGATGCACTTCTGCCCGGTAATAGCTATCGCTGTCTTCCAGGGTAAAGTCCGGCTGGGCCAGTTTCTTCTTATGGACGCCGTAGATAAAGTCATGTTCATCACCGTGAAAAACCTTAAACGCCAGACCGGTTTCCGTCACAGAAACCTCTGCACTGATATTGTTGGTTTCAAACTGCTCTTTAAGTTTTGCAAAGGCTTTTTTCACGGTTTTATTAATGAAAAAATCGGCATTTTTCTTGTCCGGCGTTGACACTATATTATCCAGCTTTTCACGCCAGTCTTCAGCCTTATCATAATAATTGCTTGGCACAACATTAATTTGCAGGCTCTCACGTTTTGCCGATTCTATCTGCAATGCTTTGATCAACCCAAAACAGGCCATCAGCAAGACAATGGAAAACGGCAAGGCACTGGCTATGGTCATGGTCTGCAAGGCATCCAACCCGCCCGCCAGGCTCAACACCGCCGCAACGACACCGACACCTATCGCCCAGAACAGCCTTTGCCATAAAGGGGTGTCGTTGCGTCCGTTTGAACACAGCATATCAATCACCATGGCCCCGGAGTCACAGGAAGTCACAAAGAAAATCACTATCATCAGGATGGAAAGTCCGGTCAAAGCGGTCGCCCAGGGGAAATTCTCCAAAAACACAAACAAGCCTACGGCAGAGTTTTGACCTATCATGGTCGTCAGCTCAGTGACCCCCTGATCCACCACCAGGGAAATGGCCGAATTACCGAAAATCGTCATCCACAACAAGGTAAACGCGGTAGGTACCAGCATGACGCCGATCACAAACTCCCTGATGGTTCTGCCTTTGGAAATCCGGGCAATAAACAGGCCGACAAACGGCGCCCAGGCCAGCCACCAGCCCCAGTAGAAAATGGTCCAGCCGCCAATCCAGCTTTTCTTTTCATAGGCAAATAAGTTAAAGGTATTGGAGACAATATCGGAAAGATATGCGCCGATATTTTGCACATAAGCCTGTAATAAAAACACTGTCGGCCCCAACACAAAGATCAGCAATAACAGCACTATCGCCAGTCCCATATTAATTTCTGACAGGATCTTAATGCCCTTATCCAGCCCGGTAGCCACGGAAATGGAAGCAAAAGCGGCAATCGCCACCATGATCAGCACCTGGTTGCTTTGGCTGACCTCAATAGAGAACAGGTAATTAAGCCCGGCATTGACCTGAGACGCCCCCAAGCCGAGGGAGGTGGCAACACCAAATACCGTGCTGACCACGGCAAAAGTATCTACTATATGTCCCGGCCAGCCATAAATACGATCGCCGATAATAGGGTGCAGAGCAGAGCGCAAAGTCAGCGGCAATTTATGCCGATAGCAGAAATAAGCCAGGATCAAAGCGACAATAGCGTAAATGGCCCAGGCATGCAGCCCCCAATGGAAAAAGGTAATTTTCATCGCCTCTTTGACCGATGCCAAAGAGCCCTGCTCAGCCGTTGGCGGCGAAAGATAATGCATGATCGGCTCGGCCACACCAAAGAACATCAGGCCTATGCCCATACCGGCGGCGAACAGCATCGAAAGCCAGGTAGAGAGTTTATAGTCGGGACTGATGTGATCCGGCCCCAGCTTTATCGAGCCAAACCTGGACATGCTCAAATAGATGACAAACCCGAGGATAACGGCGACCGTCAGTACATAAAACCAGCTGCCATTGGCAATGATCCCGGCCTGGATATTGGAGAAAAACCCGCTGGCGATATCCGGCGTGAAAATGGTAAACAGCAATAAGCCGATTATCAGTAATGACGAAGTAAGAAACACCGGGGGGTTTATCTTCGAAACATCTAGCTTCATAAAACTTCTACTACATATAATTAGAATTCAAATCATTGTACAGCATGGATTAAAACATCACAAAAAGTTAAAAACGTTTAAATATGATTTACATAGCCAGTAATGCTACCCTTATTTGTTATAACACTAAGCAATATGAAGCAATATTCGTTTTTATCGGAATCAGCCATATTAATTAGAGTTGTTATAAAACAATTAAATAAACATCATTCCATGGGAAAATTATGTTTCAACATAAAGCAATAACATGTGCTGTACTCTCCGCCTTAGGTCTGTCCACCCCTTTCTCAGCAATCGCTGATACCAAAGAAATCGAAGTCATTGAAGTCACCGCCACCAAGCGGGTGCAAAGCATCCAGTCTACGCCGGTCTCCGTTCAGGCCATGAGCGATACCGACTTGAAAGACAACAATATCGGCAACTTTGACGACTTTGTCCGCTATATGCCCAATGTCACCGTTGGCGGCAGAGGGCCGGGACAGGCAGACGTTTTTATCCGCGGCATGGCTATTCAACCGATTAGCGTCATGTTATCCGGGGCACAGGGCACCAGCCCGAATGTTGCTTTATATATCGACGAACAGCCGGTGACCGCACCGGGACGTAATTTAGATGTTTACGCCACAGATCTGGAAAGAATCGAAGTACTGGCGGGGCCGCAAGGCACCTTATTCGGCGCCAGCTCACAGGCGGGGACCGTACGTTACATCACCAAAAAACCCGATACCGACACCTTTGAAGCCGGGTTTACCTCAGGCATAGCCAACACCCATAAGGGTGAAATGAGCACCAATGTCGAAGGTTTCATTAATTTACCCATCACCGACGACCTCGCCTTCAGGGCCGCGCTATACAGTGTCAATAAAGGCGGTTATATCGATAATGTCGCCGGCGAATTCACCTTAGATCCCAACATCAACACCGAAGTGGCCGACAGCGTTAAAGGCTTGGGGGAAGATACCGTTTATCAAAGCACCAACAACACCGCCCTGGTTGAAAAAGACTTTAACGACAGCTTTTATAAAGGCGCCCGCCTTGGCCTTAAATACGACATCAATAGCGACTGGGAGCTGTTGGTACAACATGCCCAGCAAGAATTAGGGGCCGACGGGGTATTTGACTACGACCCTGAAGTGGGCGACCTAAAAGTACAACGTTACTTCCCTGATAAGTTAAGGGATGAATTTTCACAAACCTCCTGGACAGTAACCGGCACCGTTAATGACCTGGAGCTGGTGTACACCGGCGCCTTTCTCGACCGGGAAGTAGAGCAGGCCATTGATTACACCGGCTACAATAACAGCGGCGCCTTTATCCCCTGGTATACCTGTAGTTATGCCTCTGAAGAGGTCAGCTACCGCGAATGTTTAGATCCCACCAAAGGCTTCAAGGGTAAGCAAGATCAAACCCGGATCACCCATGAATTTCGCATCGCCACCGATGCCGGGCAGCCGCTGCGCTTTATTGGCGGCATCTATTACGATGACTTTGAAATAGAAACACAAGACGATTTCGTTTACCAGGCCACCCCGCAACTGGGCTTCGTTCCTAATGCCCCCATTGCCGGCGCCAACAATATCAACCCCAATGCCAGGGCACCCGGAGTCGCTTTCTTTAATGATATTACCCGCACCGAAGAGCAGATTGCCGTTTTCGGTGAGTTGTCCTACGACTTAACCGATAACTTAACCGTGACCGCCGGTTTACGCTGGTATGAAATCGAATCCGACTTTACCGGCTCGTCAAACTTTGCCGAAAAAGGCGTCGATGGCGACAGCGGACGGGATTATGACAGCTCAGGCGGCCACTCCGACAAACCGCTAAAGAGCGACGATACCATCAGCAAATTTAATATCAGCTACCAGGCAACAGATAATATTTTGCTTTATGCCACTTACTCCGAAGGCTTCAGGCCCGGCGGCTTTAACCGCGGCGGCGGCATAGCATCGGCAAACCCGGCATTTCCCGACGTCGAAGTCACCTATGATACCGATGATGTCACCAACTACGAATTCGGCTGGAAAGCCATGCTGCTGGATAACACCCTGCGCTTTAACGCCAACCTCTACTATATCGAATGGGACGATATGCAGGTATCGCGCTTTGATCCGGTTAACGTCTCTATACTCACCTTTATTGAAAATGCTGCCGACTCGGAAATTAAAGGCTTTGAAGGCGATATCGCCTGGCAGGCCACCGACAACTTAACCTTATTGGGCGCTTTCTCTTATAACGATACCGAATTAACCGCCTTAAATGCCCAGGTGATCGAAATGGCGCCGATAGGCAGCTCCCTGCCCCTGACCCCTGAGTTCCAGGGCAACCTGCGCGCCAGGTATGACTGGGAAGTAGGTGAATACATGGTTAACTGGCAAGTTGCCGGCCAATATGCCGGCAGCTCATACAGCTCCATAGTTGACAGCGAAAGGCAAAAACAAGACAGCTACAGTTTGTTAAACGCGTCCATCGGCATAGAAAAAGAAAGCTGGTCAGCGAAGATTTACATTGATAATTTAACAGACAAACGAGCTGAACTCTTTATCAATAATCAAGATGATATCCCCAGGGTCTCCACCAACCGGCCGCGAACCATGGGCCTGAGCTTTACTTATACCTATTACTAATAGATAGTGATAAATACTAATAAAAAACCAACAAAGTCCCGCTAAGCGGGACTTTTTAATGAGCTATGCATATTCCCGAGACTTCATCGATACAAAAGCAGATCCAGCAAGGGCGTTTTACCGTTGCTTTAACCTTATGTAAACAAGCACTTGAAAGCAAACCGACCGATACAGAGGTGCTGTACCTGGCCGCTGTCTGCTGCCGCTACCTGGAACTTTACGGTGATGCAACAGGCTTTCTCAAGCAACTGGTACGGCTTTTACCTGGCTATGGCCGGGCCTATCAGGAATTCGGCCATATTTATCGGGCAAGAGGGGAAAATCAAAAGGCCCTGGAAAATTACCTGTTGGCGGTAAAACGCAACCCGTCACTACATGCCAGTTGGCAGGCAGTAAGCGAACTTTCCGGCAATAGTGACGAACACACCACAGCCACGCACAATCTTGACTATTTAAAACACCTGCCAAAAGCCTTGGCCAGTGTGCTCAGTTTTATTTATGAAGACAGACTGGAAAAAGCCGAGAAACTCTGTCGGCACTTCATGCTGCAGCACCCCAAACATGTTGAAGGTATGCGCCTGCTAGCCAAAATTGCAGAAAAACATCACGTGTTAGATGACGCAGAATTTTTGCTGGAAACCGCTTTACAATTAGCGCCGGAAAATCACTGGCTGCAATTCGATTACGTCAATATTCTCCACCACAGGCAAAAATTTGAGTCCGCCTATGTCCAGGCCCTGATGCTAAGCGAACGTTTGCCGGAAGATAGCGCCAGCCAGTTAACCCTGGCGAATCAGGAGGCGGCTATTGGGAAATATGACGATGCCATCAAGCGTTACCAGTCGCTGCTCGCTAAAGACAAAAACAATGCCTTACTGCCGCTGTTATTGGGCCATGTTTATAAAACAATTGGCCAACAGCAAGAGGCGATCGATTGCTACTTGGCAGCTATTAACCTCAATACATCTTTTGGCGATCCCTACTGGAGTCTGGCCAACCTGAAAACATTTTCATTCTCCGAAGAATTAATCGAACAGATGCTGGCTGTGGTCGAGCAGCAGGCTAACCATACCGAAGATATGGTGCATCTGCATTTTGCCTTAGGCAAGGCATTTGAAAACCAGCAAGCGTTTGAGCGCTCTTTTGAGCACTACCAAACGGGCAATAAAATTAAGCGGGATTTAGTCAACTATGACAGCGAGGTAATGGCCAACAACTTCTCGTTGCAGAAGCAGTTTTTTACCCCTGAGCAGGTAAATTCGCTGCACGGCATGGGAGAGCAAGCCGAAGATCCTATCTTTGTGTTAGGCCTGCCCCGTACCGGCTCCACCTTGGTGGAGCAAATTCTTTCTTCCCATTCTCAAATAGACGGCACCTTAGAGCTGCCCAATATCCTGGCCTATGTTCAGGAGCTTAACGGCCGTAAATTCAAGCGCACAGATGCCAGATACCCCAAAGTGCTGGCGGAGCTTTCTGCCGATGAACTGGCCCATTTTGGCCAGCGCTACCTCAAAGAAACGCAAATTCACCGAAAAGGCGCCGCTTATTTTATCGATAAAATGCCCAATAACTTTCGCCATATCGGCTTGATAAAATCTATCTTGCCTAACGCCAAAATCATCGATACCCGGCGGGAGCCCTTGTCCTGCTGCTTCAGTGTCTACAAGCAGCTTTTTGCCGAAGGGCAGGAATTTAGCTACTCCTTTGATGATATTGCCAAGTATTATCAAGGCTACGTAGATTTGATGGCTCACTGGCACCAGGTTTATCCGGGGCAAATTTTAACGCTTGATTACGAAGCGTTAGTGGCCTCACCAACCGAGACAATAACCAGGTTATTTGATTATATCGGCTTAGCGCTTGAGCCGGCCTGTCTGGAGTTTTATAAAACCAAAAGAGCCGTCAGAACCGCCAGCTCTGAGCAGGTACGACAACCCATTAATCAAAAAGGGGTTGAACAATGGAAACATTACGAGCCCTATCTGGCGGAGCTTAAGGCGACTTTAGCTGAATAAGCTAAGGTCAGTTATTTCCTCTGGATATGAACCCCCTACGCTCTAAAACAGGAAAAATACCTCTATCGACTGAAGCCGGTGAATATAAACTGCCGGGAAGGCTGCTGCAGCACCTTGAAAAGCAGTAGCCTTGATTTTAAAACCGCTACTGGCTCAATTGCCCTGTTTAGGCGTAATTTTCATCTCCTCTTGATTGATAACAATGCTGACCTTTTTGCCGACAGTAAAACCGGCCTTGTTTACATTAGGCCAGGAAAGGTTTGCCTTCAAAAAACTCGGTAAAATTCAGCGTTACCCTGCCCCCAGGATAGAAAATTTTTAAGGCGGGCTTCCTTTTCGCCGACCTTCAGCTATCAGCCCTCCTGAAAAACCCAAATACAACATAAATAACCGCAGGCAAAGGCCAGGATAAAAGTGTGCAGATGAACAGAAGTAACCTTAACTGAAATCGTTTCTGAAAATTTCATAAAAAAGATGCAGTTGAAGAAAAAGGCCAATTAACTGCCAAGATTTCACAACATCAGGTCTCTGCATGATTAATACATCGCAGACAAGCACAGGTTTTGTTTGCTATCTGCCATCAAACCAGGCATTCAAAACAGCCATTGACGATTTAAGCCTCCGCGCCAGCGCAACTTAATAAAAGAGTTAATAACAAATCAAGCTACACTTACTAATAATAACTCAATAATAAACATGAAGAATGTTCTATCTATAGGGGAATATAAAGTGAATACACTGCTGTATTTACGAAATGTCACTTGGGTATCGCTAAGCTTTATTATTTTAGGGAAACTCGGATGCTTGTTAGCAATCCCTCCCGGGTATGCGACCGCGATATTCCCCTCATCCGGCATTGCACTCTATGCTTTGCTCGTTTTCGGCGTTCGTCTGTGGCCCGCAGTTTTCATCGGTTCCTACCTGTTAAGTCTATGGATCGGTATGGAGAACGGCGCTGCCGACGCCACGCAGGGAGTCGTGATAAGTGCACTGGCGATAGCATTGGCTTCCACCCTGCAAGCTTTGGCCGCTTATGTTTTAGTCAAAAAGAAGCTAGGGTTACCACTGACGTTAGTGAAAACCCGCGATATCGTAATGTTTACCGCGGTGCTGGCCCCTGTTAGCAGTTTAATAAGCTCAAGTCTGGCTATCACCGTTTTAATAATCAGTTCGCAGATCAGCAGCGAACAATGGCTATTTTCCTGGTTTACCTGGTGGGTGGGCAACACCGTGGGCTTACTGCTGCTGGTACCCATAGCCTTATCTTGTCACGGGTTTCCACGCTCCATTTGGCACCCCAGACGGGTATTTATTGCCTTGCCGCTGTCACTGCTAACCATATTGATTGTCGTAGTATTTTCCTTTATGAGCCGACTTGAGCAAGAAAAAATCAGTACTAATTTTTTAAAAAAATCGGAATTACACCAAAAAGCCCTAAAGTATTCCCTGGATCAATACCTGGATGCACTTTATGCGCTGCAAAATTATATCTCCGGCGATAGCCAGCTCAGTCACAGCAAGTTTTCTCAATTTGCCAACGGATTGCTAAAACGCAACAGCGGTATCCATGCCCTGTCCTGGAATCCCGTGGTGAGTAAGGCACAGCGACAGTTGTTTGAATTGCACGCCGCACATGAACTGGGAGACGATTTTAAAATCGTGGAACGAGATCAAAATAACCAGCTGATCACCGCAGCACCACGGCCACGCCATGTAGTGGTGAAATATATTCAGCCGTTAAGGGGCAATGAGAGCGCCGTTGGCTTTGATGTCAATTCCAACAAAACCAGACAGGCGGCTTTGCATCAAGCCGAAATATTGGCCAAAGCCGTGGGTACCGCCCGCATAACCCTGGTACAGGAAACACAAAAGCAATCGGGCTTACTGGTATTTCTACCGGTATTTAACAATACACAAGTCAAATCTTTACGAGGTTATGTGGTTGGCGTTTTTCGTATCGGTGCATTACTTAACACCATTTTTGATATGCAAGCCTTTGACAGCCTGTACGCAACCTTGGCCGACAAAACCGACAAGCACAGCCCGCCGGTTAACCTGGCAAGTTTTGGCAATGACAACCAACAGTCCCTGAACACTGACTCAGTGACTTTTGCCATTTCCTTTGCCGAACGCGACTGGCAATTGAATGTCACACCATCGATTCATGCCATCGAACAACAACGCAGCTTAAACTCCTGGTTTATCCTGACCAGCATTTTTGCTATTGCCGCCTTAGGTTCGGCACTGCTGCTATTTTTGACAGGCAGAACCTTTGAAGTGAGCTCACTGGTGCGCCTTAAAACGGCTGAGTTAAAAGACAGCGAAGCCAAAACCAGGGCCATTCTGACCACAGCCGTCGACGGTATCATCACCATTGATAGTAAGGGTATTATTGAATCGGCAAATCCCGCAGCCTATAAGCTTTTCGGCTACACTGCCAACGAACTCCAGGGCAAAAATATCAAGATTTTAATGCCTGAGCATATTCGCGTACACCATGATCAGTTTCTGGAAAAATACTATCAAAGCGGCGAACGAAACGTTATCGGCAGCACCCGGGAATTGCTTGCCCAGGATAAGCAAGGCACGCCAATCCAAATCTCATTAAGTGTCAGCGAGGTACGTTTGGCAGGAAGAACCATTTTTACCGGGGTAGTACATGATCTCAGTGAACAGAAAAAAATACAACTTGCCCTGGAAATCACCCTGGAACAACTACAGGAGTCCCGGGACAATTTACTCTTGACCCTGAATCAATTCAGGGTAGCAACACTTATCCTCAACAAACAAGGTGTTATCGAATTTGCCAGCGAATCATGTCACACCTTGCCTGGCTGGAGAGAAAAATCTCCGATTGGCAAAAGCTGGCTGTCGGTACTGCCCTTCTCGCGGAAAGCCCGGCATCAGCTGGAAAAAGCACTGGCAGGAGATATCAGCGAACAGCGGATATCGATAAATTGGGCTACGGACCACCAAAATCAATATTGGGTGGATATCGACATTAAAAAAGATCCGAACGATCTTAAGCGGCATATCCTTTACATGTATGACGTTTCTGAGATCCACGTGTTAAGAGAGCAAATCAATGTCACCCATTATGGTAAAATGCTTGGCCAATCACAGCCGATGCAGCAACTGTATCAAGAACTTGAACAGCTTGCCGCCGGAGACTGGAATGTCTTGATTGAAGGTGAAACAGGTACAGGTAAGGAGTTAGCCGCCCGGGCTATCCACGCCTCAAGCCAACGCAAGCAAGGGCCGTTTATTGCTGTCAATACCGCAGGTCTCACAGAAACACTGCTTGCCAGCCAGTTATTTGGCCACAAAAAAGGCTCCTTCACCGGCGCCATTCAGGATCAAAAAGGACTGTTCGAGTCTGCCGCAAACGGAACCTTGTTTCTCGATGAAATAGGGGATATCTCACCGTCCATCCAGAAAAGCCTGCTACGCGTACTCCAGGAAAAGGAAATCATGCGCCTGGGGGATAACAAAACTATTGCCGTTAATGCCCGGGTGATTGCAGCAACCAACAAAAACCTGCAAATCGAAGTCAATGAAAAAAGGTTCCGGGAAGATCTGTTTTATCGCCTGCGGGTTGGCCGGGTTGAGATGCCGCCATTAAGAGTCCGCGACGGTGATATCGCCCTGCTGATCGAATATTTTCTTTCAGAAAGCCGGATTTTGGCAGGAAAACCAGCCATCAAGGTCGATAAACGGGTCATGGATACGCTCCGACAATACCCCTGGCCCGGTAATATCCGTGAACTTAAAAACCTTGTGGAGTATGTCGTCATTCATTGCCAGGAAGATTATATCAGGCTGAGCCACCTTCCCCCTGAATTATTCACCCATAACCAGCAGACTAACAATCATGCACCCGAAGAGGATGAACGTTGCCGTATCATCGATGCGCTCAAAACCACAGGTGGCAAACGTAACCGTGCAGCCGAGTTATTAGGGATCAGCCGGGCAACCTTTTACCGAAAAATTAAAGAGTACGATATTCAACTTTGATACCTCACCTTTATGGCGAATCTTTGCCAAAAAGCATCAAAAGAGTGTCTCAAAAGTGTCTCATGATACAAATTTTCTCACAAAAAAATGTCTCCCGTAAAGTGTATCACCTTCAGAAAAAAACCTATCCACATGATTTATAACAATTAAAACAATTGGCATGATTATGGCTGTTTCGACTACGGCGATTAACGTTATCCATTTAACGCTCCAACAGACGAGGCAGGTACCATTGATGAAAAATAGCTTACGTAACAAATTAGCCATTACCGGTATTGTTTTTCTTACCTTCAACCTGATCATATGCGGCTTACTAATCGGGCGTTACTACCAGGACCTTCAACAGGCAAATAACTGGCAACTGATTACCAAAACCGCCAATGCCCTGTTAATGGTGATCCATAAGCAAGCGGAAGAGCGTGGTATCGGAGTGACTATTTTAGGCGCCCCCGAAGCGGCATACGAGTGGATGGACGACTTTAACAGCAAAACCACCGAACTACTGACAAGTCAAAACAACACTCAGAAACTGCTGTCACAGCTCAACCAGGCCAATGCTGTTTCTTCGGTGGTGGACAGCCACTACAAAGAATGGCAGCAAGCTGTTGAAATACTGAAATTAAAGCGTATCGAACTATTGCGCGGCACCTTAGACGTCCGTACCTGGCTAAAAAGCGCTAACCGGCTTATCAACGCCACCATCAAACTGTCACAGCAATTGATGATTAATGCGCAAATGGATAACGATATCTATGTATTAAACAACACGCAGATCACCATCAACCACCTGCTCCATGACGGCGGACTGGAGCGGGCCTTAATATCATCATTGCTGGCAGCCAAGGCAGGCAACAAAGTTTTCGACCTCGATGAACTAAATAAGATCCAAAGCCGGTTAGACAGCGCCATAAAACAACTGCAACAGCTTAGCAGCAGCACTGAACTGCCTGAAGAAATTAAAGGTAAGGTGGAAGAGTTTCTTAACAACTATTTCCTTTCCTTTTCACCGCTCAAGAAAAACATACTGGCCGACATTAATAACATCCCCCCGGAATATACTGCCAAAGCATGGTTTGCCAAGGCTTCGACCATGCTTG
Source organism: Thalassomonas actiniarum (assembly GCF_000948975.2). Classification (GTDB taxonomy): domain Bacteria; phylum Pseudomonadota; class Gammaproteobacteria; order Enterobacterales; family Alteromonadaceae; genus Thalassomonas; species Thalassomonas actiniarum. The sequence goes on from NZ_CP059735.1 coordinate 5,971,476, forward strand.
ATTATGCTACCGAGATCAGTATTGCCAGCGCCAACTATATGAGCGAGCGCGCCAAACTCAACAGCCATACCAGCATCATTGAAATCAGCATCATAGTGCTCGCCGTACTCGCTCTCTGTGGTTTACTGGTGGCGATATTGCTATGGCTGAATAACTACCTTATCGCCAATATCCGGCATGCGGCCACGCAGGCCAAACTAATTTCCCACGGTGAACTTGATATTACCCTGCCGGTCACCAAAGAAGATGAACTCGGTCTGCTGTTACGTTCAATTAAACAAATCAGTGAACGTTTTAAAGTGGTCATACACCAGGCACATGCGGTGTCTGCCGGTAATTATGACGCCAATATCGATGTCATCTCTGAACAGGATGAGCTGGGCATTTCACTCAATAGCATGGCCGAAGAAATCAAGCGTTATGCCAGCTTGTCTGAACAAGAAGCCTGGCTAAAGGCCGGCTTTAAACAATTCAGCGATCAATCGCATCAATGCAGCCAATTAAACGAGTATAGCGAACTGGTTTGCAAGTTTATCAGCGATTATCTCGATTTCCCCATCGTTGTGCTGAGCCGGATGGAGCATCATCAGCTACAACCCGTTGCCGGTTTGGGTTTTAACAAAGACATCTACTACCAGCAACACTCGCCGTTGAGCGGCGTCCATCTGCAGGCATGTGAAAGTAAGTCGATGCAAAAACTCAGAGTCGGCAATATTAATTCAATGCGCATCAATACCAGCACCCACAGCTATCAACCGTTTGAACACCTCTGCCTGCCGCTGATCGCCCAAAACGAAGCGATTGCACTGCTGGAAGTGGCCTCGTTAGAAGCCATCAGCGAATTAAAAGAGAAATTCTTACATTCTATCGCCGATGTCCTGACCAAAAATATCATGCATTACCTGCATATGGAGAAAACACAGGCACTGTTGATAAAAACCACCACCTTATCAAATGAGTTACGTGAAAAAAATGGCGAGTTGAGGCTGACGGATAAGCGCAAAGGAGAGTTTCTCTCCAATATGTCCCATGAACTTCGCTCTCCGCTGAACAGTATCATTTTACTGTCGAAAAAGTTATCCGTGAATGAGGAAAAAACCCTCAGCGACAAACAAGTTAAATTCGCACAAACCATAGAAAAATCAGGCAACAACCTGCTGACGATCATTAATGACATACTCGATATATCCAAGGTAGAAGCCGGCAAGATGGACATTAATCTGTCTCCGTGCCTGCTGGCAGAGACACTGGATGATATTTACCAGCAATACGCCCCTTTTGCGGAAGAAAAAGCGCTGGATTTCAACCTGGATATCGATGACAGCTTAGCCAGCTATAAGGTTGTGACCGATAAACTCCGCCTACAGCAAATCCTCAATAACTTTCTCTCCAATGCCTTTAAGTTTACCGACTCCGGCAGCATTGAGCTTTCCACCGTGATTCGGGACTATCAAAACGCCAGCGCTCAAAATAAATGGGCAACAGCAAGCATAGTGTTTATGGTGAAAGACTCGGGGTGCGGTATTGCCTCGGATAAACTTGATACGATTTTTGAAGATTTTATTCAAGCCAATACCAAGAAACAACACAGCGAATCCGGCACCGGGCTTGGTCTAAGCATATGCAAACATATGGCCAGCCTGCTGAATGCCGAAATAGCGGTAGAAAGCACTCCCGATATAGGAAGTTGCTTCACGCTTTCCTTAAAGGAATGTCCGCTAGAGGCGCTGCAGTCACAAAACCAAGCCAAGCAGGATACACCAACAGCTCCGCGGGTACAGGCGCCAGCGCCGCAATCCAGCTCCACGCCAGTAACAGGCGAAGAGGCTGCCGATGCCCCGGAGCCTGAAGAACTGCATGAGATTAACCTGCTCAGTCAACATCAGCTGGACAGCGTTAATATTCTCATTGTCGATGACGACGTACGCAGCAGTTTTGCTCTGGGCTCTTTGCTTGAGTGTTACGGTACCGAGGTCAGTATTGTCCGCGATGCCCAGCAGGCACTGGAGCAGTTACAACGCGGCAATATCATAGATATCGTCCTGATGGATATCATGATGCCTGTTACCGACGGCTATGAAGCCATCAAGCAAATCAGAGCACAGGCACAGTTTTCACAACTGCCTGTACTGGCCATTTCAGCAAAAAACCAACAAGGAGAAAACGAGCGCTGCCTTGCTGCCGGCGCCAACGGTTATCTCGCCAAACCGATCAATGAAGAGCAACTGATTGCAACCATCATCCGTCTATTGGACCCTTCGGGCGGTGACAACCAGCAAATCAGAGCCTGAGACAAGGAGAGCAACCATGAATCTTTTCTGGCGATTATTGTTACCGATACTGTTATTTGGCTTATTAGTCAGTGTTATGGCCAACCGACTGATCATCTCGGTAGCAACCGAACAGGTGCAAAATACCAGCATTGACAATGCCAAAATAGTGAGCAATCTACTCACTCAATTGCGTGCCTACTATACCGCCAACGTCATTAAGGATGTGCAAAGCCAGGGACTGGAAATAAGCCACGATCACCGTGCAGACAAGCATGTCGTGCCTTTACCGGCTACCATGGTGCACGATATCAGCCATTCATTGAATATCGAACATGTCAACATACGTCTATATTCCGCGTACCCTTTTCCCTGGCGCAGGCAATTAAGCGGTATTCACTCGGAAACAGAGCTGCAAACCTGGCAACAGCTTGAAGCCTCCCCCGATAAAGCCCGCATCCAATTCACCCGGCAAAACGGCCAGCGCATGCTTCAATACAGTGTTGCCGACCTGATGCGCAGTGAAACTTGTGTTAATTGCCACAACAACCACCCGGACTCAACAAAAATCGATTGGCAGCTGGGCGATCTCAGGGGTGTGCTGGAAATCAGCATCCCGATTGAAAAGGCTTTGCAATCGGCCTACCGGGAGGCGAACCGGGCCAGCGCCATCATTGCTGCCGCCTTGCTTTTACTGGTATTTTTACTCCACAGAATAATATACCGCAAGCTGCTCAATCCCCTGCGTGAACTGCAACAAGCAAGCAGCCAGTTAAAAAATGGCGATTTGGCTGCGACGGTTAATTATCAGGGAAATGATGAAATAGGCAGGCTGGCACAAGATTACCAGGCGCTGGGCGTCTATTTAACCACCATACGCGACGGCGTCACCGCACTGGGCCGGGGACAGCTAAATGCAGATCTCGCCTCACCTGCCGAGCAAGATGAAATTATTAAAAATATCAACCAGGCGCGTCGGGAGTTAGCGCTAAAAGACACGAAAATAAAGCAACGCACCAGTCAATTGCATCAATTGAACGCCTACAAGCGCGACTTTACCGCCAATATCTCGCATGAATTTCGTTCACCGTTAAACAGCATCACCTTGCTAACGAAAAAACTTGCCTGCGACCCCCGCATCACAGAGACCCCGAAATTACTGACCTACTGCCAAACAATTACATCCGCGGCCGACCGCCTGCTCGCCATAGTCAACAACATCCTGGATATCGCGAAGATCGATGCCGGCGACATGGAAGTAAAATGTAGCGAATTCTATATTGAAGAGCTGATCAGCAATGTTATCGTCCCTTGTGAACAGGCGCTGCTGGCCAAAAAGCTGGATATCAATATTGATATCTCGGCAAAACTGCTGAGCGAACCCGTGCACAGCGATCCATTTAAACTGTTCCAGATAGTCAACAATCTGCTCACCAACGCCATAAACTTTACCGATGCCGGCAAAATCACTGTCAAGGTCACTCAGGAGTGCCGACCCGATGATAGCCAGGCCGATGCCAAGTCTTTTATTCACTTGTCGGTGCAGGATACCGGCATTGGTATGGCGGTTGAGGACGTCAACCAGATCTTCCAGGATTTCACCCAACTCGACGCTTCGGTAAACAGAAAAGTCGAAGGTGTCGGACTTGGTCTCGCGGTATGTAACCGTATGGCAACCCTGCTCGAAGGTTATATCACGGTCGCCAGCGAGCCAGGCAAAGGCAGTTGTTTTACCTTAATTATTCCACAAAAGCTCAGCATTTTTACACCACCGGCAGAGAATAATTTAGTCTCGTTTGATACCAAGGGCGGGCCTGTCTCTGTCAGAAAAGCTAACTCGGGAGGCAGTAAATGAACAAAGCATCGGTATTAATTGTCGACGATCGACCCGAAAATTTAATCGCATTAGAGGCCACACTTGAGAGCCTTGATTGTGACATTATCCAGGCCAGTTCCGGCGAAGCAGCCCTGGAGCTGTCCCTGGATCTGGATATTGCCATTATTTTGCTCGACGTGCAGATGCCCGGAATGGATGGCTATGAAACCGCCGAGATGTTCCGCAGCATCAAACGCACACGCAATATCCCTATTATTTTTGTCACCGCCATTTGTAAAGCCCAGCAGCATATGTTCAAAGGTTATGCCGCCGGTGGTGTTGATTTTTTATTTAAGCCTATCGAAGAGGAAGTACTGCTAAGTAAAGTTAAGGTATTCTTGGCGATGGATGCTCAAAAACAACAATTGAAACAACAATCGTCATTATTAGATGGCCAGCTCCGCGAGCTTAAACAACGCAAAGCAGAGCTCAGCCTGGAACGTTATCGCCTGGAAAAGGCACAGGAAGTTGCAGGAGTCGGTAGCTGGGATCTGATCGACAGGGAAAATCAGGCCGGTTTTACTGCCCAATGCTATCGGGTGATGGGATTGACCGACAGCGAAAACACTCAGCTCAGCAGCCTGCTCAGCCAGGTGGATCAGGAAGCCAGGACAGTGATCGACAACTCCATTCGTTCCTTTCAGCAGGGAGAGCCTGCCTTTTGGGATATTGAGCACAAAATAACCACCCAGAACGGTGATAAAAAAACCATACGCCATCATGGCGAAGATTTTATTGATGAAGAAACCCGCACCCGCCATTTAATTGCCACGGTGCAAGATATCACCGAATTGCGGGGGGCACAGCAGCAATTAATGATCGCCAACACCATTTTAGAAAACGCCACCGAAGGCATGGTGATCACCAATGAGCAGGGCACGATTGAATGGGTAAACCGCGCCTTTTGCGAATTGATGGGTTACGCTGCAGAAGAGTTACTCGACGGTCCTATTAAAATTTTGCGTTCGGAGCGTCACGATGCCGCATTCTACCGGGACATGTGGGAAACCCTGCTTGAAGAAAAATCTTGGCAGGGGGAAATCTGGAACCGCAACAAAAGCGGTCAGGCGCTGCTGTTTATGTCAACCATCGCACTGGTCGAGGGCAACCAGAATGAAGGCACTCAATATCTGGCAATCTACAACGATATAACCGACCTTAAAGCCGAAGGCTCGCTGACAAATTACCTGCCCAACCACGATGCCCTTACCCGGTTGCCCGACCACTACCTGCTGGAGGATCGCCTGGTACAAACCTGCCACTATGCCGCCAACTTTTCTAAGCAAGTTGCCCTGATTTATCTTGATATCGAAAGTTTTTCCTATATCAACCAGGAATTTGGCTTTCCTTTTGGCGATACTGTTCTGCAAAAAATAGCCAAGCGCATCGATAGCGCCATAGGTTATCAAACCAGCCTTTACCGGGTATGTAACGATGAGTTTGCCTTTATCGTGCCATTTTCCGACACCGGACGAGAATTTATTTTTTATATCAATATGATCCGTGAAAAATTAGCACGTCCACTGCATATTGATAAACATAGCCTGTCGCTCAACCTTAAGGTCGGTGTCAGTGTTTATCCGCGAGATTCAAAATCCCCGGTTGATTTAATCGAACGGGCCCGCGATGCCCTGCGTCATAATGAAAAAGAAGCACGCAGCTCCTTCTGCTTCTACAACGAAGACATAAACAAACAAATAAAAGATTCATTATTACTGGAATCTGACATCCGCAATGCCTTGGAAAAAAAGGAATTCTTTTTAACCTACCAGCCTAAGCTCAATATGGCCACCGCCGAGATTGAAGGAGTCGAAGCACTGATCCGCTGGCAACACCCGGAGCATGGCATAGTATCGCCGATTAACTTCATCCCGGCAGCAGAAGCTTCGGGTTTGATTTTACCGCTCAGCGAATGGGTACTCGATGAAGCCTGTCGACAAGCCAAGCTATGGCATACACAAGGGTATAAGATCACTACTGCGGTCAACATATCGGCGGGTCATTTCAATAATGGCAAGCTCCTGGAAGATATAGATAAAACATTGAAAAAATATAACCTGCCCGCAGAATGCCTGGAAATCGAAATAACCGAAAACATGATGATGCAAAATATGGATGTGATCATCCCTATGCTTAAAGCATTGAAAGCACGTAAAGTATGCATATCAATCGACGACTTCGGTACCGGTTATTCTTCCTTTGCTTATCTTAAATCACTGCCCGTTGATACCCTGAAGATCGATCGCTCCTTTATTAAAGACCTGCATCACCACAAAGATGACATCCACATAGTGCAGGCCATTACCAATATGGCCCATAAGATGGGACTAAAAGTGGTGGCCGAAGGGGTGGAAGAACAGGAGCATTGCCAGCAATTGTGCTCGATTGGCTGTGACGTAGTGCAGGGCTACTATATATCCCGCCCGGAAAAAGCGGACAATATCCAGGGGTTGCTTGATGTCGCTTATATTTCCCATCTGTCGATATGAAGGAGAAAATTATGTTTATCCTTAACCGCCAAAAACCACACGTGTCCACGCCAGGGAAGAGCAGAAGAAAAAGAATCAACGCCAACCAGAAGTCCTTGATTTTTAAAGGGGGATAAGACGCTTATAACTTTTATTATCTTTCAAAAAAGAGCCTGCTCAGTATCCGTTATCGCATCGAGCAGGAAAATGAAATAGAGGGGGCAAAAGCTATATCAAATCAATCCGAGTTGTATTTTTGATAAAAGTTTGGCTGATTCTGAAATTATATTTTTAACAGGTTGATAAAGCTATGAAATTATCTATTGGTAAAAAACTAAGCTTCTCTTTTGGTGTCATCTTATTCTTGATGGTTATCTCTGGTAGCGTAACCTACACCCTGGTGCTCGATAATGAAAAAGTTCAGGATCGGGTGGTAAATTTAAGAATGAAAACCGTGCTCTTGGGTAAGGATGTCACTAACGGTATTAATGCTTCACTGGCGGCATTGCGGGGTTATATGATCCTGGGAAAAGATCCGGCTAAAGCCGAGTTAATGATAAATGCCCGTGCCGAAGCCTGGAAAACAATAGAAGCGTCGATAAAGCAGTTTCAGCAATTAGCCAAAAACTGGACCGTACCGGAAAATGTAAAGCGCTTGCAGGCTATCAGGCAAGAATTGGCGGTTTTTAAACAGGCGCAACAGGAAATTGAAGACATTGCCCAAAGCGGTGAAAATATCCCCTCCTATAATTTACTGTTAAGCCAGGCCGCCCCTAAAGCCGGAGCCATGCTGGCCAGTATCACTGCCATTATTGATGAAGAATCCCAATTAAAGGCGACTGCAGCACGCAAAAGCCTGCTGAAAAATCTGGCCGATACCCGGGGCTCCTTTGCCGTGGGGCTGGCAAATATCCGGGCCTACCTGTTATCCGGCGATGAAAAATTCAAAGAAAACTTTGACGGAAAATGGCAGGTAAATGAGGCCAGGGTAAAGACCATTAATGCCAGCCAACAGACATTATTTACCGAAACACAGCAAGGGCATTGGCAGGAATTTTTACAAACCCGCCAGCAGTTTGCTCCTTTGCCTGAAAACATGTTCGCCCTGCGCAGTGCGCCGAACTGGAATCAGGCGAACCACTGGCTCGGCACCAAGGCGGCACCGACAGCGAAAAAAATTCTCACCTTGCTGGATGAAATGAAAGCCTCCCAGGAGAAATTGCTAGTAACAGATACCGAACAAGCCGCCGGCCTGGTGCAGGCATTAAAAACCAATTTAGTCATTCTGACCCTGATTTCGCTGGCCGTAGGGATAGCCTGTGCACTGCTCTTTAGCAAAGACTTGCTGCAACGCTTAGCGGTGATTTTAGGACGTGCCGAAAAGATTGCCGATGGCGATATGACAGGTAAAGAATTGACCATTAAAGGGCAAGATGAACTGGCGAACTTAACCGTTGCGGTAAATAAGATGTCTGGTTCTTTAAAGTCCCTGGTACAACAAACGGCAAACTCTATGGTAGATGCGTCTAAAGGCACCGATAAAATTTCCAGTGCCAACCGGGATATGGCGTCAAGCATAGAAGATCAGGTCGGGCAAATGGCACAGATTGCCGCAGCGATTGAAGAGCTTTCCACTTCATCGGTAGAGGTTTCCGGCAATTGTAATGATGCTTCACAAAGCGCCTCGGACGCCGCAAACCTGGCACAATCCGGCGGAGAGGTCGTCAAGCAAACCTTAACCCATATGGAAGCCATTAAAGTCGCCTTTGATAACAGCGCCAGTGCCATTGCCACCGTGAGTGAACACAGCAAGGAAATTGAAAGTATCCTCAGTGTGATCCGCGGCATTGCCGAGCAAACCAATTTGCTGGCGCTTAATGCCGCCATTGAAGCGGCCCGTGCCGGAGAGCAGGGACGGGGTTTTGCCGTAGTGGCAGATGAAGTGCGCCAGCTTGCCAGCCGTACCACCAGTGCCACGGTGGAAGTGGAAAGCGCCATAGAAACCATGCGTAAAGAAACCGACAATGCCGTGGTATTGATCAATGCAAGCGGCGGTGAAATTGAGAACGGCGTGGAAATGTCCAATAAGGCGGCCAGCTCCCTGGGGGATATTATTATCAGTGTCGATGAAGTCGTGGCTAAGATACAGGCGATTGCCGCCACTGCCGAGCAGCAAACCATGACTACTGCCGAGATTGCCCAAAATGCCGATATGGTATCCAGTATTACCCAGGAGGTGCAGGCTGGGGTTGGCAATGTGGTTGAGTTGTCAGAGCATGTCACCCGGGATACCAGCGACCGCTCCTCTAAACTTATGGCGATGATTTAAAGGGCTGTTTATTCAGGGCCTTAACCCCTAAGAAAAGCACATAAGCCGACTCTTTATGTTCAGGATGAACAGTATGCTGTAACGGCATGGAAGCCAAAACGCGGCGATATTGGCATGAACGACATACTTACCACTTAATCAGGCCACGATGCCGGGCAGCTGTTACGCTTTATTGATGGCATCGATGACGATGATGCTGAAATAGAAATAACAGAAGTCAGCTCCCCCAGGATAGTGGCGGAGCTTAAGGCTGCTTTAGCAGAATAAAACAATAGCTGTTGTTTTCTCCGGGACAGGTAAAGTGCCTTTGCCTGTAAGCGGATAGCCAGCACGATAAAATACCGATAAGGCTACTGCGCCAACTTAAAAACAGTAGCCCAGGTGTTAACAATAACTTGTTTAATCCCCCTGCTTAAGCCTGATGTTCATCTCCCCTTGATTGATAATAATGCTGACCTTTTGGCCGACGGTAAAACCGGCCTTGTGTAACCATTTCCCCCTGAGCACAAGACAAGGCTCAAGCTTTACCGGCGCATAGTTAATGCCTACGCCGCGGACTTTCACCGCCGACTCGCACACGGTTTCCACTACGGTAAGTTGCCGATAAATGGGATATTTTACTTTTGCCGAGCCTGGCTCTGACGTATGATGATATTCAGCCATGACGAACTCCTTTGAAGTTTGTTGTGGTTAGCGACCTCTGAGTGCTGCGAACACTCAGGGGTTGCGACCATTAATGAATGGGCAATATTGGTTTTTGTGCGCTCCTTTGTTGACCGGATGGGCACTCTTAATGAAAGACCTTATTAGCGGTTAAAGCAATAATGGTGCTGGCTGTTTTTACAGTGGCTGGCGCTGGATTTGTCCGTAATGGTTTACATTCGGCCAAGGCAGCTTTAGCACCGGATAGCGATAAAAAAACAGGATAAAACTTAGCGTCATTCTGCGCGTGAAAATGGAAACTTCCCCCGCCCTTTTCCCATGCTCCTACCAAGGGGCTAAATGCAATCTTCAGAGCGCCTGATGCCCGAAGTTCATACGAGCCAGTAAACTATACTCAAGATCAGTAGTCCTCATATGTCCGCAATTAACGGGAAAATATTAATGCGCTGCCTGACCCAAGCTTCACAATTTGAACTTGCCCTATTTGCTTATCAAAAGTCGGTTCTGGCTCTCAACCCCTGTAATGAAAAGGGCCCCGGAAATACCTGGACATGGCAGAAAAAACACCGCTGGTACCATAAGCAACCACTGCAATTACTCAAACCCGCCACCTGGTTCACGGATCCTAAAAAAAGCTTCCTGCTCAAATCCCTGGAGAGCAGATTTAATTTTGTTAAAGCCGTAGCAACTCACGGCACGGATATTATCCTTTTTGATAATGAAGCCTTTAATAAAGAGCTGAGTTTGCTTCCGTTTGCCCCCAACAACCTGGAACTAAAATATAACATTCATGCTTATGATACGGCCTATAGAGATTACCTCACGGCATGCGAGTCAGGAAAAAGCGCTCAGGTGAGCGAACCTGTTATTGAACACTTTTGCAAGGCTCCCGCTTCGAAATAATCATCGGCGGCACTAAAGGCGCTTTATCATTGGCAATTAACAAGCATCAGCCCCCTTAAATTAAAGGATACCAGGGATCATAATTGACCATCCTCTAGCGGCTTGCTTGCGACTTCCCGCTGGCCCACCAGGCGTGTCATGACCATCGAAGCCGTTAAATCGCCGGTAACATTTATTGTTGTCCTGCACATATCCAAGATGCGATCCACCCCCAGGATAAGCGCTATGCCTTCCACCGGCACCCCGATATTTTGCAAAATGGTTGCCAGGATCACTATGCCGACCCCGGGCGTACTCGGCGCACCGATTGACGCACCAACCGTGGTAATAGAAAGCATCAGCAGTTCATTAATGCTTAAATCAACCCCAAAAAGCTGGGTCAGGAAAATTGCCGCACATACCTGGTAAAGCGCGGTACCGTCCATATTCACCGTGGCGCCCAAAGGGATAACAAACTTGGAAATACTCGGCGGCACCTTTAACTTGTTTTCTGCCGTTTCGATGGACAGGGGCATCACGGCCGCAGAGCTTGAGGTTGAAAAGGCCATCAACTGCACTTCTTTCACCAAAGACAGCATGCGCCAGGGGGGAATGCCTGCAGTGACATATATGACGATAAAATAAAAACACAGCAGCGCCAGCAAACCAAGGACAACCGTGGCAATATAAAAGAACATAGATACGATGGCATCCAGGCCCACCTTAATGGTGATACTGCACAACAAACCAAACACCGCATAAGGGGCCAGTTTCATGGTCCAGCCCACTATGGTCATGGCAAAAGCCTGCAGCGATGCGAATAACTGCAATAACGGCTGGGCATCTTTGTGTTTCATATTGATCAGCGCCACCCCCATAAAGACCGCCAAGATCACAAAAAACAGGATATTGCCGTCAAGCTCAGCCTGCGCCGAATTGACCGGGATAAGCTTGACTATCATGTCGGGCAAAGTGGTAAAAGTGGCCTCGGCGGATTTGCTGACCTCTACCGCCGGCGGCAGCGAACGCAAAACCTCCGTTGATACCGACAACCCCGGCTGCAGCAAAAAGGACACCGACATGCCGATAGCAACCGCGACTACCGTGGTAAAGATAAAATAAGGGGCGATCCTAAGTCCCAGCTCCTTCAATGTTTCGGTATCGCCGGCACTGGTAATGCCGATAATGATCGAACTCATCACCAGCGGGATCACGATCATTTTGATCAATTCTAAGAAAACATTGCCGACCAGGGCAATCCAGGGAGCTATGGCATAGGCGAGATCTTTTTCAATTAACCCCAGGGCATCCGGCGACAGCAATAAGCCTACCGCAACCCCGGATACCATGCCGACAATGACTTTTAACCAAAACATTTTTTCCATGATATTTTGCACCTTCCCTACTGGCAGCTTAAAGAAAACCTGTCTTCAACAAATAACCTTTGTATTGCACAGACAACCATTACCGGTTATCACCGCAGTGCCCGAGGTTTTATAATAACGCCAAGAGCTTTTTCCGACCTTGTTCCGGCGCAAACTTTCCCTGTGTTCACCCTCTTTGTGGAGGATATTAGCCTAAAGATGATCTATGACCTTACTCCCCTAAACAAGTATTTTTCAGCCAACTTTATTAAGCCTTTAGCATAGCTGTTGCGATAACTCGCATTGTGAAGTTCCCCTGAGGAGCTTAACCATTATTGCCGATAAAATAAGCGGGGAATCAGCAGAAAGGATGCAACAGAAGAGGTAAAAGCTGACAATAAAAGATAAAGCAGCCGAATTTCTTCGGCTGCCCGGCATTTGTTTAACGCGCCAATATGATTTGGCAGCTCAACCAGTTTTTTGGGCACTCAGGTTTTACTATTGTCTGCAGCGAGGTGTTAAAGTCCTGGCCGGTCAGAATTCTCGGGCTATGGGCCGCTGCATATTGACTCACCTTAGCCCCCTGCGCCGCCAACAACTCACTGAGCCGTTTAAGTTCATCATAGCCGCCCGGGGCGCCGGTTTGTTGCCGCGAAAAATAAAGATCTGCACTGAACAGCAACTTGGCAGCCGGAATATAGGTCAACAGATTATGGGTCGCGTGGCTGTTGGGAAAGTCAAAGACCTTCACCAGGCCAGGCGCCAACCGGGTAAAGTCCTGATACGGCACAAAACGCTCATCCGCCAAAGGGACGGGAACCGCCTCACGAATGGAGGCAATATGGGCAGCAGCGGTAACAAAATTCGCCCCTAGCCGGGCAGCCTCTTCCATTCCTTTGAGGTGGTCATTATGGTGATGACTGACAATTTGATACTTAACCGGTTTATCTGTTTCGGAAAAGTCTTTAACCGCCTGATAGCGTTCGGTTAAGCCCTTATAGCCACCGGCAACGATAAAGTACTCTCCTGCATCGATAAAAACCGAAAAGCCCCACGACTTACCGGCAAGGTAGACATTTTCCGCCAGCTTTTTCACCACCATATCCGGGTAGGACAGGCTTTTGGCTTGTTCACTGTAACCTTCAGGCAAGGCAAAGGCTTTCTCCAGCGCGGGGTTAAACTCCACCTTTCGCGAACGGGTAACATAACTCGGCTCACCGGCATCGGTCATATAGGTATCCGATGCATACACCAGCCCCTGTTGCTGCCTGTGGTTTGAAAAGTGATAGATGATCGACTGTCCCGGCTGCCAGCCGGGCCGTGTCATATGCATGACATAGCCGGTTTGTTCATCAATATAAAGGGTAAAAACCTTATCCTCTCCGGCCTTGAACGACACCGCCTGACCGCTCAGCACAGGAGCATCAAACCAGGCGGCACTATCCCGGTTCTCGGCTAACAATTTCACCACCAGGGTATCGAGCACCAGGCCAAAGTCTCGGTCAAGGCCGGAAAAAGTACTGCCTTCGCTGACCGCTAGTGACTTTGATGCATGACCAATTTGATAGCCCCGGCGGCCGTCATAAAGCCAATGGCGCGTAGAAAAATGCTCTTTATCTCCCCTTACCCATTGGAAGTTCTTTTGACGACTTTTGAAATCTACCGAAAGTTCAAACACGCCGGGTGCAAGATCAACCTCCTGCGGACTGACACTTTGTCCGTAGTCGAATTCCTGATAGCTTTCAATCAGCTTTAATGTGTCGAGGGCAAGTAGTTTCTCATTGCCATAAGCCTTGATGGTTTTATCTATAAGCTGCTCAACCGGCTGTTGCGCACTGGCGCCAAAACAAGTCAAAGCCAGCACCGCAATATAAAATAACCGGCTAAACCTGCCCCCTGCTCCCTTTATCCAAAGGCTTATATTTTTTTTACTGTTCATGGTTTCCTCAACCTCATTATTAGTCGTTATGGTCCAAATGAATCCTTCATTTTTTAACAAGTGCTGCAATTACTGTCTGGCAGATAAACATCTGGCATTGTCTGCTTAGGCTTAGTTCGTCAATACACCCGGATGCCGCCATCATTGCCCCCTTGTTATTCAACCAAGGGCAAAGCTGTCCACTCCCGCCCATGTTTTCCCTCAAAACATTTAGAAGAATAAAACGATACTTAACAAGTAGATAAAGCTGATTTATTGCTGATGTATAGCTGATGTCAGTGAAATATTGACGGCTTTATCGCCAACAGGCAGGAAATCAAATAAGTGCTCGACAGCTTTGGGTACCCGGACTAAAATGTCGCCACTTCCCCTGTTAATATCTCATGGAATGAAAGCTAAGCTATTTCGCGTAGGCCAATATAAAATTGACCTCTCCCGCTCACAGATCATCTGTTCAACAGAAACACTTTCAGCCGAACCTAAAGTGCTGCAGGTATTGAGACTGCTTGCTGAAAATCAGGGGGAAGTGGTCACCCACAGTGAAATCATGGCTGAGATATGGCAGGGGGTAGAGGTTGCACCAAACGCGCTGCAACGGGCCATCGCACACCTTCGTAAGGCTTTGGGTGACGATGCCAAACAACAAAAAGTTATCGCCACCCACCCAAGGATAGGCTATCAACTGGTGGCCGAGGTAGATTGGCACCCGGATAAAACCGATGACACTGACAAAGCACCTCAGAAGCGCCAGGCAAAAAAGCCAAGCAAAGTCTTATATTTATTGCCCCTGCTGCTGGTGCTAGTGCTGATCACATACCTGATGCAATACAAGCAAGAGAGTGTCCGCTATACCAAAATCACCCAACTGACCCAAAGCGATCAGGATGAGGCAAATCCGACGTACTCTCTCGATGGCAATTACATTGTCTTTAGCCGCCGTACCAATGCCTGTGAAAACCACCTCTGGGCAAAAGAAGCAACCAGCGGCAAAGAATTGCGCTTAACCACAATGCCGGGCCAATATGGCCGACACAGTTTCACCCCCGACGGCAGGGAGCTGGTATTTGCCTCAAGTAACAACTGCCAGGCAATACAACCCCAGCAGCCAGTTCAGGACTGCTGGCATATTGCTACCCTGGACTTTGCCGCGGCCCTGTCTGCACCGCAAGCTCCTTTACTGCGCCATCAATGCCGCGGCGAAAAGCTGGAAACGCCAAAAGCATTAAGCAATAACCAATATGCCTTTTTACAGTTTGAACACGGCCGCTACCAGTTAATGCACTTTGACGAACGTAATGGCCAGGTGAGCCCCCTTTACCAGTCTGAGCGGGATTTTATTTATTACTTTGATTACGATGCCAAACATCAGCGCTTTGCCCTGATCAGCCGTAATGAAAAGCAGCAGAATGTGCTTGAGATTGTCTCACTGCAAGGTGAATCTCTGATGCGCAATATCATCAAACAGCCGCAGCACATGAGTCACTATCAGTTCTTTGAAGCCAACTTTGCCCCCCAGGGTAACTACCTGGTCACCTCAAGCCATTCAGGCCCGCAAAAGCTCTCGCTCGATGGCGAACTGGAAGCTATCGTCGTGCCCGAGAACCGGATTTCCAGTGTTGATATTCACCCGAATGCCAACAAGATACTGGCCATTCGCGGCCAGTTCGACCACGATATCGCCCAAGTTTTACTGGACGAGCCTCAGTCGGAGCAAGTGACGGGCGGCTTTAACCGGCAATATCAGCCTTACCCCAGTTTCGCCCGCACGACATCATCGGAGCGCTTGGCACAATATCAGCCCCATGGCGACATCATTGCCTTTATCAGTGATCAAACCGGCTCAGATCAAATCTGGCTATGGCAAAACGGACAAGCAAGCCAGCTCACCTTTACCGCCAATAATCGCAACATAGGCCATTACGTCTGGTCACCCGGGGGCAAACAGCTGGCATATATCCAAAACGATCAACTGACCTTAATCTCAACTAAAGGAGAGACGCAAACCCTACCAACCGAACTCCCCCTGTTGAACGTGCTGGACTGGTATCATGATGAACAGCTGTTGGTTATTGCCAATACCGATACCATACGCCGCCTGTTTCAATATGATCTTGCCTCAGGAAAGTTAACCTCGCTGGATGCCAGCCAGGTCAAAAAAGCCTGGATCAGTGGTGATCAATTGATTTACGGCGATAAACAAGCACGGGTGTGGTTACGCCATCTTAAGGATTTGAATCAGCCAAAAGAGTTACTCGAACAACTTCACGGGAAAAGCCTTTTGGTCAGACAGGGCGTCGTCTACAGCGTTAACCCGGAAAATCACAATTTAATCGCATTCGACTTATCCAGCAGGCAGGCCTCAATATTAGGCCATTTAAAAGATAGGGCTTGGTGGCTAAGTGATATCAGAGGTCGGCAGCTACTGGTCGAGCAGAGCATAGCCGTAAGAAAAGATATCGTTGAATTAGAGTAAAACGGAACAGAAATAAGGAGGGCTTTCCACACCCTCTTTGTCGAAATAGGCTTTAGTTTTTTACTTGTATTCATAAATACAAAAATCAGAATTAACTCTTTTAAATTTTTTCGAGACATCCCAACCAGAAACTGAAATGCTCCCATTTTCACCTTCAATCTTAACTTCTGAAATTCTAGGCTTTTTACCTGAAACCTTCGAAAACTTTTCAACATCAGACTCACAAAAGTCATTTATATAAACTTGAGCAGAAAAACCTTCAGGAAGGGCAAAGTAAATTTCACAGGTATCTAAATCATATTCTAAATTTGGAATATCTTCCCAGACGCGTCCATCACTGAATTTTTGAAAGTTACGATTGGTCATTTTAGGTAAACGATTACCATCTATGATATGGCATGAATTGTCTATACGGCTCTCTAAATTGACTTCAATACGATAGCTAATGAAAATTGATGATTGAGAGTTATTTGAAATAATTGAATAGCGAATAGACGGGCAGCCAGTTAAAAGCACAAGCAATAAAATGATTAATGTAATTTTTAGATTCATATTCAATTTCATCTGCGATTACACTTATCCTAACTTGACTCCAGGCTAATGACGGGAATGAGCTTGATAATAGCGAGCCCCATTAACTAGAAATCATAAAAAAGTGAATAATACCAGGAGAAGCAAACATCAATACTCCACTCAACAAGCAGAGACATAAACTAAAAATAAAAAGTCTCTGTACATATATCGGCACCAGCTTCCGCTTATCTGCCATGCCATAGCGTTTTGCATGAAACTTGCTGAAAAATATCGTCCCATAATGCAATACCCCATGCCCGGCCAAGAATATGTTAAGTGAAAACCAGCGACGGCCATCCTCAAGAATATCTTCAACATATCGTAACCACTTAGATTTTAGGTAGAACACGAAAATGATCCAACAGGCTCCTAAAATGAATCCCAATGTCGTCGATATATCCACAAGGGCTTCAATGCTCATTGATACCTCCCTGTTAGCTAATATCCCCTTAATTTATTTCACTTCTTCAAAGAAAATAGAAGCACCAAACATCAATAAACCGCTAATAATAAAAAGGCAGAAACCAGCAATAAATAAGCGTTGAACTTTTTTGGGTACTTGCTCTCTTTTTTCCAACATGCCGTAACGCTTTGCATGGAGTTTACTCAAAAAGATGGTTGCATATTGCAAAACCCCTAACCCTGCGAAAAAAATATTCAAAGAATAAAATCTTTGCCCATCAAGAATATCTTCAACAAGAGGTAGCCAGTGAGACTTCAAATAAAAAGTAAAACAGATGAAAATAAAAATCCCTGAAAAGCCCACACCTAATAAGCTCAAAAACCATATTTCATTAGTCGTTAGAGGCATATCAATTAATAGAATTAACTTTGTAGATTAATTCCCCTCTCCCTTCACTTAAACACCAACTATTTAGCCATCCTGCAAAATAGACAAAACCCCTAAAGAACCAAAGCACAAAACAAAACTAGTCATAAAAAGACAAAAAATCACAATAAATAATCGCTGGACATCTTTAGGTACTTTTTCTCGTTTTTCTAGCAAGCCATAACGTCTGGCATGGAATTTACTTAAAAATATAGTGGCGTAGTGCAATACTCCCTGACCTGCCAAAAAGAAATTGAGAGAATAACAACGACGACCATCTTCAAGCCTGTCCTCAATAAAACGTAACCACTTGTTTTTAAGGTAAAGCACACAAGCCATCCATAAAAAAATCAATAAAATACCAAGACTTACACCTATATCTAAGAAGTTTTCAATATTCACGATAATAATCCAAATTAGTTTCGAAGGTTAGCCCTGTACAATTCTTCACCTTTACTCTCCCCCCCAATCACCAACCCATTTCCCTCCGTAATAACCGCCACTAGCACCCGCGACTAAAGCACACCAAAACATGCTACTCCCCCCACTTGGTAGACTAAAAAGAAGTGTGCACACTCCATAAGAACTCGCAAACCCTACCCCACCGCCACCCGCTATACTCCCTATAGCTTTAGCATTTTCAGTATATTTGGATTTTTGACATAGGTTTTCATCACCCGTAGCACATGCTTTACGGATATTAATACCTGCATCGACACCAGTTAGTACCATTCCAAGATAACCGACACGCTTTAGATTACGAGACATCTTAGCTATAGCGTCATAGTTTCGTGCAAAGTTTGGTATGGTTTCGGCAGCCCCGCCTAATTTCTTCCATTGCCGAATAGTACTTTTAGAACTTAAGCCCAGGTTACTGCGAATATCCCCGGGAAGTATCCTGCCACTGATTTCAGGTTGCCCCAACCGGCTCAAAGCAGCATCTAAACGGGTGAAGTGCATTCTACGCCGTTGAAAGAATATCTGATTATTCAGATTTCCCTGCCGGTTATAGCTGGTAACATAAGTTTCTTCGATATCTTTCAGGATAAGTTCCACCTGCTTCACGTGAGCAGTCCATGAACTATTGGCCACACCAAGCAACAACCCGGAATAAGAGCCAATACTAGATAGCAAATCATAACGTTTAGCCAAAATTTCACGCTCTGAATTTGAAAGCTGTAGCAGAGTTAGATCAACCTGTTCTGCCACTTTTAAAAACTCAGCTTCTTCAATAGTGCATTGAGTGCTATTGGCTGGCGACAACAGCACTATCTGTCCGGGGTGTACCTCATCATTTTTAATATGTGAATTGACCAATTTAAAATGGTCATAGACTATTTGTTCAGGGAAGTCGTAAAGGATCATAATCAGTTGATCCACCGGCATGGCTTTCTCAACGATATGGATGGCGTATTCTTCAGGGATAGGCAAAGAGGCCAGGTTTGCTGTAGTCATTTTTCATTCCTTTGAAATATGGGTACGGCTAGTGATGAAATACCAATGAAAAGAGTATAAATGATCTATTCATTATTGAACGAGTAATTTATCCCTGTATTTTTATGAATAATGCGTTTAACTGTAACCTACTCCTAATTAATTTTTTTACTGTAAATTAAAGGGCTTATATTTTGAGAGACCTTATAAAATCATATTGGCCGCTATTAGCCCTAATAATTACGGCATGTACGCCACAAGAAACAGCCGAAGATATTCAAAAGCGGTTAACAGAAGAACATAATTTGATCATTAGAGCAGGAGAGCCAGCTAATTTCTATGTGCCTCCATACACTAAATCAGATGCTCAACTGCCTGAAGGAAAAATGCTGCCAGCATCTTCAACCGTAGTGCATGAGTCCTTGAAAGGGATTGAAGATGCCTTAAAATCTTACCCTGAAGGCTTTGTTGCGTCTTTGATACAGGCGATATTCATTTCCGGAGAATTATGGTTCGACGGTAAACGTGCCGGAGGAACTTATCTTCATTCCTGGCTTATTGTGGCTTCAACAACAAAGTTAGGAAAAGAGTCAAATTACCAGGCTGCTTTATATGGTGTTCATCACGAGCTAAGTTCATTCGTTTTTAATAAACAGCCAATGACAGGCATTGCCTGGAAAAAATTAATGCCCACCAATTGGCAAAAGGCAAATGGATATGCCCAGGCACTCAATGTAAATAGGACGCTTGCTCCCGATTATAGTAATGGCTTTTTATCAAAATATGCCGAAACATCCGTGGAAAATGACTTTAATACCTATGCTGAATTTGTTTTTGGAAAACCGGATGAACTGGTTAAACTTGCAGAAAACTATCCTTTAATCGCGAAAAAATTGCGTTTATTTATCGGGGCATACAAGACACTATCACCGGAAATGGCATCAATATTTGATCAATCATCACTCGAAGCTGTTGCAGCCGAACCTGAATCATTAAAAATGTCCATAAAGGCGACTATTCCTAAGCCAATTATCATCAATGGTGAATAAGTAACAGTTAAAGCATTTAAACAATAAACACTGTATTTCAGGCACAAAAAAACCAGCATTAAGCTGGTTTATTGTTTTCTTACTTAAGTAAGAAATGGTACCGGAGGACGGACTTGAACCGTCACGCCCGAAGGCAACGGATTTTGAATCCGTCGTGTCTACCAATTCCACCACTCCGGCGACACAGTGACATCAAATATGTTTAAAGCAAAAACATATTGAAGTGGCAGGCATTATACGAAAAAAACCAGGTATGGCAACACTTTTATCAGGATTTTCATCCGTCTGCTGCTTCTTTAGGCAAAACCCGGCCTTAGGTCTCATTTTGAGACCTCTGCGCACTCAATCTGGCTCTTCACCTGAAGCAGGGCATTTGCTAGACTAGCGCAAATTTTTTCGGGCACAGCTTATGACAGACACGACTCAAGACTCAATACAAAACGCGACACTAGAAACCTTCCCCCGCGCCGGTTTTATGCGCCGCTTCGGCGGTTGGGTTTATGATGTGTTACTGTCAATTGCCGTGTATATGACCGCCGGGGCGATAAGCTTTTTAATCTTTGGCTTGCTGGTCAATTACGGTATTTTGTCGATGCGGGGTCATGATCACCTGATTGACTTACAGCAAAGTTCTATTATCTACAGCGTATTGATTTATGGTTGGAACCTTGGTTGGGTGGCGTTTTTCTTTGTCTGGTTCTGGTCAAAGAGCGGCCAGACATTAGGCATGAAAGCCTGGCGTTTAAGGGTACAAAACCGGGATGGCAGCTTAATCAGTAAAAGAACCGCCATCAAGCGCTTGCTGCCGACCTTGTTAGGCTTAGGGAATATCTGGGTATTACTCGACGGAAAAAACAAATTAAGCCTGCAAGATAAGTTAACAGATACCGAAGTCGTCACCTTGTCTAAAGAAGCCAACAGAGGGCGCCTGTAATCTTGCCTGGATGAACTGCGCTGAATTGACCATTTCCACAGTTTTAAGCTTTAAGAATAAAAAACCTCAAGTGTTATAACAACACTTGAGGTTTTTTAATGGCTTCTTATTAGTTTTCAGCCGCTACATCAGCTTAAGCGGCCCGTTTATTCATGAAAAACAGGGCAACCGTGATAAAGATCACACTCGGCATCATAGCCCCGAGTATCGGCGGGAACTGATATACCAGGCTCAAAGAACCAAGCACTTCATTACAGACAAAGAACAAGATCCCGGTACCAACCCCCATCATGATCCGCGCGCCCATAGACACAGAACGTAGCGGGCCGAAAATAAACGACAATGCCACAAGTAACATTACCGCGACGGTTACCGGCTGCATCGCCTTACGCCAGAATGCCAGCAGATAACGGCTCTGATCCTGCTCATTGGCTTTAAGATAATCCAGGTAATTGAGCAGGCCACGCACCGACAAAGACTCGGGTTTTACCGTCACCACACCAAGCTTTTCCGGGGTCAGGCTCGATTGCCAGCTCTGGGTTTCCGCTTTTTTCTGGGTAATTTGTTCGTCTTTGATACTGGTATCGACCACATTATTTAACTGCCAGGCTTTATCGACATACACGGCGCTTTCTGCCGACAGCCAGCTATCAAGTTTCAGCTGTTCGTTAAAGCGGTATACCTGCACCTTGTTAAGCCGTCCCTGATCTTCAACCTCGGTAATATGAACAAAATAGTCGCCGTCTTTGGCCCAGATGCCGTTTTTAGCCGAGATCAAACTGCCCCCGGATATCGCCTGGGCGCGAATTTCCCTGGCGGCGGCTTCACCGCTGGGTGCCAGCCATTCGCCAACCGCCATGCTCACCACCACTAAGATCATCGCGGTTTTCATGACCGATTTGATTATATCCAGCCGGGAGAGCCCCGCCGCCTGCATCACCACCAATTCACTGTTGCTGGCGAGCATACCGATACCGATCAGGCCGCCGATCAGCGCCGCCATCGGGAAGAAGATTTCCACATCACGGGGAATAGCATACAGCACATACAAAGCGGCATGGGCAAGGTCGTAATTGCCTTTGCCCACGCTTTTCATCTGCTCAACAAACTTGATGATACCGCTGACACTGACAAATACCGCCAGGGTAATAAAAGTGGTAGAGGTAATAATCCGGCCGATATACCAGTCAAGAATACGCATTATGCCGCTCCTTTTGTGGTATTGCTGCGGCCAACCCAGGGGAGTTTCGCCTTAATCTTCATGCCGCTGGTGCGGCTTTTAATCAGCAATAGCCAACCCAACAAAAACGCCAGCACATGTATCGGCCACAAGCCCAGGGTATGGGGCACAGATCCCCGCTCTATGCTGGAGCGAAGCGCAATCAGCAATAAGAAATAACCGAGGAACAACAACAGCGCCGGCATCATTTTACCGAATTTTCCCTGCCGGGGGTTTACCACACTTAGCGGCACGGCAATCAGGGTTAAGATTAAACAGGCAAACGGAAAGGCAATACGCCACTGGATCTGGGCACTGTATTCCGGCAAGTCCTGGCTCATTAAGGTTTTCAGGGGCAAGGCGTTTAATTTGCGCCTTTTGTGCTCTATTTCCTGCTCTTTGATCTGAATGTAATACTTGGAAAACTCCACCGCACGGAATTGCCCCTGCTCAGCGTCGTTTTGATAACGTATGCCGTCTTCCAATACCAGGCGCTGCGAGCCGGTATCTTCTTCAATCACCTGGCCCTTGGCGGCATATACCAGGCTTGAATTGATAATGCTTTCACGGTTTTCGCCGTTATCCGGCAACTGGGCAACAAAGACTTTTTCCAGATTATTGCTGTCCCTGTCTTTATCATGGATAAACACCACCGCCTTGCCGTTACCGGTTTTTTGAAAACGCCCGGAAACCAGGGCACTTAATCCCGAGTCTGCCGCCAGCTCTTCTTTTACCTGATATTCATATTCCGCCGCCATAGGGGCCAGATACAGGGTAAACAAACCGGTCACCAGGGCGGTGATCAAACTCAGCACCAGGGTCACCCGCACGATATACCATTCACTGACACCGCAGGAATGTAACACCGTCATTTCGTTATCGGCATATATACGTCCGTATGCCAGCAATATGCCTAAAAATAAACTCAGCGGCAGCAGCATACCCGCAAGGTCGGGTACTCTTAAGGCGATAAAAGTCATCACCAACTGACCGGGAATGCCCCCTTCAGATGCATCTCCGAGCACCCGGACAAATTTCTGGCTGATAAAAATGGTCATCAGCACGAAAAAAACAGCAAGTTGAGTTTTGGCAACTTCCTTTAATAAATAACGAAAAATAATCAAATTGACCTCTAAACCCTCATTTGCCTGTTTGGCTCTTGCAACACTGCCGCGCTTTTACAGCCAAGTTAAATGTTCAAATAATCCGCCCCTGCTCTATCGGAAAAAGCCCGGGGAAAGTCTCAACAACGACTTAAAATTGGAAAATAACGATTATTTGAAATTGGCCTTTTTGCCACCGCTTTTTGTGGCTGAAATAATATGCCGTTATTTTGACTTAGATCCCACCCGTTTTCAACGATATGACTGCTTTTGTCTTTCATTGGCAGGCAATAAATCGTTAAAGAATATGACATAGACAGAGAATAACTTAGTTTTTTTCTGGCATAGCGTCGATTTTTCGGTAAACTGGTCGTTTTTATAAGTAATTAAAAGTTAACCTGCTTAGGTAAAACTGGCGGATCCGGTTATAATTATAGCCCTTAGCACGGCCGGTTTAATAGTAAACTTAGCTGTTAGTTACCTGTTTATTTATCAATATTAATAAGTTTAAGCCAATAATTTATCTGGAAAACAGATGTTATTGCCAAAGGAGCCCCCATGGAGTTCAGTGTAAAAAGCGGCAGCCCGGAAAAACAGCGCAGTGCCTGTATTGTTGTTGGCGTATTTGAACCACGTCGTCTTTCGGCTATAGCTGAACAACTTGATGAGATCAGCGAAGGATATATCAGCAATTTATTACGCCGTGGTGATCTCGAAGGAAAGTCAGGCCAGATGTTGTTGTTACATCACGTGCCGAATATCTTAAGCGAGCGGGTGTTATTAGTCGGTTGCGGTAAAGAGCGCGAGCTGGATGAACGCCAGTACCGCCAGATCATCAGCAAAACCATCAACACTTTAAATGAAACCGGCTCCATGGAAGCAGTCTGCTTCTTATCCGAACTGCATGTAAAAGGCCGCGATACCTACTGGAAAGTACGCCAGGCGGTAGAGGCGACACAAGATTGCCTGTACAGCTTCAACAGCTTAAAAACCCGCAAAGAAGAGCCGCGTCGCCCGTTGCGTAAAATCGTCTTTAACGTGCCGACCCGCCGCGAATTGCCTATCGGTGAGCGCGCCATTAACCACGGCCTGGCGGTAGCAGCCGGTATCAATACCTGTAAAGACGTCGCCAATATGCCACCAAACATCTGTAACCCGGCCTATTTAGCCGACCAGGCGAAAAACCTGGAGAGCGAATACGACAAAGTCACTACCACAGTAGTTGATGAAGAAGAAATGGCGGAGTTGGGTATGGGTTCATACCTGGCCGTGGGCCGCGGCTCTGAAAACGAATCTTTGATGAGCATCATCAAATATGACGGCGCCGGTGACGACTCCAACCCGATTGTTTTAGTCGGTAAAGGCCTGACCTTTGACAGCGGCGGGATTTCCCTCAAGCCGGGCGAAGGCATGGACGAAATGAAATACGACATGGGCGGCGCCGCCGGTGTCTTAGGCGCCATGCACGCCCTGGCCGAGCTTGACCTGCCGATTAATGTTATCGGCGTACTGGCCGGCTGTGAAAACATGCCGGGCGGCAATGCCTACCGTCCGGGTGACGTACTCACCACCATGTCGGGACAAACGGTAGAAGTCCTCAATACCGATGCCGAAGGCCGTTTGGTATTATGTGACGCCTTAACCTACGTTGAGCGTTTCGACCCGGAAGCGGTTATTGATGTTGCCACCTTAACCGGCGCCTGTGTGATTGCCTTAGGTAAACACGCCACCGGCTTACTTAGTACTCATAACCCGCTGGCCCATGAACTGCTCAACGCCTCGGATCAAAGTGGCGACCGCGCCTGGCGCCTGCCGTTATGGGATGAGTACCAGGAGCAGCTGGAAAGCCCGTTTGCCGACTTCACCAACTTAGGTGGCCGTCCGGCCGGTACTATCACCGCCGCATGTTTCCTGGCGCGCTTTACCAAGAAATACCACTGGGCGCACCTGGACGTTGCCGGTACCGCATGGCGCAGTGGCGGTAAAGACAAAGGTTCCACCGGTCGTCCGGTCAGCATGTTAACTCAGTTCTTGCTGAATCGTTCAGGTCAGGAACAAAGTGAATAAAGGGCTTTTAATCGGTCGTCCGGTCAGCATGCTAACCCAGTTCTTGCTGAACCGCTCCGGCCAGGAACAAAGCGAATAAGTTTATGCTGCAAACCCAGGTAACATTTTTATTATTAAACGAAGACTCGGATAATACCGATACTTTGTTTCATGCCTGCATCCAGGCAGCGAAATGTTACCGCCGTAACCAGCGGGTGTTTATTTACACCAGCGACCGGGAGCAAGCCCTGGCAATAGATGAGCTGCTCTGGGGTTTTGATCCCGACAGCTTTGTCCCTCACAACCTTATTGGTGAGGGGCCAAAGAACGGCGCCGCGGTAGAGATAAGTTGGCAAGCGCCTACTAACCGCCGAGCCGTTTTAATTAATTTAACCAGCACAGTGCCAAACTTTGCTAATCAGTTTTCACATATCATAGATTTTGTCCCGGCGGACGAAGAGCAAAAGCAGCAGGCGCGTGACCGTTTCCGCACCTGTCGCCAATGGGGATTCCAGGTTGATACCCAACCTGCCCCGGCCGCCAGTGAGGCAAAACATGTTATTAAAAATTAAGTACTAGTCTGATGGAAAAAACGTTTAACCCCTCCGATATCGAACAATCTCTTTACCAGAGCTGGGAAGAGAAAGGTTATTTTAGCCCTACCGGCGAAGGCGACAGCTATAGCATTGCCATACCACCGCCAAATGTCACCGGTAGCCTGCATATGGGTCATGCTTTCCAGCAAACCATTATGGATACCCTGATCCGCTACCAGCGTATGCAAGGTAAAAACACCTTGTGGCAAACGGGTTGTGACCATGCCGGTATCGCTACCCAGATGGTGGTTGAACGTAAAATTGCTGCCGAAGAAGATAAAACCCGTCACGACTACGGCCGTGAAGCCTTTATCGATAAGGTTTGGGAATGGAAGGCCGAGTCCGGCGGCACCATTGGCAAACAGATGCGCCGTTTAGGCAACTCCATCGACTGGACCCGTGAACGTTTCACCATGGACGAAGGCATGTCGGAAGCGGTACAGGAAGTCTTTGTTCGTTTGTTTGAAGACGACTTAATCTATCGCGGTAAGCGTCTGGTTAACTGGGATCCTAAATTCCATACCGCCATTTCCGACTTGGAAGTGGAAAACAAAGATAAAAAAGGCCATATGTGGCACTTGCGTTATCCTTTGGCCGACGGCGCCAAAACCGCCGAAGGTAAAGACTATTTAGTGGTTGCTACCACACGTCCGGAAACCATGTTAGGTGATACCGGGGTTGCGGTAAACCCGAATGACGAACGTTATAAAGACCTGATCGGCAAACATGTATTATTGCCGCTGGTCAACCGTTTAATTCCTATCGTCGGTGATGACCATGCCGATATGGAAAAAGGCACCGGCTGTGTGAAAATCACCCCGGCTCACGACTTTAACGATAACGAAGTCGGTAAGCGTCATAACTTACCTTTAATTAATATCTTAGATATTAATGCCGCCATCTTGCCACAAGCAGAAGTTTACGACACTAAAGGTGAACCAAGCGACGCCTACGACACCGCCTTGCCAGAAGCCTTTGCCGGCTTAGA
Organism: Thalassomonas actiniarum; assembly: GCF_000948975.2. Classification (GTDB taxonomy): domain Bacteria; phylum Pseudomonadota; class Gammaproteobacteria; order Enterobacterales; family Alteromonadaceae; genus Thalassomonas; species Thalassomonas actiniarum. The sequence goes on from NZ_CP059735.1 coordinate 5,998,511, forward strand.
TCGTTTTGTTGCCCGTAAGGCAATCGTTGATCAATTCGAAAACTTAGGGTTATTGGTAGAAGTTAAAGATCACGACTTAGTAGCCCCTTACGGTGACCGCTCAGGCGTGATCATCGAGCCGCTATTAACCGACCAGTGGTATGTGCGCGTTGAAAAACTGGCAGGTCCCGCCGTTGATGCGGTTAAAGACGGCCAAATCGAATTCGTGCCTAAGCAATACGAAAACCTCTATTACTCCTGGATGCGCGATATCCAGGACTGGTGTATTTCCCGCCAGCTGTGGTGGGGACACAGAATACCCGCCTGGTATGATAACCAGGGCAAGGTCTATGTTGGCCGCACCGAAGCAGAAGTACGCGAGAAACACAATATAGAACCCCTGGTACCACTGAGACAAGACGACGACGTACTTGATACCTGGTTCTCTTCCGCCCTGTGGACTTTCTCCACCTTAGGCTGGCCGGAGCAAACCGACGATTTGAAAACCTTCCATCCTACCGATGTGCTGGTAACGGGTTTCGATATCATCTTCTTCTGGGTTGCCCGCATGATCATGATGACCATGCATTTCAACAAAGATGAAAACGGCAAACCTCAGGTACCCTTTAAAAAGATTTATATGACAGGTTTGATCCGTGATGACGACGGTCAGAAGATGTCAAAATCTAAAGGTAATGTGCTTGATCCGTTGGATATGATCGACGGAATCTCGCTGGAAGGCCTGTTGGAAAAACGCACCGGCAACATGATGCAGCCGAAACTGGCGGCAAAAATTGCCAAGGCGACCAAGAAACAATTCCCTGACGGCATTGAAGCCCACGGCACCGATGCTTTGCGTTTCACCCTGACCTCACTGGCCTCTACCGGTCGTGATATCAACTGGGATATGAAACGCCTGGACGGTTACCGCAACTTCTGCAACAAATTATGGAATGCCAGCCGTTACGTGCTGATGAACACCGAAGAGCAGGATTGTGGCCGCTCTTTATCAGGCAAAGACGGCGAAATGGAATTATCGCTGGCAGATCGCTGGATCACCGGCCAATTCCAGCAAACCATTAAAACCGTACATGAAGCCTTTGAGAACTTCCGTTTTGACCAGGCCTCACAGGCGTTATATGAGTTCACCTGGAACCAGTTCTGTGACTGGTACCTGGAGCTGACTAAACCTGTACTGTTCAACGGCAGCGAAGCCCAGCAACGTGGTACCCGTCATACCCTGGTGAATATCCTGGAGCAACTGCTTCGCTTGATGCACCCGATCATGCCTTATATCACGGAAACCATCTGGCAACGTGTCGTGCCGTTGACGGATTTCGCCGAGCAAGCCGGTAAAGGCACCGACAGCATCATGATCCAAAGTTTCCCGCAGTTTGATGCCGCGTTATGCGATCAAACCGCCATCGACGATTTGGAGTGGGTGAAGCAGTTTATTGTTGCCATACGTAATATCCGCGGCGAAATGGATATCTCGCCAAGCAAGCCGTTGCCGGTATTTTTGAAAAACGTCGATGCCGACGACCGACGCCGCCTTGATGAGAACAAGCCGTTCTTAAGCGCCCTGGCAAAACTTGACAGCATTGACGTATTAGCCAGCGACGATAACGGCCCGGCTTCTGCTACCGCCGTTATCGGCGCCATGACGGTGATGATCCCTATGGCGGGTAATATCGACAAAGACGCCGAACTGGCCCGCTTAAGCAAAGCCGTTGAAAAGCTTACCAAAGACGTTGAACGTGTCCGCGGTAAGCTCAGCAATGAAAACTTTGTCAGCAAAGCGCCGGAAGCGGTGATTAACAAGGAAAAGGAAAAACTCGCCGATGCCGAGTCAACCTTAGCAAAAATGCTTGAACAAAAAGAGCAGATTGCCGCCATGTAAATCAAGCTTCATCATAGAAAAAGCCGCATAATTGCGGCTTTTTTTATCTGTGTACTAAGCGTTAAGCAAAACAGCATTTTGCCTTTAAATCATCGCCAGGAGCTTCGCAGAGCGGTCGCTGGTATCCTGGGTAACTGTCTCCGACAATTCAACCACATTGCCTACCCCCGTTTGTACCTCCTGGGTAATACTGGAAACCATATCGGCATTTTGGGCAATTTCAGCAGTAGTCATGGTCTGCTGCTCGGCAGTGGCTGCTATGGCCTGTATCTTGGCCACCACTTCATCGACGCTGGTAATAATATCTCCCAGTGAGCCGGCTGCCTTATTGGACATCTCAACGCCATTTTCAATTTCACCGCCGCTTTCATTGATCAATACCACGGCATTGTCGGTTTCCTTGCGCATGGTGTCTATGGCAGTTTCTACTTCAACCGTTGCACTCGTGGTACGGCTGGCCAACTGACGCACCTCATCCGCCACCACGGCAAAGCCCCGTCCCTGCTCTCCCGCCCGGGCCGCTTCAATCGCGGCATTAAGGGCCAATAGATTGGTTTGATCGGCAATCCCCCGGATAACATTGAGAATTTCTTCTATTTCCTTACTGTGCTTGCTCACAGTGGCAATAGCGTTGGCACTGTTATCAAAAGCCACCTTAATGGCCTCCATATGGATTAAGGTCTGCCTGACAATATCCCCGCCGGATTGCGCCAACCTGGCCGCGTCCGAAGCGCTTTGTGAAGCATCATTGCAGTTACCGGATACTTCCACCGACGAAGTGGAAAGCTCTTCGATGGCTGCAGCAATTTGTGCCATCTGTCCCACCTGATCTTCAATGCTTGAGGCCATATTCCGATTGGCGCTGGAAATCTTATCGGTGCCCTTGGAAGCATCCACCATGGAGTTTGCCGTTTGCTTTACCAGTGACTTTAGGGACGCGGACATTTTATTGACCGCAACCGTTAAGTTTGCCAATTCATCCTGCCCTTTAATGGCCAAATCTTCCCCCGTCATATCACCATCGGCAATCTTATCCGCACGCCCTAAAATCACCGCTAACCTTTGCAGCAAGTCCTTGCTAAAGACCAACGCACAGATAATACCTATGACCAGAGAAACCAAAGTAAGGACAATTAAACTGGTTTTTAATGCCTGTACCAGCTCGGCAGCTTCCTCGGCATCTGTTTGCAGCAGCTGATCCTGGGAAGCTTTCATTTCATCCAACAGGGTAAGGATCTTTTGCGCTGCGGGAGCCGCTTTGGTGCCCAGCCAGTAATTGGCCTGATTCCAGTCAGGGGCGCTACGCAGGGCAAACATATTGGCAGGCAAAGGACTGAACTGCTGCCGTGTCTGCAAAAAAGTTTGCCAGTGACCACGTTGCGTATCGGTGAATAACTCCAGCTGGCTGCTGTTGATGGTATTCACCCTGGCCTCGTTCACTTGCCACCTGGCATTAAAACTATCACGGAACTTTTCGTTCCCGGATAACAGATAGGCCCGGATATCTGCCAACCCTATGGCAAAAGAACCCCGGGTATCGGCCAGGTTCTTCAACAAGTTTTTACGCGCCGTTGTCGCCTTTAACTCCGACTCTTCATCTATGATTGCCGTGATACTGGTCAGCATAATTTCAGCTTTAGGGGCCGCCTGACCCAGCAATAAATCATAGGCGGGAATATTTTCGCTGGCATGGGCAATATCTTCAATTTCCTGCTGGGCCTGTTTAAAAACCGTCAGTTCTTGTCTGATACCCTGCAAACGCTTTACATTTGCGGGCACAGTCCAGTTTTTGGCCAATTGCTGAAACTGCTTTATCGATGACTCTATTGTTTGCCAAGATTTAGCACGGGCATTACGCATTAAATCAGCTTTGGCCGGGTCCTTACCCAAAATCATATAACCGCGTAATGCCGCCAGGGAGGTATTGATACCATTAGTGACATCCTTACCCAATAAAACCGTTTTCATCCTTAAATTAACCACTTGATGCTGGATTTTTTCATTATCAAGTACCAAGGTATAGGTCACACCACCAGAGACAATCATCAAAAACAATATTACGCCAAAAGACAAACCTAACTTTTTACCTATTGTTAATTTCATATATTTCTCAACCTGTTATCTATGCCAATTAAAAACCGACAAACTTTATTATCAAATATACAACTCGGATTAATTCGATTATGAACTCGTTCCCTCTGCTTTACTTTCCTGCTCGAACTCATAAATTATAGCAAGCAAATTTTTACCCACAGAAAAAACCACAAGAAAAACACTTAAAAAACAATAAACTAGAAGAAATCAACTTCAGCCCGGCATAAGCAAAAAAACCACCACCTTACAATAAGCAACTGAAAATTATGAACAAAATTGACAATAACTATGGTTGACCAGCAAGCATGCGCAAGACGAAAAAATGAATAGATAAATGGTTAACCCTGATTCAAATCAGATAGCAGGTATAGTGACAAAACATTGGGCATACAGGAAAAAAGAGAAAACAGATCCGGCATGCACTGACTTTCATCAAAATCAAAATAAAATCCCCCATTTTTACCGGCTGTTTTATCGCTGAAGAATTAACCAAAATTTTAGATGAAACATCAGGCAAAAATTCAGAAAAATCCTGACCGCCCGGTCAACATACCCCGCGTTTTATCTGGCTTACAGAGACTTTATTGTTAAAAAACATGACACTGTAATAGCCCTGAGATAGCGGGCAAACAGAGATCAGACCAGGAAAAACCAGTTAAGTTCCATCCGCCAGCTAAGATAAATCAGCAATTACAAAGCAAAACGTTAATTAACTACCGATAAATTATTGAATTTTTTTCTAAATTAGTAGGGATTATTTGAAACGGATATGCTAAGATTTTTCACGCGTTGAGTTCTTGCGTTGCGGATGAAGGTTTATACCAACTTTTGTTGTAGGTTTACCAAGCACTTCGGTGTGGGTTATCTGGTTCCTTCCTCTTTCTTTACTTTAAAGGTAGAGGGCATTTACTCCGTGAAAATGGCCTTTTGGCTAAATCTATTTAATTTATTGACTTACGGGAAAATGTTGGTATGTCAGATACAGTTACTGGTAAAGTAAAATTTTTCAATGAAACTAAAGGTTTCGGTTTCATCGAGCAAGAAAATGGTCCAGACGTTTTTGTTCACTTTAGCGCTATCACAGGTAGTGGCTTCCGCACTTTAAGTGACGGTCAAGCTGTTTCCTTCAGCGTTAAGCAAGGACAGAAAGGTCCAGAAGCGGAAAACGTAACAGTTTTATAATCGCTTTTGCTAGGTGGAACAGCATCTAGCTGTTTCACCGATTATCTTTTTTCTCTCACTTTCTTCAACTTCCGTTACACTTTTCCAAAGCTTTTATAACTAATAAACATTGTTATTGCTTGTTATTGCGATCTGTTTCTGCGGTCAATATCTGCTCCATGGCTTCCCTGTCAGCACAGCATATCCTTCGTCCTGAAAATAAAAAGGGCCGGCACATAAGTACTAACCCTGACCGTTATTTAGTTATCTATCAGCAGCGATAGTTTCATTTTGCGCCCACGCAGGCGGCATATGTACAAAGTTATCGACTAAAGTCATCAAACGCAATATTTGCCGGTTTCACCCCGGATGCTGTGAGCATGGCAATAGTATCCGACATCATATTTGCCGGCCCGCACAGGTAAAACTCTACATTTTCCAGGTTATGTAAACTTGCCAGCTTAGCTTTAACCCCCTCCTGCACATACCCCCTGGCTCCCTGCCAACGATCACTTGCCTGGGATAAGGTCGGCAGATAGTGAAAATGACCATAGCGCTGCGCCAGATCGCTAAATTCCCGGTAATAAATCAAATCTTGCTCACTGCGGGCACCGAAATAAAAATAAAGTGGCTGCTTGCTGTTAAACTTTTCCAGCTGCTCATAAATCAAAGCTTTTAGCGGCGCCATACCGGCGCCAGCCCCTATCATCACCCGAGTCTTGCCCTGATACTCTTCGTCAGCATTTTCGGCATAAAAATCCTCAAAGGGCCCGGCAGCCTCTATGTTTTGCCCCACCTCAAGGTTACATAAATAACTGGAGCCTACTCCGGGTAGTACCCGGTTATTTGGTGCCGACTGATACTTGATGGTAAAAACCAGCTCTTGCTGGCCGCCATAATTGGCCAGCGAGTAACTACGGCTACAGGCCAGGTGCTGATATTCCAGCTGTTCGATATGGTGCCAATGGGGCTGAAAGGCTTCCGGCAGCCTTAACGGCACCGAGCAGCCCCTGGCCGCAGGAATAAAGAAACGCATATAAGCTCCTGCCCGGTATTCCAGTCGGCTACCGTCACTAAGCGTAAAGCGTAATTCTTTAATGGCGGGGCTGATAAACTCGCTACTGACTAAAGTCAGTTGATGCTTACCGGCATTAACCGCATCAAGTAATTTCAAGCGGCTGATTTCAGCCCCCTTGTGCTGGCAGGCCAGGCGGTAGCCAAGCGCCAGCTCCCGGTCGGTAAAGTAGTGTTTATCTGCAGCACCGGCAACTACAGCCGGGTCAGTCAGGATTTTGCAGCGGCCGCAGGTACCGCCGCCGCCGCAACTGGACGGCAGAGCAATGTCATGTTCGATCAAACCGTCCAGCAAAGTTTGCCGGGGCGAAAAACTGCGCTCGCCGATACTGAGATCATTGTTATCGATAAGCTCGATAACTTTCTTGCCGCCAACAAAGGGCAAAGCATACCTACCATTAGCTATAAGATTAATGGTCCAGATAAAGCCTGTCAGCGACAGGAAAAGAGTGACCACGGCAAAGAAAATGATCTGGATATTATTAAAACCTTTAACCGAGCCATAATCCATAAAATGCAGCATAAAGAAAAAGTCGGCAAAACGTTTATCGTCATTGCTGTGGCCGATAACATGCCCCGACCCCGCGTCCAGGTAGACGCTGGTATTGATATCATCATCAAAATTCACCTGCCAAACGGTATTTTTCTCTTTCGGCAAGTCCGCTATCGGCGGCTCCAGCCTTGCCGCAGAAATAATAGTGCCCGGCCCGTTATAACTGGAGCGGGCCAATGCCGATGCCAATTGCTTATTTATCCCGGCGAGCTCGCCGGTATAGGCATTGACCAGGCTATAAACGTTTTTAAAGTGCCGGTATAACCCCTGCTCATGGGTTAACAAATAATAAGGGGTTCCCAACAAGCTGATCTGCTGCAAAGCAACACTGCCTTGTTGCTGGCTCAATATCAGGGCGGGTTCAACTAAACGTTGATGATCTATTTCCTGCACCGGCGGCCGCACCCTGTACGCACTGCCCCGGGCGCCTTGATGGTCCATCACCACAAAATAAAAACCGCTGATCAGCCAAAGCAATAACTGGATACCGACAATCACAGAGGTCCATTTATGGAGTGCTTTCAAGTACTGCATTACACCGACTCCTTGTTAAGGCGAACTTGAGCAGCCATCAGCTTTTGGCTTCCGCCATCTACGGCTTTTTTACGAAATACCTTGAAATACACCAGCACCAGGCCGGTAAGCGCCGCCAACAGGCCAAGCAAGCTGCTCACCAACAAGAGTTTATTATCGGGATCTCCGTCCTGGTAATCCATCACATGCAGAATAAACATTACATCGAAGCCGCGCCAAAACTCATGACGCTTGGTCACCACCTTACCGCTTAATTGCGAGATATACAGGGATGGACTGGCAAAATCATCGAAGTTAACCCGGTAAACGGGTAAATGGCGCTTACTGAGCTCTGACGGCGGATTGTCGCTAATAAGCTCCACCTCAGAAATATTACCTGATCCGCTGTAATAATAGCGGGCAGCGGCCTTTGCCTGGGCTTCGCTTATCGGCGAAAGCAAGTCGCCGTTAACTCCACTGACCATATACTGCCGCCCGTCATGACTAAAACGGTAAACCGGCTGTTTGACAAAGCTGCCCAAAGACAGCTTTTCAGCCTGAGGATAACGGTTAAGCACTTGTTTGAGGGAGAAGTTGATTTGCTTGTCATTGATAACATCCTGGTGTTGCTGCACCAGGGAGTCACCATGGATATAGTCGATATCAAAGATCACCATATAGGCGCCGCTGACCGACCAGATCACGAACTGGATACCGATAAACAGCATCAACCATTTATGCAGTTTACGACTGATTTTTAACATCTTCATTTCACGATATCCATTAACATTGCCACTCCAATTAAGTTATTCACTTAAACAACAAGATTTATACCACTGGCTGTTTGCCAAACCTATTGTTTTATCCGGTTAACGCCGGGCTTTGACCGAATTTACCCGCCACAAATAATAAATGGCCGGCAACACCAGCAAGGTTAAGATCACGGCGCTAACCATGCCCCCCACCATAGGTGCGGCAATTCGGCTCATCACCTCAGAACCCGTGCCTGTGCCGTATAAAATAGGCAACAGGCCGACAATAATGGCCGCCGCCGTCATCATCACCGGACGTACCCGCAAACCGGCGCCATGCAAGATCGCCTGCAAGATACCTTCCCGTGACACGGCAACCCCATTCTTATCACATTCAGACAGCATTTCTTTATAGGCCTGGTTCAGGTACACCAGCATAATCACGCCGATTTCCACCGCAACCCCCGCCAGGGCAATAAAGCCGACGCCAACCGCCACCGAGAAGTTATAACCTTCAAGATACATCAGCCAGATGCTGCCCACCATCGCCAGCGGTAAGGTGCCCATAATAATCGCCACTTCAATGATATTGCGGAAATTCATATATAACAGCACGATAATGATCGCCAGGGTTAACGGCACCACATAGGTCAGTTTGGCTTTGGCCCTTTGCATATATTCGTATTGTCCCGACCAGGTGATGGAATAACCCGGCGGCAGTTTTAATTGCTCGCGCACCACCTGCTGGGCGTCAACCACATAACTGCCGATATCTATGCCTTCAATATCAATAAAGGCCCAGCCGTTCAAGCGGGCATTTTCGCTTTTAATGCCCGGCGGCCCATCTTCGACAAAAACATTGGCAACATCGCTGAGGGAGATGCGCTGGCCGTTGGGAGTCACTATCGGCAATAATGCCAGTTGTTCCGGTGAATTACGGTAATCCTGCGGATAGCGCAAGCTGACCGGATAACGCTCCAGCCCTTCCACCGTGTAGGTCACATTCATGCCGCCAATCGCGGTTGCCACCACCTGCTGGATTTCGGCAATATTCAACCCGTAACGCGCCGCTTTCTCCCGCTGAATATCCACCTTTATATAACGGCCGCCGGCCACCCGCTCAGAATAAACGGAGGCGGTACCGGGTACACCCTTTAAAATAGTTTCCAGCTGCTGGCCGATAGCCTGGATTTCACTTAATTCCGGCCCGGCGATCTTGATCCCCACCGGCGTCTTGATGCCGGTAGCCAGCATATCGATACGGGTTTTGATCGGCATGACCCAGGCATTGGTAACCCCGGGTAATTTCACCAGCGCATCCAGTTCTTTTTTCAGCGATTCTGTGGTCACGCCTTCACGCCACTCGTCCCTGGGCTTTAATTGGATAAAGGTTTCTATCATGGTCAGCGGTGCCGGATCGGTCGCGGTTTCCGCCCGGCCCACCTTGCCAAACACGGTTTTCACTTCCGGTATGGTATAGATTAATTTATCCGTTTGCTGTAACAGCTGCCTGGCCTTACCGATAGAGATGCCCGGGTAGGTGGTGGGCATATACATCAGATCCCCCTCATCCAGCGGCGGAATAAATTCGCTGCCGATTTTCTCCAGCGGCCAGATGCCTACCGCCAATACAGCCAGGGACGCCAGCAGGGTCGTTTTTGGAAACCTGAGCACGGTTTTTAACGCCGGCAGGTATAAAAAGGTCAGCAGACGGTTTACCGGGTTTTTATGCTCGGGCAGGACATGGCCGCGGATAAAATAGCCCATTAATACCGGCACCAGAGTGATGGCCAGCGCCGCCGAAGCCGCCATGGCATAGGTTTTGGTAAAGGCCAGCGGCGAAAACATACGCCCTTCCTGTGCCTCCAGGGTAAAAACGGGGACAAAACTAACCGTGATGATCAGCAAGCTAAAGAACAGCGCCGGACCGACTTCACTGGCAGAGTCGGCAACAATTTGCCAGCGGTTCTCCTTGGTGAGCGGCGTTTTCTCCATATGTTTGTGCATATTTTCTATCATCACGATAGCGCCGTCTATCATGGCACCGATGGCAATAGCTATGCCCCCCAGCGACATAATATTGGCATTAAGCCCTTGAAAATACATCACGGTGAAGGCAGTTAAGATCCCCACGGGTAAGCTGAAAATGGCCACCAGGGAAGAGCGTACATGGAATAAGAACACGATACATACCAGGGCCACCACGGCAAATTCTTCGAGCAGCTTAAAGGCCAGGTTATTCACCGCCCGCTCAATAAGACCGGATCTGTCATAAACCGTGACCACTTCCACTCCCTCGGGCAGGCCTTGCTTTAACTGCTCCAGTTTTTCTTTAACGCCGTTGATCACCTGCTGGGCATTTTCGCCAAAGCGCATCACGATGATGCCGCCAACGGTTTCACCTTCGCCGTTAAGCTCAGCAATGCCCCGGCGCATTTGCGGACCGATCACGATTTCTGCAACATCCTTAAGCAACAGTGGCGTGCCGTTTTGATTGACCCCTAATGGGATGTTGGCAAGATCCTGCTCATTTTTCAGATAACCGCTGGCCCTGACCATGTACTCGGCTTCCGCCATTTCCACCACGGAAGCGCCGATTTCCTGGTTCCCCTGTTTGATTGCCATTTGAATATGGGATAAGGGAATACCGAAGGCGCGCAATTTATCCGGATTTACCTTCACCTGGTATTGCTTGACCATACCCCCCAGGGCGGTGACTTCAGAAACCCCGGCAACCGTTTGCAGCTCATATTTCAGGAACCAGTCCTGCAGGCTGCGCAGCTGGCTGATATCATGTTTGCCGGTTTTATCAACCAGGGAATAGATATAAACCCAGCCAACCCCGGTGGCATCCGGCCCCAATTGCGGTTTTGCCGCCGGCGGCAAATTCGGCGCCACCTGGCTCAGGTATTCCAGCACCCGGGAGCGGGCCCAGTAAAGATCGGTATCGTCATCAAAAATGACATAAACATAGGAGTCGCCAAAGAAGGAATAACCCCTTACGGTAACGGCTCCCGGCACCGACAACATGGCGGTGGTCAGGGGATAGGTTACCTGATCTTCCACCACCTGCGGTGCCTGCCCGGGATAGGACGTCTTGATGATCACCTGGACATCGGAAAGATCCGGCAGCGCATCTACCGGGGTCTTCTGCATTGAATATAAGCCGACGCCTACCAGGATGAAGGTCATCAGCAGCACAAAAAATCGGTTCACCACCGACCAGCGAATAATAGCCGTGATCATCTTCTACTCCTGATGGTTGGCGTGATTTTCCGCAGTCATGGACACTTGTTCCTGACTAGCAATCTCGGTAATAACAAAATCACCGTCACGGATCTCGAAGGTAAACAGGATCTCCTGCCCCACTTTCAGCCGGCCGATATCCAGCGTCTCTGCCAGGGTAAAATCCAGGGTTGCCGGTCCCCGCTGCCATTTCTCAATGGCACCGCGGCTGATATTCACCATGTTGTGGCCCGGCATCAACGAGTTGACCACCCCGGTTACCGTGGCCGAACTCACCTCTTCCTGCTGCTGCATTTGATGCTGGCTATGATCCATCTCCCCCACCTGGTGCTGGCTGTGGTCCATTTCTCCCATCTGGTGCTGACTATGATCCATGCCTCCCATCTGGTGCTGGCTGTGATCCATTTCTCCCATCTGATGCTGGCTATGGTCCATTGCCGCCATCCCCGCTTTCATGGCTGCCATGCCTTCAGTTTCCCCGGGAATGTGCATATTGCTGATTTGATACTGTCCCCCGGCCGTTTTTTCTATCTCGATATGCAAAGTTAAACCTGTGCTGAGTTTGGAAAAATCAACAGAGCCCGCCACGATAAAGTCCATGGTCATTTCCGGCCAGTCCCAGGCATCAATCGCCTGATGTGTCAGTTTGACCATGCGGTGTCCCGCCATCAGCTCCCGGATAGTCGCTTCGACCCAGACTTTTGCCGGCATCGCCGCTTGCTGCCCTTGCTGCGAAGAGTCAAGGTTCATACGTTTAAAGTCGGAAGACTTGCTTGATTCCGAGTCCAGCAGGAAGTGGGCCGAACTGACCACCTGCTCTCCCGATGCCAGCCCGGACAGTATTTCCACATGCTCACTATCAACCCGGCCAACCTTGACCTCGATTGATTTAAAACTGCCTTGCCCTAACGCCAGGACCACACGATCCTGGCTGCCGGTACGGATCAGCGCTTCTTTCGGGATAATTAACGCTTTTTCATCACCGCCGGTATTAATCGCCACCTGGGCAAACATATTCGGCTTAAACTCCCCCTGTTCATTGCTAAAACGCAGCCTGACCTTCACGGTACGGGTCTTGGGATCTAAGGTCGGATAAACATAATCCACCTGCCCCTGCCAGGTTTTACCCGGAATATAATCCAGCGACATGGTTACCTCGGCGCCCTTTTTCACTTGGGCTGCCTGACGTTCGAACACTTCGGCATCAACCCAGACTTCGGATAAGTCGCCGATAGACAACATCATGGTGCCGGGCTTAACAAAAAAGCCTTCCCGGATATACAGGTTTTCGATCACGCCGTTTTGCGGCGCGTAAAAAGTCACCGTCTGGCTGACCTTTTTGGTTTTTTTCAAGCGGGCAATAGCTGCCGCCGGCAGTTGCAGCGCCACCAAACGGTTTTCTGCCGCCTCAACCAGGCGCCGGTTTTTTCTGTCCATCGCCAGCAATAACTCTTCCTGGGCATTGACCAGCTCAGGAGAATAGATTTGATACAAGGGCTGGCCCTTTTTCACCGGCTCACCAACAGCTTTAACATAAAGCTTTTCTATCCAGCCATCGACGCGGGGATGAATATGCACCAGTTTATCTTCGTCATAACTGATATAACCAACCGTTTCTATCCGCCCCTGCAATGCCTGATAGGCAACTTCTGCGGTACGTACCCCTAAATTATTAATAACATCGGGAGAAATACGTATGGTACCTGCCCCCTCATCCGGTCCGGAGCCGCCATCATCATAGACAGGCACCAGATCCATGCCCATAGGTGATTTTCCCGGCTTATCCCGTTTATAGTTGGCATCCATAGGGGCCACCCAATAAAGCGGCTTTTTTTCGGCACTGGCAGTGCTCTGACCTGCCTCAGGTACAGCGATAAAATTCGTGACCGCCAGGGTTGCGGCCGTGCCTAAAAGTACACCTAAAGCAATCGGGGTAATATTTTTCATGAGTTTGCTCCGTCTGCTGTTGCCATGAAAGCCCTATCGGCAGGCACTTGGCTGTGACTTTGCCTGGCCGCAACAGCATTAATAAACAGGTAATTTAATTCAAGGATGGTTTTTTCAATACCGACCCGGATAGCCAGGGCATCAATTTCAGCGTTGAGTTCGGCAATACGGGCGCGAACCACTTCGGCAAAATCACCATCGTCGCTGGTGTAGGCAGTCAGACTGGCTTCCGCCTGAAGATGAATTTGCGGCAGCAACTCATCCAGGTATAAACGATTTCTTTGCTCCAGACGCTTTAATTTCGCCTTACCGGCATAAAAAGCCGACATCAGCTGCCTCAGCAAAAGTAACTTTTCGGTTTTGATGGCTTCGCTTTTAAGCACTTGCGCTTTCACCAGCTGGTCCTGGCGGTTTTCGGTGAACAGCGGCAAATCAAAGGTCACCCCGACAGAAAACAGATCCGCACGGTTATTGCCCATGGCATCATCCCCGCGCAAGCCGTAACTGGCATTCACCCCCCATTCCGGCAGGTAGCTCTGTTTAGCCAGCTTAATGCCCTGATCCGCCGCCAGGATTTTCTTATCAAAAACCGCGAGCACCGGATGTGCCATCAGTTCCCGGGCCAGCTGCTGCGCCGGAATTTGCTGCTCTGTATTTAGCAATTCAGCCCTTAGCAGATCGAGCTCGGGCATCTCTTTATCCAAAGAGATAACACCGGATGAAAAACCGCCGGGAAAGTCTGCCTGATCAAAAGCCTGGTTGAGTCCAGGCTCCTCTTGATAGGCCAGCAGCCACTGGGTGAGTTTTTGCTGATACACCAGCTGCTGTTGTTTCAACTGTACCAGGCGGTCTTCCAGCCGGGTTAATTCCAGCTGGGAGCGCACGATATCCTGCTGCCGGGTTTTTCCCAGGGCGGAAGAATAACTGGCCTGGGCAACATCGGATAATTGCTCAAACAGGGCGTAGTTTTTTTCGATCAAGGCAATGCTTTCCTGGGCCAGGTAGGCATCAAGCCACAAACTACCGGCGGTTACCGTCACCTTGGCTTCGCGGTCGCGCCGTTGCAGCGGATGTTGCTGACTCTGGATATTTAACTGTTGCTGCTTGATCTGCAAACTGTCGCCGCGGGGAAACATCTGGCTGACCCCCACTTTTAGCTGGGTCATGGCTTCCTGCTCAAGGTCAAATTTATCCGTGCCCAGGTTGGCTAATGCCAGCGAAACTTTGGGATCCGGCAAAGTTGCCGAAAAGCGGCTCATGGACTCCAGCGAAGACTGCTTATAACGGCTGGCATTAAGCCAGGGATCATTGGCCAGCGCCTGCTTGATGGTTTGCCCGAAGGACAAGGTCTGGCCTGGTTCGCGAGCCGCGTCGTCAGCAAAACTCAACGGGCTGCCCAGGCTCAAAACAGCGCCGGCGATCACGCTCCTGGCAAACACCCGGACCGCCGCCGGGTTTGACACAGGTTTAAAATACCGGGATAACAAAGCCATTAGAACTGCTCCTGGTAAGTATTTACTTTCGCATAAACTTCCGAGCTACCGTCTCCTTTTATTAATAAGATCTGGTACGGCATAAATTGCTCGCCCACTTCCATGCCCGGACTTCCCACCGGCATAGCTGGCACCGCAAGCCCTAAGACCTGGTCGCTTTTTTCACGACCGGCTCTTTCATTGAGAAATTGCCGGATATATTTCGCCGGAATATGGCCTTCAAAAACATAACCCTGCTCTGATACCGCAGTATGGCAGGAGTGATACCTGGGGTTAATGCCCTGGTCTATTTTAAAAGAGGACAAGGCATCGTGATTGTAGACGCGGGAAGAAAAGCCCTTTTCATCAATATGGTCGATCCATTTTTGACAACAACCGCAAGACTCCCGTTTATAAACCTTTAATTCCGGCAGGCTCGCCACTTTTGCCGCCTTTACTGCTTTATCCTGCGTTGAAGGTAATTCGGTCACCTCACTGCAGGCGCCAAGGACTAAGAAAGCTGACGCGGCGAAACCATATCGGACCGCGGAAGGTAAAAATTTTGCAATAAAAAACATAATAGCTCCTGCGCGCTATCACCCGGTAAAAACGGCCCGGTAAAAAAGAACCGGGTAAAGCAATAATCTGCGCTATTTTCCAGCCGGCAGGCCTGTTTTTTTTCAGACTGTCAGCAATTAACATCTAGGAGTTAAACTCCACTAAATACATTGAACTGGTATTAATTATCCGCCGGATTGAAGACGGATCTATGCTAATTAACTGGAAATAGGAGGATAATAAGGAGAGTTGGGCGGTTGGCTTATCGCAGGAAAAGTCCGTTCCCTGACGGTTTCGGACAACAAGGCCAAAGAGTTAACTTGCGGGGCTGCCACTAATGAAGCAGACAGACATCCCCCCATGGGGCATTGGCATTCGGGATCACAACAATCAGACATCATTTGTTCATGACTGTCGGCTGCGCTGTCCATGTGCGCCATCGGCATATCCATAGACATATCCATGGCATGATGAGTTGCTTCCATCTCAGGGCAAGGCATAGCGACAGCCAAAGTCGCCTGACCGATAAGGGTCAGCAACAACAAGGTCACTATTATTAGCTTGCTTTTCATCAAAGGAACTCATCCGTTACGTTAAATCGGGATCAGCATAAAGGATAGCGCCGGATAATGCCATAAAATATTGAGGGGGGATTATTTTAAATCAAGATCCGGCCCGGTGCTTAACCTTAAGGTTAGCGCTTGATAATAAAAGGACTCACCAGCTCAGTCAGCATGGTTACATGGTCGTCCCTATCATTTAATGCTTTGATGTAATGGTATTTTTCTCCGCCGGCTTCCATAAAGATCTCCCGGTTTTCACTTTCCAGCTCCTCCAGGGTTTCCAGACAATCGGCGCTAAAGGCCGGACTGATAATGGCAATGTGTTTATTGCCTTTAGCCGGCAAGGCTTCCAGGGTGGCATCGGTATAAGGTTGCAGCCACTCGGCTTTACCAAAGCGCGACTGGAAAGTCATCACATAATCTTCCTGTGCAAGGTCAAGATTTTCCACCAGCAATTGCGTAGTCTTAGCACAAAAATCATAATAGGGATCGCCCCATTGCTGGAATAACTTAGGCATACCATGGAAAGACAACACCAGTTTATCCGGCTTGCCATGGGCGGCAATATGCTCCCGTACCGTGCTTGCCAGGGCATCGATATACTTAGGATTATCATGATAACTGCTGAGAAAATGTAAACTCGGTATCCAGCGCCAGCGCTTCACCTCTTTGGTGACAGCATCAAAGGTTGAGCCGGTCGTTGGTCCGGCGTATTGCGGATATAACGGCAGCACAACAATATTATCCACCCCCGCCTGCTGAAACTTCTGCAGACGTGAGGCGATAGAGGGGTTACCATAACGCATGGCAAAATCTACCAGCACATCATCGCCATATTGCCCGGCCAGTTGCGCCGCCACTCTGTCCTTTTGCTTTTGGGTGATCACCACTAAAGGCGCTCCCTGCTCGGTCCAGATACTCTTATATAACTTAGCCGACTTTGCCGGACGCACCCTCAAAATAATACCGTGTAAGATAATCAACCATACCAGGCGGGGGATTTCCACGACCCGGGGATCCGATAAAAACTCTGCCAGATAACGTCTTAATGCCCCGGCAGTCGGCTCATCCGGCGACCCCAGATTAGTTAACAAGACGCCGGTACGCGGTTTTTGCTGGCTGTTGCTGATTGCTCCGGTAAATCGTGACATTTTACTCTCTGTTGATTTTGTTATCTGTTATTCGTTACGGCGGGAAACTAAAATCCCCGGCATACAAATATAGTTAAAGCACGGCTTCAATAGCCTGGATAAACTCGGTATCGTCCGGGGTCACCCGGCTGTTGAAATGCTTAATATGGCTGCCGTTGTCGCTTATCAGGTATTTATAGAAATTCCACTTAGGTGAAGTTGTCTTATCCGCCAAATGTTTAAAAATAGGATGGGCATCGCTACCGCGGACATTGACGGTTTTTAACATGGGAAAGGTCACGCCATAGTTAACAAAGCAGACTTTAGCGGTATCTTTTTCCTCATCCTCTTCCTGAAAAAAGTCATCGGAAGGAAAACCCAGCACTACCAGTCCTTGTGACTGATATTTTTGATGTATGGCTTCGAGCCCCTTAAATTGCGGGGTAAAACCGCAATGACTGGCGGTATTGACGATCAACACAGGTTTGCCGGCGGTAAGCTCGCATAAATCCAGCTGCACCTGGGAATGGAGCCTGCGTATGGTATAACGCAAAAACGGCGCACAATCGCTGGTATGCGAAATACCGGATGGCGGAAGCGGTGATTCTTGCGGCCTGGCCAAAAGTGCTGTGCTGAGCAGCAGACTGGCTGCCAGCAAACTGGAAAGAAACAATTTAAACATTAATCCCTGGTCCTGAGTAAAATTCCGTAAAAGCTGCCGGTAAGCAATCAGCAGCATCATGCTTACCGGCTATTATGCCTTTGCTTACGACTCGGGCACAAGGGTATTGATGGTCAGGTCAATGGCATCGCTGCTGGCAACACTGATATCTTTAAGCTCCCCGGTATAATCGCCGGGTTTAATGCCGACCCCGCCGAGGTTGGACACCACGGCATAAAGGTTCACCGATTTAACGCTGCTTAAGGTCATTTGCGGATTCATCGCCTGGGAGTCATTAAGCACTACGGTCGTCGGTAAATCACTGGCACGGATCTTCACTGCCGCCAGCGGCATTCTCGGACCGTTTGCCGGAATGGCGTAAACAAATACGGTTTTATCTTCTCCCTGGCTCAGCTGCTGGCGGATATCGTCCGTCAAGTTGACGTTTAACACCAGCTGCGAGCCAGAAACAGTACCTTCAGGTACCGTTTCCCCGGCTGCCGCCATGCGGTTTTTGGCTTCGTTAATCGCTCCCTGCAGCGCCTGGACATTGACATTATTGCCTCCCAGGTTCACCACTTTTTGCCAGTAACCTATGGCATCGCCATAGTTCTCACCGATAAAGTGATTAAGCCCCAGCAGGATGTTAGTGGAAGGATCATTGGGATCTAAAGCCAAGGCTTTATCGATCAGGGCCTGAATCGGCTCATTAATTTGTTGATTATTCTGATAGAACATCGCCTGGGCTTTGGCCCCCAGGATATCCGCATGCTCCCCTTCAATCGCCATCACCTGGTCAAAAGCCGCTAACGCACCGCTGAAATCACCAAGGCCGATGGACGCCTGACCTAAGTTATACCAGGCCTGGGAATTTTTCGGTTCCTGCTCGGTCAGCTGCTTCAGTTGTTTCAGGCGCACCATCATCTGCTGTTCGCTGTTTAAGCCTTCATGTCCCTGGCTTTTGGCAGACATGGCCGGTTGCGACAGCTGCTCATAAGCGCCGTTTTTCAGGTATAAGGCAAAGCTAAAGCCCAGCACAAAAACCGTCAGCACCATAGGCCAGACAACCGCCAAGGGCTTATCGGCCGCAAGTACGGGTTCAGCGGCATTTTCTTCGATATCCTGCAGCAAACTTTTATCCAGCTCCGCCAACAGATATTGGTAGTTTTCCTCGTCTATGCCGCCTTCGGCATAGTCTTTTTCAATTTCCGCTTTATGCTCATGGTAGAGACGGACATTGGTTTCATCACGAACGCTTTTTAATGTACTCGGTGCCTTGATATTACTGCGCAAATAATGACCCCAGATCACGGCCAGCAACAATAATAACAATACGACTATGGTAATAATCACTTCCATAATATCTAATCTTTTAAAATTTGTTTCAGTTTATCTTGCTGTTCGGCAGACAAGGCTTGTTTTTCTTTCACCTGAGGTTTGCGGCGAAGAATATAAATAATCACGCTAAATCCCAGCAGCAATAAAATAGCCGGGCCAAACCACAAAATATATGTGGTGTTGTTAACCTTAGGACGGTAGAGCACAAACTCGCCGTATCGGTCGACCATGTAGTTCATGATCTCCATATCCGACTTGCCTTCATGTAACAAGTTGTACACCTGACGGCGCAGGTCGGCGGCTATCGGTGAATTGGAATCTATCAGGTTCTGGTTCTGGCATTTGGGACAGCGTAACTCTTTGGTGAGCTCCTGATATCTTTTCTCGGTCACCTTATCGCGAAATTCATAGGTATCGACCGGGCTCGCCTGTGCGCTGCCCAAGAAAAGCGTGCCTAAAAGCATAAAGACAGAAAATAAAACCTTGCTGTTTTTAAATAAAGTCAACATCTGCACTAGCTCCCTTGCTGTTCCGCTTCGATTTGTTCGATCAGGGGAAGAAATTCACTTTGCCATACCCTGGCATCGATCACCCCGGCAAAACGTTTGCGGATCACCCCGTCACCGTCGATGACAAAAGTTTCCGGTGCGCCATAGACCCCAAGATCCAAACCTAAGGTTCCCTGCTGATCAAAAATCGAAAACACATAAGGGTCGCCGAGTTGCTGCAACCACTGGTTCGCCGGACCACGTTCATCCTTATAATTGAGGCCAAACACCGCCACCCGGTCGCTTTTGGCAATTTCCAGCAGATAAGGGTGTTCGTAACGGCAAGACGGACACCAGGTCGCCCAGACATTCAGTAATTTAACCTTACCTTTAAGATCGCCGGCATTGACGGTTTCACCGGCATTTTTTAAGGTCGATAATTCAAAATCCGGCAGCTTTTTACCCACCAGGGCAGAAGGCAATTCCTGGGGATTTAAAAACAGCCCCTGGTACAACACCCCGCCCAGGGCAAGACAGACGATTAACGGCAATAAACGGATTAATTTATTCATGGCTTATTTTCCCTGCCCTGCTGTTTCAACTCTGGCATAAACAGGTGCCGCAGCTCCTGCCACCAGTTCGGGTGCTACCTCGGTGCCGCCCTGGCGCTGTAATTCTTTCGCGCTTTTACGGCGGCGATAACGTTTATCCAGCATGGCAAAAACACCGCCAAGCCCCATAAAGATGGCACCCAACCAGATCCAGCGCACGAACGGTTTAAAGTGCACCCGAATTGCCCAGGCACCGTTATCGAGGGGATCTCCCAGGGCAACATAGACATCACGGAACAAACCGGGATCTATACCCGCTTCCGTCATCCCCATGGTCTGTACCAGATAAGTACGGCGCTCGGGTTTTAGCAGGGCAATAAAGTCCCCGTCTTTATAAACGCTTAATTGTCCCTGCTCGGCACTGTAGTTAGGTCCCTGCACCGGCTTTACGCCACCGAATTTGATTTCATAACCGGAAACAAACACGCTGTCGTTAACCGCCATTCTGACATTCATTTCTTTTTCATAGCTGGACACTAAAGTCACACCGACAATTGTCACGGCAATACCGGTATGGGCCACCGCCATACCTAAATGGCTCAGGCTCAATCGCGACCAGGCCCAGCCCCCCTGGGGTAAGCGGACCTGCTTGATGAGTTCTTTGATAACAACCGATGCCACCCAGCACGCCAGGGCCATACCGCCGGCGACCAGGAAGTCAAATTCGCCGCCATAAAGGAAAGGGAAAGCGATACCAAAAATCACACTGCCAATGGAAACCGGGCTCAGCTGCTTGCGCAACTCGCCTTTCTTGGCCTTTTTCCAGCGGATCATAGGCCCTATGCCCATCACAATAAACAGCAGGCTCATAATAGGCACAAAGACCGCGTTAAAGTACGGTGGTCCCACGGAAATCTTGCCCATGCCCATGGCATCGACAAATAACGGATACAAGGTGCCCAGCATCACGGTCACTGCGGCAACCACTAAAATAATATTACAGATCAACAGGGCCGTTTCCCGGGAATACAAGGCAAACCGGCTGAAGCTGGCAACATTGCTGGCTCTCAAGGCATATAAGGTCAGGGAGCCTATCACGGTAATAGCCAGCAACAGCAAAATAAACAGGCCACGTTCGGGATCTGCGGCAAAAGAATGCACCGAAGTGATGGCCCCGGAACGTACTAAAAAGGTGCCTAATAAACTCAGGCTAAAGGCAAAAATCGCCAGTAATACCGTCCAGTTCCTGAAGGTGCCGCGTTTTTCCGTGACCGCCAATGAATGGATCAAAGCCGTGCCCACTAACCAGGGCATAAAGGAGGCGTTTTCTACCGGATCCCAGAACCACCAGCCGCCCCAGCCAAGTTCGTAATAAGCCCACCAACTTCCCAGGGCAATACCTAAGGTTAAGAACACCCAGGCGCCTACCGTCCAGGGACGGGACCAGCGGGCCCAGGCAGCATCCATCTTGCCGGACATTAACGCAGCGATGGCAAAGGCAAAGGCGACAGAGAAACCGACATAACCCATATATAACATCGGCGGGTGAACAATCAAGCCAACATCCTGCAATAAGGGATTCAGGTCACGGCCTTCAAGCGGCACATTCGGCCATAAGCGGTCGAACGGGTTAGAAGTAAGTAAAGTAAAGGCGATAAAACCAACCGAAACCATGCCCATAACAGACAATACCCGGGCGATAAAAGCTTCATCTATGCCTTTGCTGAACTTGGCTACCGCCATGGTCCAGGCGGTAAGCGAAAAGACCCAGAGCAACAGGGAACCTTCATGTCCACCCCAGACGGCACTGATCTTAAAATAATAAGGTAAGTGGCTGTTGGAATGACCGGCAATGTATTTCACGGAAAAGTCGTCGACGACAAAACTATATCCGAGAATAAAAAGACTGACGGCGGTAAAAGCGAACATGCCGAAGGCCAAAGGCCTGGCATAAGCGGCTAACTTCTGTTGTTGACTAAATACGCCGATCATTGGAATGGTGCTTAAACAAATGGCAAAGGCCATAGCAACAATCAGTGCAAAGTGTCCCAGTTCAGGTATCATTTCTCTCTCCGCTCCTTAATTTGTCCGCCGTGCAAGAGCAGCCAAAGTAAAGACCTTATTAAACAGTTACTGCGGTAAAAACACCTTATTAAGAATTTTCTTAACTCAATCTTATGCTTAGAAAGTAAGTTAGTAATCACCTTAACAACGGCAAATCTTTTTACCGATAGAAAGTTTGCCAATTCTAGCATTATCTTGTCTGATTTAGCAGCAAAGATAATTGTAATCCGCCAATCGAAGATGAATTTTCTTCATTTTCGAACAGGCTGGCATTTAACAGACGTTATAGTATGATATTCGCCAAACGGATTCTAAGATCTATATCAAATCATCAGTAGTAAAGGTCAGTTATGATATGGCTGATGATACGGTCAACAGCCAGAAGTGAATGCCATTGTCAGAAATACGATCCCCATTAATTGAAGCCCGCCAGCTCAGCTGTATCCGGGAAGACAGAATTCTTTTTGAACACTTAAACTTAGCGGTATTCCCCGGTGAAATTGTTCAGGTAGAAGGCCCCAACGGCGCCGGTAAAACCAGCCTGTTACGTATATTAGCCGGTCTTTCCAGCCCCTATGACGGCGAAATCTGCTACCAAGGACAGGGGATCCGCTTTTGCAAAGAGCAGTTTCACCAGGATCTGCTGTATTTAGGCCACCTGCCCGGGGTAAAAGGAGAAATGTCCGCCCAGGAAAACCTGGCCTTTAACCTCTCCCTGCACGGCCTGGATGACGAACAGGCGGAAACCACCTTAAGCGAAGTGAATTTATTGGGCTTTGAAGATGCCCTGGCCTCCCACCTGAGCGCCGGACAGCACAGACGTATCGCCCTGGCCAGGTTGTGGCAGTCCAAAGCCAAAATCTGGATTTTAGACGAACCTTTTACCGCCATAGATAAAAACGGCGTGCAAAAACTGGAGCAGCTTTTTTTAACGCACGTAGCACAGGGGGGTTGTGTGATCTTAACCACGCACCAGGATCTTTCCTTCGATAAAGTAAAAAAAGTTACTTTGAATTACCGGTTTTATTAACAGTATTATTAAACGGCCAGCCATGAATCATCAGCAACCTCTTTCTTATCGCAGCGCTTTTATGTTGATCCTCAAACGGGATTTAACCATAGCTTTTCGCCACCAGGACGATATCTTCAATCCGCTGCTGTTTTTTATTATTGTCGTCACCCTGTTTCCCTTAGGAATAGGGCCTGAAGCCAATACCTTGTCCCGCATTGCTCCCGGGATTATCTGGGTTGCCGCCTTATTGTCCACCTTGCTGTCACTGGACAGGCTATTTAAATCGGATCATGAAGACGGCTCACTGGAGCAGATGTTATTAAGCCCGCATCCGGTGTTTATCCTGGTACTGGCAAAAATTTTCGCACACTGGCTGGTGACCGGCTTACCCTTGATCTTAATTGCGCCGGTATTGGCGGTGTTATTACACCTGGACGAAAACTCTTACCTGGCCCTGATGCTGACCTTGTTGCTGGGCACACCCGTGCTGAGTTTGCTAGGCGCCATAGGGGTTGCCTTAACCGTAGGCATTAAAAAAGGTGGCATTTTATTGAGTTTATTAGTATTACCCTTATATATCCCGGTATTAATTTTTGCCACCAGCGCAATAGATACCGCCGCAATGAACTTACCTTATAGTGGCCAGCTTGCTATAATTGCAGCTCTGTTTTTTGGTTCATTGACCTTAGCCCCATTTGCTGCTGGCGCAGCTTTAAAAGTGAGTACTAACTGATATGTGGAAATGGTTACACCCTTATGCAAACCCGGAGAAGTCTTATCACTTTACCGGGAAATTACTCCCCTGGTTTAATTACCTGGCCCTGATCTTTTTAACCGTGGGCCTGACCTGGGCATTATTGTTTGCGCCGCCGGATTACCAGCAGGGTGAAAGCTTTAGGATCTTTTACCTGCATGTTCCCGCCTCTATACTGTCCATGGGCATCTATCTGGGCATGGCGATAGCCGCTTTGTCGAGCCTGGTGTGGCAGCTTAAGCTGGCGGACGCTTCTGCTGCGGCATTAGCCCCGGTAGGCGCCGTGTTTACCGCCATCGCCCTGTTCACCGGGGCAGCCTGGGGTAAACCTATGTGGGGTACATGGTGGGTCTGGGATGCCAGGATCACTTCAGAGCTGATCTTATTATTTTTATACCTTGGGGTTATTGCCCTACACAACGCCTTTGAAGATAAAAATCTGGCGGGTAAGGCCGCCGGAATTTTAGCCCTGGTGGGTGCCATCAATTTGCCCATCATTCATTACTCGGTGGAATGGTGGAACACCCTGCATCAGGGCGCCACAGTCAGTAAATTCGGTAAACCGGCCATGGCTGCCGAAATGTACTGGCCGTTTTTAATTTGCTTTTTCGGTTTCAGCTTTTTAGTGGCCGCCATCGCCAGCGTACGTTTTCGTACCGAGATCCTGGCGCGCAACAGTGTCCGTCCCTGGGTCAAGGCCCTGGTGCTGGCAAAGGAGGATAAATAATGCAATTTGACAGCTTCAGTGACTTTTTGCACATGGGCGGTTATGGCTTCTATGTCTGGCTCTCCTACGGCGTCGGCTTCGTACTGCTGTTATTGCTTTTTCTGATCAGCAAGGCACAGCATAATTCGGTCAAACAGCAAATCGCCAAACGCCAGCAGCGGGAAGCGAAGCTGCGCCAGGCAGCCGAGCAACATAAACAAGAAATTCAGCAAGAAAACAAGGTTTCCACAGAGGTATCATCATGAACCCCAGACGTAAAAAGCGCTTAACCATAGTCAGCTCAATCCTCCTTGGCCTGGCTGTGGTAGCCGGCCTGGTCTTATACGCCCTGAGCCAGAATATCGATTTATTTTATACCCCGAAGGAAATTCTCCAGGGCAAAGAAGATACCGAGCTTAGGCCGGTCATTGGCCAGCGTTTACGCATCGGCGGCCTGGTAGTACCCGGCAGTGTCAAACGTAACGAAGACAGCCTGAAAGTGTCTTTTAAACTGGCGGACATGAGAATGCCCATGGTCTTTAATGAAAACGACCCTATGGTGACGGTACATTACGACGGCATCTTGCCGGATCTGTTCCGTGAAGGCCAGGGCATAGTCGCCAACGGCGTGTTAACCTCGGAGGCCATCATAGATGCCAGCGAAGTGCTGGCCAAGCACGATGAAAACTATATGCCGCCTGAGCTGGCAGACGCCATGAAAGAAGGTAATGCAGACAAGGCCATGCACGGGAAATCGGCCTACAATAAAGGCTGATTGTTATCCTTTAATCCGAAATGAAATAACACAGAGGCAGGGCGATTAATCCCCTGCCTTTTTTATCGCCTTTAAAAATAATACCAATTTTATTAAATATCTAACCATCTTCGATGGTCTAAATCTCCAGATCCTGCGTTGTTTTCAATCACAATAGCTTGCTATTGCTCAATCAAACGCCTTGTTCTTGAAAATTTATCCTCACCGAATTTTGGTCATCTACTTAATGCAATTGGTATAATCCAATGCAGCATTAACCGTAACGCCGCGCCGCAACCAAGGTATTCTTTAACAAACAGGCTATGGTCATGGGGCCGACACCACCCGGTACAGGTGTTATTGCTGCCGCCACTTCAACAGCCGCCTGATAATCTACATCCCCGACCAATCTGGTTTTACCTTCAGTGTCTTCAATCCGGTTAATGCCGACATCAATCACGGTTGCCCCCGGCTTGATCCAGTCGCCTTTGACAAAATTAGCCCGGCCCACAGCCGCCACTAAGATATCTGCCTGACGGCAGATCTGTGCCAGGTTTTCGGTGCGGGAATGGGCTATGGTGACGGTACAATTTTCCTGCAGCAGTAAGATTGCTAGCGGTTTGCCGACAATATTCGAGCGCCCGATCACCACCGCATGCTTGCCGCTAAGATCTTCGCCTAAATGGCGTTTGGCCAGGATAACACAGCCTTGAGGCGTACAAGGCACCAGGGCATCCCCGCTGCCATTAAGCAGACGGCCGGAATTGAGGGCATGAAAACCATCAACATCTTTTTCAGGATTGATGGCCGCCAGCACCTTAGCTTCGTTGATATGGGCCGGCAAGGGCAACTGTACCAGGATACCGTGTACATCCTTATCCTGATTTAATTGTTCCAGCCGAGTCAGTAGCGCTTCCTCCCTGATATCCACCGGCAGGCGGATTTCTTGAGAGTGCATACCCAGCTCGCGGGTTTGTCTGACCTTATTGCGCACATAAACTTCACTGGCGGGATCTTCCCCCACTAAAATCACCGTCAGCCCGGGGACGATATTTTTTTCTTGTTGTAATTGAAGTACTTGCATCGACAGCTGCTTCCTTAAATCTGCCGCCGCCTGTTTACCGTCTATTCTCATTTTCCTTTCCTGTTAACAGCATCAAAAGAGCCAATAAACCAGCTTACCGGCACCGGGCAATATCATAGCACTTTAGCGGCGCTTTTATTTTGATCCAAAACCGGGCGATTGCCGCTAAAATCGAAAACAGCAAATCATACGAATTAAAAACGTTAAAACAAAAAGTTACCAAATATATATTAAAAAACACTAAGAAAGATCCAAATAAAATTTTACAAACCGACCGCGCGGTCTGTAAAATATCCCCATAATGATCAGAGGTAACTATGCGAAACCCAGAAACAACCCGGCAGAAAATTCTTGAGATCAGCGCTGAAGAAATCCATCAGCATGGTTACACCGGCGCCAGTTTATCTGTGATATTGGCGCGCAGTGAAATTTCTAAAGGTGCCCTATACCATCATTTTGCCAATAAACAGGCATTAGGTTATGCGGTATTGGAAGAGGTTTTTACCCCTATGTTTATCGAAAGCTGGCAACAGGCACTGCAAAATGACGACCCCATAGCCGGTATGTGTCATTTACTCGCACAAATGGCAGAAAGTGCCGACAGTGACGGTTTATCGTGCGGCTGCCCGATGAACAACCTGTCTCAGGAAATGGCGGCGATAGATGAAGGTTTTCGGTTAAGGGTTTTTGCCATGTACCAGCAATTAAATCAGTTGATTGTTGCCGCCCTGGCCAGGATCAAAACACAATTGAAACCGGAGCTGGAATTAGAACAGGTTGCTTATTTTATTATTGCCAGCATTCAGGGCGCCGCCAGCCTGGCCAAGAGCTCCAGATGTTGTCAGTTATTCTCTAACCTGCTGAATGAATTACAAAGCTACCTCAGGGGATTACGTGTGTAATCTGCTGTAAGCATAAAAACGGAGCGATTCCGTTTAAGATAGATGAATGATTAGCCGCTGCAAACTGCTAACGTCATTTGCCCCAAACTACATTGAGTATATTTTCATACTAAACAAGGAACATGAATGAAAACTTTAGCCCGACAACTTTTCCTAGCCTTAATGGTGCTCGTCAGCTTTAGCAGTTTTGCCGCCAGCGAAAGTGCTTATCAGGTGGTGAGTCAGGCCGGAGATAAATTATTTTCCAGGATCAAAGCCGAACAGGCACAAATTAAAACCGATGCCGGGCTGCTCGAAACCATAGTCGAGCAAGAGCTGATGCCCTATATTGACTATCAATACGCGGCCTATAAAATTCTCGGCAAACACTTGCGTAAAACCACCAAGGAACAACGCAAAGAGTTTGTCTTAGCCATGCGTCATTACCTGGTGAGAACCTATGCCAGCGCTTTGAAACAATATAAACAGCAGAAAGTAACCTTTCATCCGCCGGTTAAAAGCGGCGGTAAAGTGGTCGCGGTAACCGCGGTTATTTCCGATGCCGAACGTCCGGACATTAACATTGACTTTAAAATGCGTTTAAACAAGAAAAAGCAGCAATGGAAAGCCTTTGATATGGTGGTTGAAGGTATCAGCTTACTCAGCACCAAGCAGGCTGAAATCGCCAAGAAAATCCGCGAGCAGGGCATAGATAAAACCACGGCACAACTTGCAGCGGCTTAATTGCTATTTAGTTGCCTAAAAATTTTCTTCACGAAAACAAAAAAGGTATTCACCTAAATGAATACCTTTTTTGTTTGTGGCTTAAGGTTTTACCTAACTAAGCGTCAGGCTTAATTCTGCCAGGCACCTTTGGCCGTAATGCCCAATTCATGATCGGCAATAATACGATCACCGACTTTATTTAACACATCCACTTCACCGTCACAGACGGCAATAATAGACTTCCCTTCCCGAAACGCATCGGAAATAATCACCCTACCAGAATCGCTTTGCGGAAACTCATGCACCTTATGTAATAACTCCAAAGAAAGGTCGCTATAATAAATCACAGTAACCTTACGTAGTGACGCTTGACTCATACTTTTCATTTACTCTTTGATCTTGTTTGGAAAAACCGGACCAGGTTACAAGACCTTAACTGGCGGGCTCAATTCTGGTTACTTTATAACCAAAATACACTAAAAAGTAAAGAAATTCCGCTTTTCTCCCGATAAGAGCCCCGAGAAAAGACCCGGCCAATAAAGGCTTTTTTTAACAAAAAACCTAACATTTGAAGACTTGCTGTCCCCGAATCCAGGTGCCGGAAACGGTCAAATTTTCATCCAGCAATACCAGGTTGGCATCAGCCCCCGGCCTGATCATACCAAGACCTGCTCGCCCGAGGTAATCAGCAGGATAACGGCTGGCCATGGCAATGGCTTCTTCCAGCTCAAGTCCAAGCAGGTAATGCGTATTACGCACCGCCGTCGCCATATCTAATACCGAACCCGCCAGCTCTCCGGTAGTGGATGTTAACTTGCCCTGATTTAAGGTGACTTTACGATCAAAAAAGGCAAATTCCGTTTGCTGTGTACCCACCGGCGGCATTGCATCTGTCACCAGAAAAACCTTGCCTTTAGGCTTGGTTTTTAGGGCCAGCTGGCAACTGATTTTATCAACATGAAAAC
The DNA here is from genome assembly GCF_000948975.2 of Thalassomonas actiniarum. GTDB lineage: Bacteria > Pseudomonadota > Gammaproteobacteria > Enterobacterales > Alteromonadaceae > Thalassomonas > Thalassomonas actiniarum. Next base: position 6,027,437 of record NZ_CP059735.1, read on the forward strand.
CGTCAACGATTAAACCGCAACTGGCATCATCGTTCATCAGGGCGCAGCCGACCATGCCGGGTTCACGCCCCTGCAAGGGGGACATGGCATTAAATAAATGAGTAAAACCATCGGCACCGGCATCAACTGCCTGTTGCGCCTTGAGATAATCGGCATTGCTATGGCCGAGGCAAACCTTAACTCCCAGCTCTACCAGGCGGCGAATATCTTTTGCCGCCACGGTTTCCGGCGCCAGGGTGATCATCATCAGCCCGAGATCTTTACGGGCATATAGCTGCCATTCGCCATCGGAAATTTCCCGGATGAATTGTCCGCTATGAGCGCCTTTTTTCCCCTCGGATAAATGAGGTCCTTCAAAGTGAATACCGATAATCCCGGGCACCTTTTCTTTCAGCGCCTGTGCCACGGCATCGGCTGCCCGCTGCATAATGGCTAATTTATCGGTGATCAAGGTGGGTAACATGGCGGTCGTGCCAAAACGGGCATGGGCCGAGGCCATGGACCTTAACGCCGCCACATCCGGCTGATGATTAAAAAGCACACCGCCGCCGCCGTTAACCTGTAAATCAACAAACCCCGGGACAAGCAGGCCATCGGCAAAAGCATCGGCAGCAGCCGTTTCTCCGTCAATGGCGATTATTTTTCCCTGCTCCAGGGTCAGGACACGGTTTTCCCGATAGCGAATACCGTCAAACACCCGCCGGGCATGTAACCGGAAACCTTTTAACTTGGCATACATGTCAACGTCCTTTTTAGCGCTTCTTATTATCAGGAAAACGAATCAAAAACTAAGCCGAAGCAGCCTGTTGCCGGGCATCCTGCTGCTGAGCATAAAGTACCGCACCTATCTCCGCCGGCCACACCGGCAAGGTCAGCATCTTCTGGACATCTTGTGCCAGCCAGGGCACCAGGCGAACCGCCAGTCCCCCCACCAGGGATAATCTCGGCGCTTTCTCCTGCCACAACTTTCTCGCTAACTGGTTGAGGTAATCGGCGCCTTCATTGACTATCGCCAGGGCCATGGTATCCCCCTGCTCCGCCGCATCAAACACCAAATTAGCCAGCTGGGCATAAAAAGTGGCCGGTTTACCGACAACAAGCTCCACCAGAGCTATGGTGTCCTTGCAGCCTAAAGTATTCAGTACTTGCCGGTTTAAACAACTATTCAGGGTTAAGCCGTCAAGGGACTGCAAAACTTTCGTCACCAGTTGCAAACCGAACCAGGAACCGCTGGCGATATCCCCCTGAGGAAAACCGTGCCCCCCCAGCATCAGCGACTGACCATCAACGCAGGAAAAACCGCACGAGCCGGTTCCGGTGACGATCACGGCGCCATCCGCCCCGTTATGCGCTCCTAAGCAGGCAATCAGCAGATCATTGGTCAGGTACATTTGTCGAAACGGGTTTTGCCAGGCTAACATTTGCTCAAGCAAACCGGGCAGGTTCATGCCCGCCAGCCCGGCGCCTGTGATCAGGCGTTGCAGCGGATAATCCGCCATGCCGGCATCCGCTAACGCCAATCTGGCAGAGTCAACAATAGAAGCCGTGGCCTGTTCAAAACCATGAAGCGGATTCGCCGGCCCCGACAGGCCCTGCCCCAATGTTTCCAGATTAGCCGACATCAGCACGGCTTTACACTTGCTGCCTCCGCCGTCGATGCCTAAATACAGTTGCTGATCATCTTTGATAGCAGACATCCTCTCTCCACAGTAGAAAATTCATGAGAAATCAGCGAAAAAACCGATAATAATCGATTAAGAAAAGCGCTTTGATTTTTGTTCTTTATATCATATACCCAAGCCACTTGGAAATGCCGGTTCAGAGCTAAGCTAGAGCATCAGAGCAAGGCGCAACACGCATATAATGGTTATTCCCTTATAAAGTGTTGCAACGCAGCACTGGTGTTCTAGCTTAGCTCCCTTAGGACAAGGCGATAAACGGCCACCTCCTGCGTTATTAAATCTTCAAATAGAATTACTGTTCGTAAAATTTAATGCCTTGAATATAGCCGTTTCTCGACTTGCTGAATCCTGCATTTCCAGGTGGTTTGGGTATATAGGGTGCAGTAGTGTACTGATTGAAAATAATTAAACGAGAAAAATTTGTTAAATTCCGGCAATTTTTACGGATATCATGCGGCTCAAGGCAAAAAAAAGCGCGTAATCTGCTGTTACGCGCTTTCAGACATCAAGTTTTTAAACGGATGTAGAGAGGTTATTGGCTGGCTTTTTTATAAAAACGCAGCAGGTTTTCGGTAGAGCAGTCATGGCCGGGATCTATGGTATTGCTTTCCAGCTCATGCTGGATTTTCGCCGCCAGCCCTTTGCCTAATTCCACCCCCCATTGGTCAAACGAGCAGATTTGCAAAACAATCCCCTGCACAAAAATTTTATGCTCGTACAAGGCGATTAAACTGCCCAAAGTGGTCGGATCGATGCGTTTTAACAACAAGGTATTGGTGGGGCGATTACCCTTATGCACCTTATGGGGGGCAACGGTATCGATATAGGCATCGGTTCTGCCTTTGGCTTTCAGATCCGCCCTGACCTGTTCTTCATCAACCCCGGTCATCAGCGCCTGGGTCTGGGCAAAGAAGTTTGACATCAGGGTTTCATGATGGCCTTTTACCGGGGTAACACTGGCTACCGAGCCGATAAAGTCGGCGGGCACCACGTTATTGCTTTGATGCAGGTACTGGTAGAAAGCATGCTGGCCGTTAATGCCCAGCTCTCCCCAGATAGAAGGCACAGTGGCATAGTCCACTTCATCGCCGTCCCAGGTCACCGACTTGCCGTTACTTTCCATTTCCGCCTGCTGCAAATAAGCAGATAACATATGTAAGGTTTGATCATAAGGTAAGATCGCCTGGGATCTCGCTCCCAGGAAAGTGGTGTTCCAGACGCTGAGCAGGGCCATGATCACCGGCATATTCTCTGCCAGCGGAGCAGAAAGAAAGTGCTGGTCCATTTCATGGGCGCCGTCAAGCAAGGCACGGAACTGATCAAAACCGAGATCCAGGGCGATCGGCAGACCTATCGCCGACCACAGGGAAAAACGTCCGCCAACCCAGTCCCACATATCAAAAATATTGTCCGCCTGGATGCCAAAACTCATGGCATTTTCTTTATTGGCGGTTACGGCAACAAAATGTTTGGCCACCGATTTTTCATCAAAAGAAGATGACGTCAGCCAGTTGATGGCGGTACGGGCATTGGTCATGGTTTCCGTGGTGGTAAAGGTTTTTGACGAGACAATAAACAAGACCTTTTCCGGATCCAGCGGACGCAGAATTTCCACGATTTGTGCGCCGTCGACATTGGACACGTAATGGACATTGACACTGTTATCGCTGTAATGCTTCAACGCCTCGGTTACCATTTGCGGACCAAGGTTGGAGCCGCCGACACCGATATTGACGATATCGGTAATACGCTTACCGGAATAACCGAGCCAGTGTCCCTGGCGCACCTTATTGACAAAGGCTTCCATTTTCGCCAGCTGCTGCTGTACATGGTCGGTTACGTTTTCACCGTCCACCACCAAAGGCTCGTCGCTGTGGCGTCTTAAGGCCGTATGCAGCACCGCCCTGTGCTCGGTTTTATTGATTTTTTCACCGCTGAACATTTTTTCTCGCCAGGCCGTCACTTCGGTTTCTTCGGCGAGTTTCAGCAAGGTTGCCATGGTTTCGTCATCGATCAGGTTTTTCGAATAATCCAGCAACAATCTAGGCAACTCAATAGAGAATTTATCAAAACGTTTACTGTCTTCAGCAAATAACGTGTTCATGTGCTGAGACTTTTTATCTTGAGCTAGCTGGTTCAATTTTTTCCAGCTGGCTAATGTTTGGCGAGCTAACATATTCAATCCTATAGTGCTTTAAGCTGATATTTGATCATGCTGCTTATCCGGCAAATACAAACGGCAAATAAACAACAATGACAAAACGACATTTCTTGACACAAGTGTCAAGATTTTATGATATCACAAGTTCTCCGGGTTCTTGAATTTTATCTTGTATTAATTATCCGATAAGAATGGCAAAGCCACCAGCCCTTATTGCCCCTTTATCAGGCAGAGGTTGACCAGCAAATGCAAATACCGCTATCCATCGCGGTCTTATCAGCAGAAGATAGCGAAAAATCAATAAAACCAAGAATAGCGGATAAAGGCAGGCAGAGATTACTGCGGCGCATATGCCCGGATAAACATGGCGACAGTGGCGCAGATATAATCGTCAATTTCTTCCGGGGTCAGTTGTTTACGGGTATTAAATTCAATCCTTAACCAGGCCTCGCCTTTGAGCATAGTTAAAAACTGTACCGCCGCATGATGCGGATTGGCTATCGACAAGGCCTTTTTTTCATCCAGCAACGCCATCAGTTTGGCCACTTCCGTGGTTAACCGCTCAGGCCCGGCATGGTAAAACAATTCCGACAACTGGGGATAACTCTTGGATTCATAGGCACATATTTTATGTACCGCCAGGGTTTCCTTGGCAATGAGCATGGAAAAAAACCGTTTCGCCACCGCCAGCAAGGTGACATTGACGTCAGAGAAGTCTTCCAGGGAAAAATCCAGCATACGGTAAGAATCGCATTTTTGCTCGATCGCCGCGGCAAACAAATCGTCTTTACTGCCGAAATGGCTATAAACCGTTTGCTTTGATACATCTGCCTGCCTGGCGATAAGATCCATGCTGGTAGTGGCATAACCTTTTTCGGTAAACAGCTCGGTGGCGGCGTCCAGTATCTGTTTACGCTTGGTTTCATTCTTACTGCGGTTTTTTTGCATCTGTAATCCCATCGACATCTTCGCCGGCTATTCTACCAAAAGATACCAGTCTAACAAAATAGACTAGACAGTCTAGCAAGTTAAAACTAGACTATACAGTCTAGTTTGATTTAATGATACAACAAGGTTAGCCATGTTTTCCCTGAAAAGCTCAAGGTACCGCCGCGGACTATTTTTTACCTTAGTAAATCTGATGCTTGTATTTGTCTTGTCCGGCTGCAGCGATGCCGAACAAGCAGAAGCAGGAACCACCATCCACAGCGCCCGGATGTTGACCATAACACCGGAAGCGGGTTATCCGCTGGCACGGGAATATATCGGCGAGCTCACCACCAAACAACACACAGATCTCGGCTTTGAGTTCAGCGGCAAGATCAACAGCATAGCTTTTGACAGCGGCGACGAAGTCCGCCGCGGCGAAATCCTGGCAAGCCAGGATACCGAACTGTTAATGATCAAACACGCCGAGCTCGAGGCTAAAATCAAACAAAACAAGGCGCAAATCACCTTAAACCAGGCCAATTTAAAACGTATCAAGTCGTTAATTAATAACGGTTATACTTCTGAGCAGAGCCTGGATGAATTAAATGCCGAATACCAGGTCCTGCAGGCGGGCCTGCAGGGGTTACACGCCAGCTTAAAAACCATAGAGTACCAGATGGAAAAGGCCAGCTTGATCGCCCCCTTTGACGCCACCATCGGCGAACGCTTTTTATCCCAGGGACAGGTGCTGAACGCCGGCCAAGTCGCCTTTCGCCTCATCGCCAAAAATAACAATGAGATCTCCGTCGGCGTGCCTGCCAAACTGGCGGCCAAGCTCGAGCTTGGCAACATCTTCAGTGTAGAAATCAATGATACTTTATTTAACGCCACCTTAATCGCCATCGGCAAGCAAGTGGATAAAACCAACCGCACCGTACAATTACGACTATTGCCCCCGGCAAACACCAAAGGATTCAATGGCCAGCTGGTGCGGGTCAATATCAGGCAAGAGATCCAGAAAAGCGGCTACTGGTTGCCGTTAAGCGCCATCACCGACGGGGTGCGCGGCCAGTGGAATATTTACCTGGCGCAGCAAATCGGCGGCGGCCGATACCAAATCAAGGCTGCAACGGTTTCTGTAGTTCATACCACGGAAAACGACGCCTTTGTCAGCGGCCTTGAAGCAAACGAACATCTGGTTATCGCCGAAGGTTTGCACAGATATGTCCCGGGACAGATCATCAACAAGCACCAGGGAACACTGGCGGTTAAAACCAACAGCCAGCAAACCGGGCAAGAAAAGGCCGGTACCTTATGATCCGCTCTTTTGTTAAAAATGGCCGTTTAATGTCATTGGTGATAGTGCTGCTGATCGTTTCCGGTCTGGCCGCCCTGTCCACCTTGCCGCGCACCGAAGATCCGAGAATACAAAACCGGGTTGCCAGTGTGATCACTTATATGCCGGGCGCCAGCGCCGAGCGCATCGAAGTATTGATCAGCGAAAAAATCGAGCAGAAGCTGCGTAAGTTGTCGGAAATCAACCTGATCACTTCCGTCTCCCGTCCGGGCATTTCCGTGGTGCAGCTGAAATTGCAGGATGAAATCAATCAACCTGAGCCGGTCTGGTCCAGAGTCCGGGATCTGGTCAGTGATCTCGCGCCGCAATTACCCGCCAGCATAGTACCGCCTGTGTTGGAAACCGACCGGGGTTATGCCTATACCCAGTTGATTGCCCTGAACTGGCAGGGAAATACCGAGATAGATATTGCCAGCCTGGGACGTTATGCCAATGAATTGCAAAACCGGCTGCGCACCGTCGGCGGCACCGATCTGGTATCCATTTTCGGCCAGGGAGAAGAAGAAATCCTGGTGGCGATAGACCAGGCACAAAGCAGCCGTTTAGGTTTATCTGCCGCGCTGATTTCAGAAAAAATCCGCAGTGCCGATGCCAAGGTTGCCGCCGGGGCCCTGGTTAACCTCAATAACCAGATGCAGGTGGAATTAACCGGCGCCCTGGATACGGTGGAAAGGATCCGCAATATTCCCCTCAGGGACAATGACAATGGCTCGGTATTACGTTTAGGGGATATCGCCTCGGTGAAGAAAAGCCTGGCCTGGCCCGCCAGTGAAATCGCCCTGGTCAACGACCAGGCTTCCGTGGTAGTGGCAACGAGGATGTTGCCGGATTTACGCATAGATAAGTGGACGGAAAAGGTCAACCAGCAAGTAGCAAACTTTGCCCGAGAGCTGCCCCAGAACATAAAGCTGGAAGTGCTGTTTGATCAAAATACCTATACCGAAAAAAGACTCGGCGATCTCATCACTAATATCAGTGTCGGTTTTATCCTGATTTCCCTGGTATTACTGATCACCCTGGGTTGGCGCTCGGCGTTGATCGTCGCCGTTTCCCTGCCGTTAACCGTGTTATTTACCCTGGCGATGATGAATTTTTACGGCCTGCCGATCCACCAGATGTCGGTCACCGGCTTAGTGGTGGCTTTAGGCATCATGGTAGACAATGCCATCGTCATGACGGACACCATACAGCAAAAACGCCAGCAGGGCATGCGCCGCCTGGACTCTGTCGGTTACGCCGTCAAACATTTATGGCTGCCGCTGCTCGGCTCCAGCGTGACCACGATTCTGGCCTTTATGCCCATCGTCCTGATGCCGGGTCCGGCAGGCGAGTTTGTCGGCGGCATTGCCTTAAGCGTGATTTTTTCCCTGATCGGCTCTTACCTGATCTCCCACACCATAGTGGCCGGATTAGCGGGACGTTTTATCGGCAAAGGCCAAAGCAATGCACAAAGCTGGTACCGGGCCGGTATTGCCTTGCCGCGATTGAGCCATGCCTTTCAAGCGAGCCTGACCTGGGCAATAGAGCACAGAAAAACCACCATAATCACGGTTTTTTGTCTGCCGCTGCTGGGTTTTGTGCTCGCCAAACAGCTAAGCGAACAATTCTTCCCGCCGTCTGACCGGGACATGTTCCAGATAGAGCTGTTTTTACCGGCACAAAGCAGCATCAAACACACCCAAGCCGTTAGCCAGGAGGTCAGCCAGTATCTGTACCGACAGCAAGGCATAGAAAAAGTCCGCTGGTTTATCGGTAAAAATGCCCCCTCCTTCTACTACAATATGCTGCCCACCAAAGACGGCCTGCAAAATTACGCCCAGGGTATGATCACCGCCAGCGACTTTAACCATGCCAATACCCTGATCCCGCACATTCAAACAGAATTAGACAAGCTGTTTCCCCAGGCGCAGATCCTGGTGCGCAAGCTGGAGCAGGGACCGCCGTTTAATGCCCCGGTGGAGCTGAGAATATTTGGCCCCAACCTGGATACCCTAAAAACCATAGGGGATGATATACGCCAGCTGATGAGTACCACAAAGGACGTGATCCATAGCCGCTCAACCCTGCAGCCGGGTACCCCTAAGGTCTGGGTCCAAACGGATGAGGAAGCGGTCGCCCTGGCGGGATTGTCTTTAACCAATATTGCCGGCCAGCTCAATACCACCTTAGCCGGTAATATCAACGGCTCGGTGATCGAAGCAACCGAATCCATCCCGGTCAGGGTCAGGATAGACAATGGCGAACGCCGGGAGATCACGGATCTCGCCAATATCCAGCTGCTCAGCAGTAAAAGCGAGCAGGCGATCCCGCTGACGGCACTGGCAGAGCTGAAACTTAAACCCAGCCGGGGCGCCATCCCCCACAGGGACGGCGTGCGGGTAAACGTGATTGAAGGTTATATCCGCGCCGGTGTCCTGCCTTCCGTGGTCCTGGCCCGGATACAGGAAAAAATGGCACAGCAGCAATACCAGGTGCCCGCCGGATACTATATCGAAGTAGGGGGCGAGTCAGCCGAACGTGACGAAGCGGTAGGCAAATTATTGGCCAGTGTCGGGGTGATCTTCACCTTGCTGATCACTGTGGTGGTGTTATCTTTTAATTCCTTCCGTCTCAGCGGCATTATTTTCCTGTCTGCTTTCCAGTCGGTGGGTTTGGGGCTGCTGAGTATTTATGTCTTTGACTATCCCTTTGGCTTTACCGTGATCATCGGCCTGCTTGGCCTGATGGGACTGGCCATCAATGCCGCCATAGTGATCATCGCCGAATTAAAGTCGGACCCGGATGCCGTGCGCGGCGATACCAAAGCGATAGTGCGGGCGGTATTAAGCTGTACCCGGCATATCAGCTCCACCACCATCACCACGGTCGGCGGCTTCTTGCCCCTGATACTGGCAGGCGGCGGTTTCTGGCCCCCGTTTGCGGTGGCGGTAGCCGGCGGTACCGTCTTAACCACCTTGTTATCGTTTTTATTTGTCCCGGCGCTGTTTTCCCTGTTTAGCCAGAAAAGGGCATTCGAGACCTCGGAGCAAATTTCAACCGAGGCATTAACCGGCAATAGCTAAGAAAAAGGGCAGGCTAAGCCAGACGGCGTAGCCTGCCCTTGATATTGCTCTTTAAATTTCCCCTTAAACCGGCTTATCAGGCACCCAGGACAGGTCCGTTTTCACTTTCCCCTGTTTGACCGAGCGTACCACCTGGACGATCTTCGGCCAGTTAAGGGTCCATTCAATATATTCCAGGGCATCATCTACCAGGATGGAAAAGTCATTATGCAGCTGATATTGATTGAGATCGGCAATTTCTGTGAGCATCGATTCCACCGCCAGCGGTTCTTCACCGATATGGGCAATACCTTGATATTTCTCCGCCAAGGAAGGGAAGTAATCTTTAACAATGCCTTTCGCCCAAATAGAGGCAAAGGTTTCTTTACTCCCAGGGCCGTCGCTTTTGCCGGTACCCGCAGTGAGCTTCCCCCATTGACGGCGTACCTCGGTAATGCGTTTTAAGCCCACCTCAACCAGCAAATCCCTGAGGTTATTTCGGTCTGACTTGGTAAATGCCCCCTTTTCCAGCGCACTTTGCAAAGCCGCGGCTAACACCCCTTTAGAGCAGTCCTCCCGCTTAAGATTATCCCAGATGGCTTGCTTGGCTTGGGTTAAGTCCCGCCGCCGATACTTCACCACCGGATCCGAGTTGATCCAGGCATCAAGCACTGTGCCCCAGAGCAAGGTGGGCAAATAGGTGCCAAAGACATATTTCGGTAAATCCTTGATCGGCGCACGTGCCTTCTTCACCATTACCAGATCCAGCTTGGCATCGCTGAGCATGGGCTCCACAGCCGATCTGAAGGTGCTGAGGTGGCGTAACTCCCGGTGCAAACTGTACTTGAGATGATCATCAATCCACATCACATACAGGGTAAAATTACTGAATGGCGGCAGATCCAGGATAGCCCCGTCACTCAGGCACAGCATGGCGCCGGAAATGATAGAAGCCGCAGGATTGCCGCCGATTTTGCCAATGCCGCTCACTCCTTTGAGTGCCAGCCCGGTTTCATTTAAACCATAAAACTTTCTCGCCAAAGCAGGGTCGAAAACCTTTTTCGCATAGCGCTCCCAGGCAAAAGACCCCTGCCCTTCATTGCCGGCACTTTTTTTGGCGATGGCAATCTCACCTTTAACAACAGGTAACGCCGGAAATACCCGGGTTGCAAAGGCTCCCCGCCAGGCATCAAAGCTTTTGCTGTTCTCCGGCGGCCTCAGCGCCTGGGTATCGTAAGAAGCCGACAATAAAAAAGTGGCAATCCCGGGCTCATCCATACGCAGCCGGTAAGCACGGAGACAGGAGATAATGGTTTTAAAAAGCCCCAGGTTCGACAGCTGTTCATTTTCCTGTCCCCGAAAGATCACATCATAATCCAGGCGAAATACCGGCACCCCGGAGCCCAGCATCCTAAGACGCAGGAAAGCTTCAACAATCTTGGGAGTATCATAATGAATATCTTTATTTTTTCCGATAAACCACCAATGCAGATTTTCAGCTGTTGCCAGGTTCATACGGCCAAAAATATCCAGCAAATCTATCGGCGTAATAATGCGTACCCGGGCAGATAACCGGGGATAAGTGCGTACTTGCTCCGCCAAACTTTTCCCCAGCTCCATGGAAAACCTGATATAGGTTTGTTCGAGCAAATCCTCACGGCTTTTCCCCCGGGCAATGCCGTTAAGGCAATCAGAAAATCCCGCCGCATAAAAGATGATCAAATTACCCTCATAGGCAGGCGAAGTCAGCAGGCTATACAGCCCTTTCACATGGCGCTTGAAATAGCGTACCCCCCGGAGCTGGCCAAAGTTAAAACTAAAGTCAAAATCACGGCAGGCGGCCCAGGCAAGAAAGTCTTTAAAATCGTCCAGGCCGGCTAAATCTTCAAAGCCCTTGACACTGTTAATGTCTTTTAGAGGCTTTAAATTATGAACCTGTTCAAAGTCGTTAAAACTTTTTATTTTCTTTAACTCTGCCGCTTTAGGGCCCGTCAGCTGCTTCAGGGATTTCAGGAATTTCGACTTCTTAAGGTAATCTAGGTAGCTGGCGTAGCGATAGGTTTTAAAATCATCACCTTCCCCGTAGTTATAATGGGTATATAACACGTACTTAACGGATGCCGGCTGCTCCACGAGCTGCTCTCCCGGTGAAGTTAATAGCTTTGAAGCTAATACCTATGAATCATTGCCGATGAATAAGTATAGTAAATTCACGACAAAGCACAGATAAGGAGCAAAATGATCACTTGTTTGAGGACGGGAAACAAAAAAGGGGCGATACCCGGTATCACCCCTTTTAATCTATGCTGTAACTGGCTTTGGCTTTAATTAGATAGTCGCCGCCAATTCTGCCCCCTGACGGATGGCACGTTTGGCATCAAGCTCGGCGGCAACATCGGCGCCGCCGATCAGATGGGTTTTAATACCGGCATCTTCCAGTTGCTGGTACAGGCTGCGGTTAGGCTCCTGACCGGCACAAATAATGACATGATCAACATCCAGGGTTTGCTGCTTACCGTCGATATCAATCACTAAACCATCATCTGTGATCGCTTTATAGCTGGCCCCGGGGATCATTTGCACACCTTTTTTCTGCAGGAAGGCCCTGTGGATCCATCCGGTGGTTTTACCTAAACCGGCACCGACCTTAGTAGTTTTACGTTGCAGCAAATAAATTTCACGCTCAGACTCCGCCGGCTCAGTGCGGGCTTTTAACAGGGCGCCGCCGGATTGATATTGCTTATCTACCCCCCACTCCTGCATCCAGGCTTCCGGGTTGGTGGTCAGGGACTCTTTCTCACTCAGGTAGGAAGCAACATCAAAACCGATACCGCCGGCACCGATAATGGCCACTTTCCTGCCGATCACTTCTTTATCCCTGAGCACCTGCAAATAGGTTTTCACTTTCGGGTGCCTGATACCTTGGATATCCAGCTCCCTCGGCGTGATACCGGTAGCCACCACCACTTCATCGAAGTTGGCGGCTTTAAGCTGCTCAAGCGTTTGTTCGCTGTTTAAATGCACCTTCACCTTGAGCTGGCTCAGCTGGTTATTGAAATAACGCAGGGTTTCGTAAAACTCTTCTTTGCCCGGCACCTGCTTGGCAAAATTAAACTGGCCGCCGATTTCACTGGCGCGATCGAAAATTTCAACCTTATGACCCCGTTGCGCCGCATAGGCACTAAACGCCAGTCCGGCAGGTCCGGCTCCCACCACGGCAATATGTTTGCCTTTTGCCGCTTTGGCAAAAGTTAATTCGGTTTCATAACAGGCGGTCGGGTTCACCAGGCAAGAAGCGCGCTTTTGCTGAAAGACATGATCTAAACAGGCCTGGTTACAACCGATACAGGTATTGATGTCACCACTTTTGTTTTCTGCCGCTTTATTCATAAAGCTTTCATCCGCCAGGAAAGGCCTGGCCATAGACACCATATCGGCATGTCCGGCGGCCAGCACTTCTTCCGCCACTTCCGGGGTATTGATGCGGTTGGTGGTCACCAGTGGAATTTTGATTTCCGACTTCATGCGCTCGGTGATCCAGGTAAAGGCGGCTCTTGGCACTGAGGTGGCTATGGTCGGCACCCGGGCTTCATGCCAGCCGATGCCGGTATTGATGATAGTTGCACCGGCGGCTTCTATCGCCTTACCCATCTGCACCACTTCATCCCAGCTATTACCGCCTTCAACAAAATCCAGCATAGACAAACGGAAGATAATGATAAATTTCTCACCGACTTTTGCCCGGACCGCCTTAACGATTTCCGTGGCCAGACGCATACGATTCTCAATCGGGCCGCCCCATTCGTCGGTGCGTTTATTGGTTTGGGCACAGCTGAACTGGTTGATCAGGTAACCTTCCGAGCCCATGATTTCAACCCCGTCATAACCGGCTTTGGCAGCCAGGCTGGCGGAGTAGGCGAAATCTTTGATGGTGCCGCGGATCTGACGCGCCGACAGTGCAGACGGAGTAAAAGGGTTGATCGGCGCTTTTAATTTACTGGGGGCGACGCTGAAGGGATGATAAGAATAACGGCCGGCATGTAAGATTTGCATACAAATCTTGGTATCGTATTTATGCACCGCATCGGTGATCAGCCTGTGTTTTTTCACATGCCAGAACTTACTCATTTCACCGGCAAACGGCGCCAACCGGCCGCGGGTATTCGGGCTGATACCGCCGGTGACGATCAGGCCGACACCACCTTTGGCCCGGGCTTCATAAAAAGCCGCCAGTTTTTTAAAGCCTTCCTTTTCTTCTTCAAGGCCGGTATGCATAGAGCCCATTAAGCTGCGATTGGCGATTTTGGTGAACCCCAGATCCAGCGGGGCTAATAAATTCGGGTAAGGTGATGTGTTATTCATATTAAGCCGTCTAATTTGAATTAAAAATGACCAAAGGTCTAACCAGTTGGCTATAAACTACTTGGTGTTGACATAAAACACAAGTAATTTTGACACCTGTCAGATTAAAAATTAATTGTGCATTTTATCGCCACTTCTCCTTAGGAGCGAATAGCTGCAAAATTAAGGTGAAAATTCAAATGCTTTGAAAACTTGTGGCACAAAGCGCTGTTGATAAATAAAATTCGTTTATCCAAGCCAAAAAATGAAGCTTATGCATAAACAATCCCTGATTGAAAAAATTATCCGCCACCTGCAAACGGAACTGGAAAATGCCGTCCAGGCCGCCGAAAAAGCCCATTTGGCGGCCACCGATGATCAGTCGGTGGCGGAAACCCAATACGATACCCTGGCCATAGAAGCCGCGTACCTGGCAGAAGGCCAGTCCCGCCGCATTGTTGAATTTCAAAATGCCCTGGCCGCCTACCAGCAACTGGAACTGACCCCCTATAGCGAAAAGACCGGCATAGGTTTAGGGCATTTGATACAACTCGACGGTGATATGGACAAAGCACACTGGTTTTTTCTCGGCCCGGCCGCCGCAGGTTACCGCACCCAGATAGAAGAGCAAAGCATTACCGTGATCACGCCACATTCCCCTATGGGTCAGGCATTATCGGGGAAGTTTATCGATGATGATATCTGTGTTGCGCTGGGCAAAGGCGAGTTGAACGATTTTATTGCCGCCGTTGACTAGTAAAGTGTGACAAACGACGACCATCAGCACACCAGCAGAACAGGCGGGCCACAGAGAACCCGCCATAATTGAAGGTTAAGAACTGACAGTTAAGAGACGCTGCCGGCCCTGTTAAGCAAGGCTTTCACATCTTTAAGATCGACCTGCTTCTCATCCACTTTTAAATAAGCCACGGCTTCGGAGTGCACCAGGGTCGCTTCAATCACGCCGGGCATATTGATCAGCAATTCCGCCACTTCATCGGCTTCCTCTTCAGAGGCAATATTGGTGGCAAAACTGTAACTTTTTGATTTTTTCAACGGTTTCATGCCCATAGCCGCAACAACCCACAGCAGGCTGAGCACAGCCATCACCAAAAAGATACTTTGCTCGCCATAAGCGGTTGATACCGCACCGCCGATCAAACCACCGGCAAACGCCCCCAAAAACTGGCTGCTGGAGTATATGCCCATCGCACTGCCTTTTACGCCGGCGGGCGCCAGGCGGGATAAGATCGACGGCATAGTCGCTTCCAGATAATTAAAGGCGATAAAAAACAAGACGATCAGGGTGGCCAGCACGACAAAACTCGACGGCAGGTACCAGAACAAGAGTAAAGACAAGGTCAGTAGGGCAACCGCGGCAACAAACATTTGTTTTTCTTTTTGTTTCTTAATGGCAATTATCATAAAGGGCACCATAAAGAAAAAAGAACCCAACAAGGCAGGCAAATACAATTGCCAGTGCTGCTCAAGCGCCAAACCGGAATCTATCAACTGTTTGGGCAAGGTAACAAAACAGGCGGTGAGCGCCATATGCAACACAAACACCCCGATATTAAGGCGGGATAACTGCCCGTGACGGAACAGGCTATTGAGCTGCCCGGTTACGGCGACATTATCCCCCCGCGGCGCCTTATGCACCGACTGGGGCACCATAAACTGGATCATCAGCATCGCCAATACGGTCAGCGCAGCGGTGAACCAGAACAGGCCGCTTAAGCCAAACAATTGCGCCACTATCGGGCCAAACACCATAGCGACGGTAAAAGATAACCCGATAAACATGCCTATGGTGGCCATCACCTTAGGCCGCTGCTCTTCCCGGCTTAAGTCGGCGGCCAGCGCCAATACCGCACTGGCAATCGCCCCCATGCCCTGCAGCGCCCGGCCAAAAACAACACCATAGATGGTATCAGACATAGCGGCGACAATACTGCCTAGCAAAAACACCAATAGCCCGGCCAGGATCACAGGTTTACGGCCAAATTTATCCGATAAGATGCCCATGGGAATTTGCAACATCGCCTGGGTTAAACCATAAGCCCCTATCGCCAGCCCCAGCCATACCGGACTGTAGCCGGCCAGCTGAGTACCGTAAACGGCAAAAACCGGCAAAATCATAAATAAGCCGAGCATGCGTAAGCCAAAAACCGCGGCCAGGGAAAAAGCGGCTTTTTTCTCTATCTTGTTTAAACCTGTAACACTCATATCTCTTTACTTCGAACCTTACACTTACTTGCCTGAAACCAATAAAAACGGGCATTTCCCCCATAGGATGTTTTCAGCGGTAATACTCATCATCAGCCCGCACAACAATAACAACTCAACCTCAGCTGCGGGGCGATAAAAAACGCGTTATCTTATCATGAACAGGTTAAAGCCTGACAGCTTATTTTTTACCGCCGCCGCCTGTTATCCCCTCTTTTCCCCGGCAAACCAGCGTAACCGGCAAAGGCGTTTTATTCGATAAATAACAAATAACTGCCCGTCCCTCAGCCGGGGGCATTAAACAAAGAAACTTTACTTTTAAGGATGAAAGATGCGCAGAATCTATGCGATAATACCCGATTCGGTAGTTAGGCGGAATCGTTATGAGAAAGATAGAAGTTAGGGGCGCCCGTACCCATAACCTGAAAAACATCAATTTGGAAATTCCCCGCGATAAACTCGTGGTGATCACCGGCTTATCCGGCTCGGGTAAATCTTCATTAGCCTTCGATACCCTGTATGCGGAAGGCCAGCGTCGCTATGTAGAATCCCTTTCTACCTATGCCCGCCAATTCCTGTCTCTGATGGAAAAACCCGATGTCGACCATATTGAAGGCTTGTCGCCGGCCATTTCCATCGAACAAAAATCAACTTCCCATAACCCCAGGTCCACCGTAGGTACCATTACCGAAATTTATGATTACCTCAGGCTATTGTATGCGCGAGTCGGTGAGCCCCGCTGTCCGGATCATCACCAGCCGCTGGCGGCACAAACCGTGTCGCAAATGGTGGATAAAGTCCTGGCACTGGAAGAAGGTACCAAAGTTATGGTGCTGGCGCCGGTATTGCAAAACCGTAAGGGTGAACATGTCAAGCTGCTCGATAACCTGGCGGCCCAGGGTTATATCCGGGCCAGAATAGACGGTGAAGTATGCGACCTCTCGGATCCGCCAACCCTGGAGCTGCATAAAAAGCACACCATAGAAGTGGTGGTGGACAGATTAAAGGTGCGCGACGATATCCAGCTGCGCCTGTCCGAGTCTTTCGAAACCGCCCTCGCCCTGACCTCAGGCACCGCCACCGTCGCCTTTATGGATGAGCCGGCACGGGAAGAATTGCTGTTTTCCGCCAATTTCGCCTGTCCGCAATGTGGCTACAGCATGCAGGAGCTCGAACCCAGGTTATTTTCCTTCAACAACCCCGCCGGCGCCTGCCAGACCTGCGACGGCCTGGGCATGAAGCAATTTTTCGACCCTTCACGGGTGATCTCCAACCCCGAGCTCAGCCTGTCCGGCGGCGCCATCCGCGGCTGGGACAAACGCAACTTCTACTATTTCCAGATGTTGCAGGCACTGGCGGATCATTATGATTTCGCCCTGGAAACCCCCTTCAACGAGCTGGATAAGAAAGTCCAGAAGCTGGTGTTATACGGCAGCGGCAAGCAGGATATCGAATTTAAATATATGAATGACCGCGGCGATGTCGTGGTCCGTAAACATCCGTTTGAAGGCATCTTGGTGAATATGGACCGCCGCTACCGGGAAACCGAATCCAACGCGGTGCGTGAAGAACTGGCCAAATACCTCAACAGCCAGCACTGTCCGGAATGTCAGGGCAGCCGCCTGCGCCTGGAAGCACGTAATGTCTTTATTGAAGACACGCCTTTGCCGATTGTCGCAGATTTTGCCATCGCCGAAGCGCTGGAGTTCTTCTCCCAGCTGGAATTTAGCGGCCAAAAAGGCCAGATCGCCGAAAAAATCCTGAAAGAAATCAAGGACAGACTGGGCTTTTTAGTCAATGTCGGTCTTAATTACCTTAACCTGTCCCGCAGTGCCGATACCTTATCCGGCGGTGAAGCCCAGCGTATCCGCCTTGCCAGCCAGATAGGCGCAGGTTTGGTCGGGGTGATGTACGTGCTGGACGAGCCTTCCATCGGCCTGCACCAAAGGGATAACGAACGCCTGCTCAGCACTTTGATCCACTTAAGGGATCTCGGCAATACCGTGATCGTGGTAGAGCACGACGAAGATGCCATCCGGGCGGCGGATCATGTCATTGATATCGGCCCGGGGGCCGGGGTGCACGGCGGTGAAATCATCGCCGACGGCACCATGGAAGATATTATCGCCAACAAGGACTCGTTAACCGGTAAATATCTCTCGGGTGCTGAAAAAATCGATATCCCCGCCAGACGCACGCCCATGGATAAAGATCAGCAGGTGGTGCTTAAAGGCGCCAGCGGCAACAACCTTAAAAATGTCGATCTCAGCATACCGGTCGGCCTGATGACCTGTGTTACCGGGGTCTCAGGCTCAGGCAAGTCAACCTTGATCAATGACACCCTGTACAAGCTGGCCCATATCCAGCTCAACGGGGCCACCACCCAGGAGCCTGCCCCCCATAAAAGCATTACCGGGCTGGAGCTGCTGGACAAGGTGATCGATATCGACCAGAGTCCGATAGGACGTACCCCGAGATCTAACCCCGCCACCTACACCGGTATTTTTACCGCCATCCGGGAAATTTTTTCCGCCACCCAGGAGTCACGCTCCCGGGGTTATAAACCCGGCCGCTTCAGCTTTAACGTCAAAGGCGGCCGCTGCGAGGCCTGTCAGGGGGACGGGTTAATCAAGGTGGAAATGCACTTCCTGCCGGATGTTTACGTGCCCTGCGATGTCTGTAAAAGCAAGCGCTACAACCGTGAAACCCTGGAAATCCGCTATAAAGGGAAAAACATTCATGAAGTGCTGGAAATGACCATAGAAGACGGCCTGGAATTTTTCAGCGCCATTCCCGCGGTCAAACGTAAATTACAAACCCTGATGGATGTAGGCCTCAGTTACATTAAGCTCGGCCAGTCCGCCACCACCTTGTCCGGCGGCGAAGCCCAGCGGGTCAAGCTGGCCAAGGAACTGTCCAAGCGGGATACCGGCAAAACCCTGTATATTCTTGATGAGCCGACCACAGGTTTGCACTTCCATGATATCAAGCAGTTATTGCAGGTGATCCACCGCCTCAGGGATCATGGCAATACCATAGTGGTGATTGAGCATAACCTGGATGTGATCAAAACCGCCGACTGGATCGTCGACTTAGGCCCGGAAGGGGGCTCGGGCGGCGGCGAAATCCTGATCACCGGCACCCCGGAGCAGGTGGCCGAGCACAAGCAGTCGCACACCGCCCGCTTCTTAAAGCCTCTGCTGGCTTAACCGCACAGGCAGCTGAAATAACGGGTTTGTTTGCATCCAAGGGCGGCAAACCTGTTATCACCTCTGTTTATCCTCTTAAAAAGAAACATTTTTATCTGCAATCAGATCCGGTAGGATAATGGCCAGTTGTTGAAATAATTATCACCTCAGTGATATAAAAAAACAGGATCTGACTATGTTTACCCGCTGGCAAAACCCCCTGATCTACAGCCTGGCCTTTAGTAGTGGTTTCACTATCATGGGCATAGAACTCCTGGGAGGACGGATCCTGGCGCCCTTTTTCGGCAGCAGCATACATATCTGGGGCAGTATCATTACCGTGTTTATGGTGAGCTTATCCTTCGGTTACCTGCTCGGCGGCAAATTCTCTACCCGCAATGCCTCCCTGAAACGCTTCGGTATCATCTATTTGCTCGGCGGCATCTTTATTTTACCTATCGCCTTATATGCCAATGAGATCATGCAGGCGATTTTCCTGCAGATAGAAGACAGCCGCTACGGCTCGTTATTGGCCGCCAGCGCCTTGTTTTTCCTGCCGACAGTGATCCTCGGCATGTTATCTCCCTATTCGGTACGGCTATTGGTCAAAAATAAAAACGAAAGCGGCCAGGTGGCGGGGATCTTATATTTTGTCTCTACCCTAGGCAGCGCCCTGGGCACAATAACCACTTCCTTTTACCTGGTGCTCTATCTGGAGGTTAACCAGATTATTTTCACCTTCAGTGCCCTGCTGTTGCTGCTGGGACTGATCGCCATTGCCGCCGACAAAATAATCAAAAATACCGCTATCTCAGTAAAAGAACAGGAAGTCCATCATGTTTAAGCCCGCTTTACCGACACTGATGCTGTTATTGCTGGCAGCCTGCTCTCCCTGGCCCGGTAATGCCGAAGTTGTCCATAGCGAGCGCTCCCTGTACCGCAACATCATGGTGGAAGACAAGGGAGATTTGCGCTGCTTAAGGTTTAACGTCAAACAGAATAAATCCAACCAAAGCTGCCTTTACAAAAGCCAGCCGCAACAGCTGGTGTTTAACTATACCAAGCTGCTGTTTTCCGGCTTAATGCTCAACAGCAAGCCAGGTAGCATACTTATCATAGGTCTGGGGGGCGGCACCATGTCCAATACCCTGCACCAGCTTTACCCGAAGGCGCGCATTGAAAATGTTGAAATAGATCCCGCGGTGATCAAGGTCGCCCGGGAGTACTTTGGCTTTTTCGAAAACGAACGCGTCACGGCAACCGATCAGGACGGACGATTATTTATCAAACGGGCGCTGATGAAAAAGCAGCAATACGACTGGATCATCCTGGACGCCTTTAACGGCGAATATATTCCCGAACACCTGCTGACACGGGAATTTCTGCTGGAAGCAAAACAACTGCTCAGCGACAAGGGGATTTTAACCTCCAATACTTTTTCCAACAGCGGTTTATACGCCTACGAATCCGCCACTTATTACGATGTTTTCGGCGATTACTTTAATGTTCGGAATAACAAAAACGAAAACCGCATTATTTTAACCGGCAAACAGCCGCTGCCGGATATCCAGACCCTGGGCCGGCGCCTGCCCGCCCTCGACCGGCAATTAAAACCTTTTGGCGTCGATATCAAAGAAATTTTCGCCCATATGACCCTGGCCTCACAGGAGCGCGACTGGCCGCAGGATACCCGGGTGTTAACGGATCAATACTCCCCGGCAAACCTGCTCAATATCGACAAATAGTTGGGTAAGACTAAGCCATAAACATCAGACAGATAGCAGGCAGCTCCCGGCGCCCCCAGGCGCCACCCGCCGGGACAAAACTAAACCCGTCAAAAATAAATACTGCTACAACAAATAGTTAAAAACTGTGATCTCCGTCAGCAATTGCCTGCGAATTACAATTTAACCGTAGTTTTTGATTTCTTTTTAGCCTATATTAGGTATAAATAATTTGGCGTAAAAGAATACCAAACTGATTTATTCAATGTACACCCGCCGGCTTTAAGAGCCTGGGATAAAAGGATTTTCTGTACATCTGGTATATCTACATTCAGCAGATTTTGTGCGGTTATCGGCTTGGTATCATCTACCTGGAGAGATAAAATGCAGTCAAAGAAGTCTCAAACTCGTCCGCTTGGCCCCCAACGCGCAGGCAGGGTAAAACCGACCCCCGAACCTGCGGTTGAAGCCAGCGATGATTTTGACGTAATTGTCAAAGAGCCCCAGAGTGAGCTATTACTTAAGGATAAACACAGCAACACTCCGTATATGTATTTTACCGAAAAGGATCTGTCGAGGATCCTGAAAAATCTCGATGTCCTGCGCAGCGAAGTTTACCCCAGCGAACACAACCAGGAAGAAAGCGAGCGTAAATTACCCAACTTCCCTTCGGTGTGTTTGATCGGTCTGGGGCGCTGCGGCTCCAATATCGCCCTGGATGTCGCCTCCCTGGTACATAACGCCCGCAACTTTTACCTGACAGAGTTTAACCACGAACAAAAACAGGCTAAAGAAAAAGAAGCGCGGCCGGTAAAATGGATCCAGCGCAGCCTGAAACTCCAGCAAAAGAAAACCGTCAAGCCGGTATTTTTAATCGAGCCCCTGGTAATGCTCGGGGATCTGGATAAAGATATTGAAGGCCGTATCCGCTTCTCGTCAAAAGGCATAGACAATGACTTTTTGCGGGAATACAACAAGCTGAAAATCATGGACCTGTCGGAAGTCCATGCCGGCGGCGCCGGTAACGCCCCGATTTTAGGCCAGTACCTGGCAAAAATTATTCTCAATAAAGACACCGAGCATTTCAGCAACTCCGACTGGAAATTTATCCACTCCTATCTTATCGATTCCTGCGGCATCAAGGCCAACCAGTCGCGGCTGTATTTTTATATTTTCAGCGCCGGCGGCGGTACCGGCTCGGGCATGGCCTCGGAATTCGGCCTGGCCCAGCAATACTCCTATATGAGTAAAACCTTTGATATCCGTCCGGAAAAAGAGCTGGTCAGCCAGAACCAGTCTTTCGTGTTTGAGCCGATCTTTACCAGCGGCATCTGTATCTTACCGAATATCACCGACCAGGGCGTGGAAATGTCGGAAGCCCTGCATATCAATGCCGGACGCCTGCTGTGTAAATACCTGTCGGAGGAATGGAATTTTTCCTACAACATGGACAACGAAGACAGCACCTCGGAAAATGTCATGCGCCGTATCCGGCCGTGGAATTCCATGATGCTGATCTCCAACGACATCATGCGCTACGCCGAGCAAAACGACTCCGACGGCGGCATCCAGCATATCGATGTCAATGCCATGGAAAAACACGCCAACCAGTATATCAGCCAGCAGATCTTTAATATCTTAACCGCCCAGGCGGTGACCACAGACTACGACGAAAACTACTTCCGCCGCGCCGGCATCGATATCGGCGAAACCATACGCCTGGATGCCAACGATCTCTTTATGAGCCTGGCAGGCCCGGTGGCCATCGCCTACGCCGAATCTGTGGTGGCAGACAGCAGCCAGCCGGCAGAAAGTAAACTTAAGCTCGGCAACAGCGAGCAGCTGATATTAGATATTGACGATCTCTTTTACCGCTCCATCGACCTGCCCCACTACAACAAGCAGACCCAGGCGATAGAAGGAGTAAGTTTATTACCGGTGGAATCCGCGCGTTACCGGGAGGCACTGCGCCAGTACAAGGATTCCAACTATAATGCCAAGCACCTCTCGGATCTGCATTTCTTTAAGAACTGCTCTTCCGTGGTGTCGATTATCTCACTACCCAAAGACTATAAACTCTCTTATATGGATCTGAACAAGCTGAAAATGCACCTTAACAGCCTGTTCCCCAATACCACCTTAAAACGTTATGCCTTAGTGATAGGGGCCTCCGCCAACCTGTCGTTGACCACTTTAATCGCCAAAAGTCCGTGTTTAAGCGATGACTTCCTGACCCTGATCGTCGCTTATATCAAACGTTGCTTTGCCAAGGACGACCACAGGTTTGACGATTCCCTCGACAAGGCCATTATCGACTTTATCCGCGCGCCGGTCTTTAACGAAAGTAAGCTTGAAGCCATGCTGGTGGAAAATGAAAATCCGGCCAAGATACTCGATACCAACTGGTATGCCATCAAACCTATGTACGAGAAGAAATATCGCGAGTTAATTCAGGACGGTAAAAAGTTTACTTCCATCAATGATATCCGCCTGACCTTGGACTGCGTAAAAAAATCCATCCATTACCTGCGGGAAATCTATCGCCATAAAATCAGCAAAACCAAAATTATCTCCCTTAATGATAACTTTAGTTTTTCTGAGGAGCTATCGGAGCAGAAACCGGCTAAGGCAAGAAAGAGTAAAAAACAAGATATCAAAGAAGAGGATATCAAAGAGGACGAATAAACTTACGGTAAAACACCACAAGCCAGCATTTTTTGCTGGCTTGTTGCTTTCAGGGTATCTTTTGTCACCCGCAGCTAAGGCTTAGGTTTTGTCGGGCGCTTTAAAGTTAAAGTGCTTCCCGAAGGTTTTTTTCGGGTATTGACGATTTTCACTAAACCTTTATCTTTGCCTGCTTGTCGCTTGTTATCGGCTCTTTTCTCTGCATTTTTATCATCCTGGACCCGGCTCTTTTTATTTTCTCCCCGCCACTTACCCGATGTTTTCGGTTTAAGCTCATTTTTCACCTCTACCCGAATCTCGGCTTTATCTTTGGATAAGGCGGTATCGGCTGCGGTTTTACTGGACCCCGCCACCGCAGCATTGATTTCCGCCATTTCCTGCGCCGTCAAATCCCGCCACTGGCCGGGTCTGAGTTTTTCCAGGGTAACATTCATGATCCGGGTGCGTTTTAGTTTTTTCACTTCATAACCCAGGTATTCACACATACGACGGATCTGCCGGTTTAACCCTTGGGTCAGGATAATACGAAAGACAAAGCGGCTTTGCATTTTTACCTGGCACGGCTGGGTAATGGTGCCGAGAATAGGCACCCCTTTTGACATACGCTCAATAAAACGCTCACTGACAGGCTTATCAACGGTAACCACATATTCCTTGTCGTGGGCATTTTCCGCCCGCAGGATCTTGTTGACGATATCACCATCACTGGTAAGGAAAATCAAGCCTTCCGAAGGTTTGTCCAAACGGCCTATCGGGAATATACGTTCTTTATGGCGGATGGCATCGATAATATTGCCTCTGACATGGCGCTCTGTGGTACAGGTAATGCCTATCGGTTTATTGTAGGCAATATAGATACGATCAGATTTGTTCTGTGCACTGGCATTAATTTGTTTACCGTCCACTTCTACGGTATCGCCGGGTAATACTTTAGTGCCCAACTCGGGATGTTTACCGTTAATGGTAACCCGGTTTTTTTCGATCAGCTTATCCGCTTCCCGGCGGGAGCAAAAGCCCGACTCACTGATAAATTTATTCAGGCGTTTTTCATTGCTGCTCACGGACACTCCGGGTAATTGCTTGTTCGGGCTTATGAATATTAAGCCGGGTCAGATATTGAATGACGCTAGTATACTAAAGCCTTGACCGTGATAGCTAGCGCAATAAAAATGCTATGGCTAAGTTTACGCGAAATAGCCGTCAATTCATCCAAACAGGCATGGCCGGCACTTAGCTTGCTAGAGTTTACGCAAAGTGCTTAAGGGCGGATATCAGAAGTTTTTATCTCAAACATTAGCAAAGCTTTTTCGCCATTTTTTTCACCACCCAATAGATGGCACATGATTTTATTATCAGAATTTTCATCAATAAGGACTCGTTCAAAAACCGACGGCTAGTATCAAGTTTTCTGTCGGCGACAAGTCATTAACTTGTCCGCCATTGAATTGACCACAATGTAAAAATTGACGTTTATCTTTAACCCGCTTTAACAATAACGGTACCTGTCATTTTCGGGTGTGGGCCGCACTCATAAGGATAAGTACCTTCCTTATCAAAGCGCTGCTCAAAGGTCTCTCCCGGGAAAAAAATATCCGGCTCTTCCTTGCTAAATTGTTTGAACCAGACATTATGATATTGCCTTTTTTCCTTATTACGCCAAATCACCGTATCTCCCGGAGCAATTACTACCTGCTGCGGGGTAAATTTCTTCTTATATATGCTCACTTCCACTTGTTTCGCGCTTGCCAGCCCCGAAAGCAGTAGCAGGCCAAGAGAAGCCAGTGCGGTGATTGTTTTCATCCTATACCGTCCTTTATTGTTTTAGCTAACTTAACACAATGAATAATAACGCTTTCATAAGTATTAACACCAGCTAAAGCCGAACATTTTTCAGGCAGTTTTTATTAACCCGGAGCAAAAGATTAATCACACAGCGCCTTAGCGGAAGTCGAAAGGAAGTTTTACGTTAGCAGCAAGCAACCGTTTACGTCTGTCAACGGCTGAGGTTTGGCTATGCCATAACCCTGGCCATAATCGACCCCGATATCTTTAAGGCAGGCAATAATGGCATCATTTTCAACAAACTCGGCTATGGTCTTTAGCTTCATCACATGACCGATTTCATTGATGGACTTCACCATGGCCCTGTCTATAACATCAAGCGCCATGTTTTTTACAAAAAGGCCGTCTATTTTCAGGTAGTCTACCGGCAGGTTTTTTAAATAGGCAAAAGAAGACAGGCCGCTGCCAAAATCATCCAGTGACAACTTGCATCCCGACTGCTGTAAATTACGGATAAAATGGTTAACAGATGACAGGTTGGAAATGGCGGCGGTTTCGGTAATTTCAAAACTGATCATGCCGGAGGGGATATTAAAGTACGCCAGTTGCTCATTGATAAACGCCAGGGATTGCTCATCGCTTAAGGTACAGCCGGAAAGATTAATGGCAAAGCGATACCCTTGCCCGCTTAAGCGTTCACTTTCCTTAGCAATAAGTTGAAAGACATGGGAAATCACCCATTTATCAATTTTCGCCATCAAGCCGAAACGTTCCGCTGCCGGAATAAACTCACCGGGTAAAATCAGCTTTCCGTCTACGCCGAGCATCCTGACCAGAACTTCAAAATGTATGCTCTTGTTCATGTCGGCTAACGGCACTATTTTTTGCGCATACAGGGTAAAACGATCCTCAGCCAGTGCCTGCTGGATACGGGGAAACCATTCCATTTCTCCCTGATGATAGACGGCAGCACAGTTTTGGGAGCGGTAGAAGTGCACCTGATCCCGGCCGCTTTTCTTGGCGGCGTAACAGGCGGCATCGGCTTTACAAAGAATATCTTCGGCGCTTTCGCATCCCGGGGTAACTTCCACCACCCCGATACTGACACCGATATTAAAGACTTTCTCTCCCCAGCTAAAACGGAATTGCTGAATGGCAATACGGATCATGTTGGCAATGTTTGCTGCCGCCTTCGCCGGACAGTCAAGCAACTGAATGCCAAACTCGTCTCCCCCCAACCTGGCCAGCAGATCATTGGCGCGAATGTTAGCAGCCAGCAAGCGGGAGATTTGTTTAAGCAGTTCATCTCCCGCCGCATGCCCGCAGGTATCATTGACGATTTTAAACCTGTCCAGATCTAAATAAAGCAAGGCATGGCTGTTATTCTGGTGACGGACATTTTTCACCATTTCCGCCAGCTTGTCGTCAAATGCCCTGCGATTCAGTAAAGCCGTCAGATTATCATGGGACGCCTGCCAGTTAATTTGCCGCGCCAACTGGCGCGCATTAGTGACATCCCTGAAAATCGCCACCACACCTAAAGTCTCATTGTGCTGGTCGCAAATAGGCGCCATGGAGAGCTCTATTGCCAGATTGGCGCCGATTTTCGGTTGCAGCTCCAACTCCAGTCCACCCAGATCCGGCACCTGGCCTTTTTGCAAGCAGTGGCCTACCGGTTCCGACATTAACGGCTCTTTTTTATTGATAACAGTTAATACCTTATCCCAGGGCAGCCCCATTGCTTGCTGAAACGACCAGCCGGTCAGCTTTTCCGCAACGATATTCATATAATCTACCCGTCCATCGACATCCAGGGTAATAACGGCATCGGCAATAGAAGACAGGATAGCCCGGGTGTGAAGCTCCTGGTGCTTATATTCATTCGCCTGATGACGCAGCATTTTATCCCTGGCGCTGGCTGGACTGACATCTATCACTTGCACCAGGCTATAATTGCCGCCGTTATGAATGGGTTTCACCATGATCATTTGCGACATCAGCTGTTTTTTCTTACGGTCTTCGGGAGATTTATAAAGAGGTAAACTGTGGGGATTGAATTTTTGCGATAAAACAGCAGACATGCCCCGCAACAGAGCATCATCTATGGCCTGTTGCAACCTGAGGTTGCTAAAGCCGGTAAACAGCTGTTCAAGATTTTTCCCGGTGGCGTTATCAGCCTTGATGCCGGACATCTGTGCCATCCAGCTATTCCAGCATACGATGTTTTTATCCCGGCCGAGAATAAAAATGCCGATATCACTTTTATCGATCACATCACAGGCCAGCTTTTCCAGATCAAAATCCACAGCGGTAAAGTTTTGTTCAACCAAACCTAATTCTGTTTGCTGTTTGAAATCCATATCAAAAAACTCAATCTATCATACCAAAAGTTGTGTTGATGAGATCTGTGAGCGCCTGCATCGACTCAACATCCATCATCAACGTTAACAGGCCGTGAATATTGTTGGCCTTCAATGAAAAATTCATCCGCACCAGGAGCACCGCATCTGCTGACCGGGCAGCAGCCAGGTTCCGGTTAAAAATAATATCGCATGAGCCCTGTGCATAGCGGGGCAAGTCACAGTGAAAATTCTGCTCAAAGATATTTGCCAGGCTGCCTAAACAGGCGTTGAGAATAATATTACCGACTTCCGTCAGTGCTTCCTGCTCCATTTCAGAAAGCACATCTAAAGGCAGGGCATCCTCTTGCAGCAAGGCCCTGACCAGCTCCAGGCTCTGGGACTCGGGAAATAACAGGAAAGCATCTCCCCAAAACGTGCCTTTAAAGGTTTCCTTAACCGCGGTAACTTCGTTGCCTACCGTATCGCGAATATGCTCTATTGCATGGCGGCGCAGCATAATTTCAACACAGGGAATGGATAAATCAACCTTTCGTTTAACCATTTCACTCAGGGATGCCGCAGCTTTTCCCATGCCTATATTGAGTAATTCGGCGACAGCATCTTGTTGAAACTCAGTTAATTCGAGCATCAGCAGTTACCTCTCAATATAAGCTCTGATTTTTTCTTTGGTTACCGGTTTCTGGATAAAATCCACGTCAAGCTCACTAGCTTGATTTTTAACGTTATTTTGAATATTAGCCGTGATTAGAGCAATTTCGGCTTGCGGGAAACGTTGCCTGAGTTTTTCAATCAGGGTCAGGCCGTCCATACCCGGCATATTATAGTCTATGGTCATCCAGGTAATATTTTCATCCTGGCTTCTTTTTAGGGCTTCTTCACCATTACTGGCTTCGATAACATTCCAGTGGGGGTGTATGGACAGGGTATATCGTTTGATCACCATACGGGCAAGACGGCTATCATCCACTATCAGTATTGCGTTATCTGACATTATCTCCTCCTTAGATAAAATCTTATCAGGCTGGATTTCCGGGTTCTGCTGATCCACAACGCTGCTGATTGTTCTTAGTGTAGGCTAAGAATTTACTTTTGACCGTTTTTTCCCGGACTGAATGACCCCAAGCAAGCTTTACCCTTGGCCGCAATCTGACAACAGGCACAACATAGGCCTTATGCCCAGCTCTCAAACAAAAAGTAAATGAATAACAGCCATTACACCGGTCACAAACCGGCATAATGGCGTAACTGAGACAAGCTACAGGGCAGCGCTCAGGATCTCGCGACTTACCGCTAAGGTGATATCGCCGTTTTCACCTAATGCCGACATACCGTGTTGCTCCAGTTTGGCCAGCAAATGCTCAACCTCCGCCAACCCCAGGTTGACCTCGGCAAGACGCACAGGCACCGCCATGTCGACAAAAAACTGCTCTGTTAACCGTATCGCTTCATCAATGATCTGTTCTTCATTTTCTCCGGTTAACTGCCAGACCCGGGTGGCATATTGCAACAACTTCTCCCGTTTGCTTTGCCGGCATACTTTCATCACCGCCGGCAAGACAATCGACAGGGTTCTCGCATGATCGATACCGTAAGCACCGGTCAGCTCGTGGCCTATCATATGGGTCGCCCAGTCCTGAGGCACCCCGGCGCCAATCAGGCCGTTAAGGGCCTGGGTCGCGCTCCACATAATGTTGCCCCGCACCTTAAGATCTGTTTTTCCTTCTGCTGTCAGTGCCTTTGGACCTTCTTCAATCAAAGTTAGCAACAGGCCTTCGGCAAACCTGTCCTGTACCTTGGCATCCACGGGATAGGTCAGGTACTGCT
Source organism: Thalassomonas actiniarum (assembly GCF_000948975.2). Taxonomy (GTDB): domain Bacteria; phylum Pseudomonadota; class Gammaproteobacteria; order Enterobacterales; family Alteromonadaceae; genus Thalassomonas; species Thalassomonas actiniarum. The sequence continues at coordinate 6,056,741 of NZ_CP059735.1, forward strand.
CGGTGATATGAACAAAAGCATCCACCACGCCATTGCTGATCTGGCGATCGGATAAACTTAAACTGACCTGCGGATCCAGCACCGCAAATAACGGCCGCACCAGAGCACTGGAAAATGCCAGTTTGCTGCCGTCCCGGGTCACCACAGAATTACCGTTAGACTCAGAGCCGGTCGCAGGCAAAGTCAATACCGCCGCTAAAGGTAGTGCCCGGGTAACTTCCTGCCCTTTGGCCAGGATATCCCAGGGATCATCTCCTTCATATAAGGCCGCCGCCGCTATAAATTTTGTACCGTCGACAACAGAGCCGCCGCCGACCGCCAGCAAATAATCGATATCATGTGCTTTAATCAACTGCTGCGCCCGCATCAGGGTATCGTAACCGGGGTTGGGCTCTATGCCGGAAAACTCAACCCATTGATGGTTTTTCAGCGCCTCGCTGACCTGCCCATAGACACCGTTACTTTTGATCGAACCACCGCCATAAGTCACCAGCACTTTGGCATCAGCGGGAATTTCCCGGCTAATTTGGGCTATTTGTCCCTGGCCAAAGTGGATGCGGGTGGGGTTATATAAACTAAAATTCAACATCTGTGCTTTACCTTATTCATTATTTACTTTACCGGCTGATATTAGCGCTATGGCTCACGCCGAAAACTTGCCTTAACAGGCGGTTTTATGCGCTTGTCCGGGCAGAGATTACAAACTTTTTAATAACGCCTGCGCCACCATTTGAGACGACGCCGGATTCTGACCTGTGATTAGCGTACCGTCCTGCACCACAAAAGGCGCCCAGTCATCAACTTTCTGGTAATCGCCGCCCCGCGCCTTTAATTCATCTTCAAGCAAATAAGGCACAACCTGGGTTAATTGCACCGCGTCTTCTTCCGAATTGGAAAAACCGGTCACCGACTTACCCCGGATATAAAAGTCACCTTGCTCATCTTTGACATTAAGCAAGGCCGCCGATGCATGGCATACCGTCGCCACCGGCTTGTTCAACCGGTTCAACTGGGTGATCAACGCCAGTGAATCCCGGTTATCCACCAGATCCCACAAAGGACCATGGCCACCGGGATAGAATACCGCGTCATAATGGTCCTTGCTAACCTCGGATAACTTTGCCGTATTTGCCAGCAGCTGTTGCGCCTTGGCATCCTGGTCAAAGCGGCGGGTGGCATCGGTTTGAAAGTCCGCCAACTCGCTTTTACCGTCTATTGGAGGCTGGCCGCCTGCAGGAGAAGCCAAAGTAATACTCACACCGGCATCAAGCAAAACATAATAAGGAGCGGCAAACTCTTCCAGCCAGAAACCGGTTTTCTCACCGGTATCACCCAATTGATCGTGAGAGGTTAAAACAATTAATACTTTTTTATCAGCTAAGGTCATGGTCTTTCTCTTTTCATTAACTCGGGAAATCAAAAATGGCATTTTCAGGCTTGGCCTGGTATTGCCATCGAATGAGGCTAGCTTATACCTCTAAGCTGTTTCTAACAATGCAGATAAAATCAACTTCATTGTTTCAATTATTTTTACAATAGAGCTGTTAAAGCAAATTTGATAACATAAATACGGTCACTGAACAGGCGGGGGAAACAACAATGAATGTCTCTTTTGAACAACTAAAAAGCATGGTGGTCTTTGCCCAGGTCATTGAGCAGGGCAGCTTAAGCGCCGCAGCCAAACACCTGGGATTATCACGTGCCGTGGTAAGCTATCACATCAAAAAGCTTGAATCGTCTTTGGGACTGAAATTGCTCAACCGCTCCACCCGCAGCTTTACCCTGACCGAAGCAGGGCAACAATATTATTATCGTTGCCGCACGATTGCCGAACAGGCACAGGCCGCCAACCAGCAAATTGAAAACTTCAAACAAGAACCGGAAGGATTACTCAAGATCACCTGCCCGGTGAATATCGGTTTGCAGACCATAGTACCGGCCCTGGATGACTTTAAAACCTTATACCCGAAAATAGAGCTGGATGTGATGTTAACCGATGAAGTCGTCAACATTATCCAGGAAGGCATTGACCTGGCTATCCGTGGCGCGCCGCTGGCCGATTCGGGCTTACAGGCAGCTAAGCTGTCCACCCTGACCACCTGCCTTTGCGGTTCAAGCGAATATTTCAGGAAACACGGCCGACCCGTCACGCCAGCAGAGCTGGGGCAACATCAATGGGTGATTTATAAACTGACCTCAAATGTGCTGACCCTGAGTAAAGGCAGCAAAAGCTACAGCATCAAAGTCCGGGGAACAATCAGCACCAACAATGCCGCGGCCAGAACCGCCTTTGTTGAAGGGGGCCATGGCCTAGGACGTATTCCCCTTTACGATGCCCTGCCGAGAATTAAAAGCGGCGCGCTGGAGCAAATATTCACCGGCTATCAACTGCCGGATATTAATGTTTACGGGGTGTACCCCCCCGGCGGTGCAAGCGCCAAAAAACTCCGGCTTTTGATTGATCACCTTAAGGAGTATTTCATCAAAGAAGGAAAAAGAGCCGCCTTAGAGTAATAATATGAAAGTAATACCAATTGCATTAAGTAGATGACCAAAATTCGCTGAGGATAAATTTTCAAGAAACCCCTTTATCGTTCCAGACTAAAGCTAAGCACCTGCATCCATGCAGGCGAGGCGTTTGATTAAGCAATAGCAAGCTATTGTGATTGAAAACAACGCAGGACTTGGAGATTTAGACCATCCGAAGATGGTTAGATATTTAATAAAACTGGCATAAACTGTGGATAAACTGTAAAAAGTCCGGGATATCTTGCAAAAATTTATAATAGCAGTGGGTAAGCTTGTGGATAATAGGGATAACCCTGTGAATAGAATTGTGAAAAGCCGCTCAGGCCAAGGGCTGCTGACCTGAACCGGCTTTTGCTTAAGCCTTAACCATTATTTGAATAAACAATGCTTGGCATAATCTTTGGCTTCGGTAGCGGTCCAGTCGCCTTTAGGTTTCTCCTTCAACTGGGCACACCATTTTTCACTGCCCACTTCCGGTGCACAGGCCGCCAGTATAAAAGATGCACTCAGTGCCAGTATAATTTTTTTCATTGTTTTCCCTTTTCTTCACCAACTTAAAATAAATACCTGGCAAGCTTAGCATAACCAGGCTTTATCAGGCAGCTGCTTTAGCTTATGTTTTGCCTGTGAGAGCAAAGATTAGCCGCCGCCACGTTTTCTCACTGTTAAGGTTGACCAGCCTTTCCAGAACTTATATGAATTGTTGTTGGGTTTTGCCTTAGTGGTCCAGTCTTCACCATGGGTACGGTTAAAGTTACCGTTGCGTACTTCGTAGATATTATACATACCGTCTTTACCTAAGCTGATATTACCGGTATTGGTCACATCAGGCTTGTGGATATAATCCTGGGTCAGGTTTTCACTGATCACCGAACCGGCAAAACCCACCACCTTATGATTTCTAAACCCTTGCTCAACCAGGGCCCGGGAAAAACGACGGGCATAAGGTTCGCGTTTACCAAAACCGCCCCACATCCTGCGGGTATGGGTGGCGCCCCAACAGGAAAAGAGATAAATCACGATGGGTTGCCCCGGGTTACGATCTAAACCGTCGGCCCGTAACTGTATCGCCAGTTCTGTAGCCCCCAGCTTGCCGTTATGACTACCGATACCACGTCCCAGATGGCCATGGCCAACTATAAATAACTCACCGCCGCCATCAAGGGACGAAAGCGAGTTGCCGTGTGAGATCTCCCGCTTATACATGTCGGCGGTCAGGTGTCTTCTGATATAAGTAACAGTATGATAGGTAGCACCATCCTGGTCATCATGATAAGGCGCATAAATTTCATGCGGCAGGTTTTTCCTGTTATTTGTTATTCCCTGTATCAAAGGCTGTAAACGCCGAGCCTGATCAAGTTCGACCTTGGCATTTTGTTCACTGGCCATCACGTCCAGCGCGGTAGGGATCGGCGGCGGCACGTAAGCGGCACATTGCAGCAAAATTTGACTGAAACGGGTTTGCAATTGCCCTGAGTTAATGGCGCTCACTTCTGAAACCACCTTTCTGATCTCATGACGCATCACCCCGGCACGCATCATAATAATCGCCCGGCGATAACGGCGATCGTTCGCGGTACCGCTCTTGCCTATATGCATTTTTTCTCCGATCCGTCTCATCTCATGGGTGGTGGCATTAATGCCCCACTGAAAAACCTTTGAGCCTGCCTGCGGATTGCGCTGATCGATATAGGCTGCAGTATCTGTGAGTCTTTGTTCGGTGCTTTTAGTGGAAAATAACGGCATGTAAAGTCCTATTACATTAATCGGCGGCAGTTCATTACAGCTACATGATAAAAGCAGCAAAGACCTGACAGGTGGCCGCCCTTGAAAGATATGGGAAAATATAACATGTGCCGGGCATTAGTAAACTGCCAAAGCAGAAAAGTTCGCTTAACGCCGGGCCGGCTAACGACAGCAAGGCACAATGGAGCGCGGGATTAGCTCAGATGTTTTTCCATCGACCAGTTGATAAGTATCTCGCCGTTACGGGCAATTTCATTTTTGCGGATCACACAAAAGTCCTGCTTGGCAAAAAAGGGCTTTGCCAGGTAGGAGGCATTAACCGTTAAAGTCGCTATTCCCCGCTGCCGGGCCTGCGTTTCCAGGTGCCGGTATAATGCCGTAGCAATCCCTTTTTTCTGATGTCGGGGATGGCTGTAGGCCAGGCCAATCAAACCATCGTCTGCCAGGGTCATAAAGCCTGCCACCTGATTATCCAGTTCGGCAACAAAAGGCGCCATGTGCTGCAGTTTAGTTTGCCAGAGCGGGTAATCAATTGGCAGGGGCGCCCACTGGTTTATCTCCGCATCGCTGTAATACTGGCGGGCGACTCTGTGGATGCTGGTATAAAAAATATCGGTGAGCGCCCTGGCGTCACTCAAATGAAAATGCCGGATATAAATCGTCACAACAACTTCCCCGGCTTATTGGCGGCGCGCCGCTTCAGGCAAATAAAAGCCATAGTTAACAACACCAGCAGAGTCATGGCCCCCCATTTCAGTGCCGGAAGATGTAATCCCTGCACCAGCAGGCGTTCATTTTTCTCGATACTGGCCCATTTATGACTGGCGGCATCGGCAAAGGCATCGCTGATAAAGATTTCCGCAATATCCCGGCGACTGCGATAGTGCACTATCACCAGGCGGTGCCAGTCATTGCTGTTATCTGCCATCCAGTCACTGCCAAAAACCGGCTGGGAAAACTGTTGCGCCAGTAATTTTACCATCACAGCACTGAAACGATCATAAGCTTGCCGCCCTGTGCCCTGGTTTTCCCGGCCATCCAGGTATTGTGCCTGCTCATTAAACTTATATAAATTCACCGTATAAAAAGGCAGGCCGTCATCATTTTCCAGGAAATGCCGCAGTGCTTTCAGGTCATGGCGGCCACCGGGCACTTGGCTTTGCTGTTCAATTTTGCCAAGATAAGCTTCAACCTCGGCTTCAGACAGGGGCTGTTGCGAACCGCTAAACGCCAGCACCAAAACAAGTAAAAGAGTAAAGCAAACCACAAACAACAGATTCGATAATTTAAACACAGCTTTCATCCGGGTACTCTCTATAAAACATTGCTTTTATTTATCCACCAGCAGTTAACGGCCGATTTGTTATTGCGCTTTGAGCAAGTGATAAACTTTCACATCCGCCAATCGCCCGTAACGGTCAAGTTTTTGCGTATTATGCTGATAGCTCATGCCGATTTTTTCCATCACTTTGCCGGATGCCGGGTTGTCGATTAAGTGATCGGCGGTTAATTTATTAAGCTCCAGGGAAGAAAAGGCAAAATCCGCCAGCGCCCCGGCCGCTTCCGTAGCATAATTGTTGCCCCAATAGTCAAGCCCTAGCCAATACCCCAACTCGGCTTCATCTCCCTGAATGTCTACCAGGGACATAGTGCCCATCAGGCACTTACTGACCTTGTCGGTGACGGCATAAATCACCGCGGTTTTATTTTTCCAGTGCTCGCCATGCCCTGAAAGCCACTGCTCGGCCATACCCTCGAGGTAAGGGTGGGGAATATGTAAGGTGGTTTCGGCTACCCGCTTATCCCCGGCTAACTGTCGGACCCGGGCGGCATCCTCAGGCAAAAACGGCCTTAAAATAAGCCTGGGGGTTTCAAGAATGATTTGTTCCATGAACTTCATTCTCCTTTTTTAATGTGCTCATCAGCCTTAATCTTGCACCCGGCCCGGATATTCTCCGGACCGGGTGCAAACGGCTCAGGTCTTATTCAAAATAGAACTTCGCCCTTTCGTTATCATAGTTACCGATTTCATGCATGGTTTCGGCATCATATAAACGTCCGTTGATCATGGTGTAACTGATCTTATCACTCAGGCGGATATCCCTGGCGACATCACCGTCAACCACTATCATATCGGCAAGCTTACCGGCTTTCAGCGAGCCCAACTGGCTGTCCAGCCCTAAAGATACCGCAGGTGCGATGGTCGCGGTACGAATAGCCTGCAGCGGCGTCATGCCCCCCTGTGCCATCATCCACATTTCCCAGTGCATCGCTAAACCTTCGCGCTGGCCGTGACCGCCGGAATTAACCTTGATGCCTAAATCCTGCAGCTCTTTAGCTACGGTAGCGACATTAACATGGTTGTAGTGATGCTCGGGCGCTTTAGTGCGGCGCATTGAACGGGCATCAAGAATCTCATCAGGTACATACTTGCTCAGGCGCGGGTGGCGCCAAACGTCAGTGGTATCATACCAGTAGTGCTCACCCCAGATACCGCCATAAGCGACCCCTAAGGTCGGGGTATAAGCCATTTCGGAATGGGACCACAGCTGCTTAACATCGTCGTAAATGTTGGCAGTGGGAATGGAGTGCTCAAGCGTGGTATGGCCGTCAACTATCATGGTCAGGTTATGCTGCAGCAAGGAACCGCCTTCGGGCACTACCATCATTTCCAGTTCACGGGCGGCCTGGACAAATTGCTGTCTTTGATCCCGGCGCGGCTGATTATAACTCTTGACACTGAAAGCACCGGCTTTTTTCAAACGCTCGACATGGAACTTGGCATCATCAAGGTTATCAACATGGGCGGTATAACCGGCAGCGGTGGCACCGTATAAAATAGTACCGGTAGAAAACAGGCGCGGCGCCACTATCTGGCCGCTTTTCTGCATTTCGCTGGCGGCAAAAAACTCACTGGTATCATAAGACGGGTTATGGATAGTGGTAACCCCTAGCGCTAGTTCGGCATAGTTCGACCAGTTTTGCTCTGGGATAAGCTCATTATTACCCTGCGGTCCGTGGGCATGGGCATCAATTAAACCCGGCATCAAGGTTTTACCGCTGATATCGATCACCTTGGCATCTTCCGGCACAGAAACTTGTCCCTGCTGCCCCACGGCGGTAATTTTATTACCTTCAACCAGCACCACACCATTATTGATGATTTGCTCGCCTTCCATAGTGAGTACCTTACCGCCGACAAAAGCAACTTTGCCGGAAGGTTTATCGGTTTTTTTCTTAAAGCCTAAATAGGTGGTTTTTGGCGTAACCGCAGCGTCTTTCGCTTTGTCATCACCTTCAGTTTTCTTCTGCTCTTCATCGGAAGAAATGGCAAATAAACCATCAAGCTCTGCCTGGTACAGGTCCGCACCTAAGCTCCAGTAGATTTCATCCGAGCCTTTATGCCAGTTAATGCCTTCACCGGCACGTACCGACAACTGCCTGACCGGCAAGTTGGTTGCACCCGGGCCGATTTCAATCACTTCACCGCGCTCCACCAAAGGCGTCACGAACACTTTAAAGCGCTCGGCAAAAGCCAGGTATTTACCGTCGGGGGAAACCTTATACTCAGTGGCAAACTTGCCCTGGTAAATGGTTTGATCATGCTGGCCGTCAAGATCGATTCGCGCCAGCTGAGTGTTTTCTTCATGACGCAACACATAGATACGATCATTACGATCGCCAAAGTGTGGCTTCAAGCCATTTTCGGTGACCAGTTTCATCTCGCCGCCTTTACTGGAAACCGAGTAGATCCCCGGGTTTAAGCCCCACTTTTTCGGTGTGATATAACCGCCGGAGACTTTTCTAAAGACGACTGTTTTACCGTCCGGGGAAAAGCTGGGTTCGATATATTTACCCGGCTCATCCAGTATCGCCTTGCCTTTACCGCCGCGGGCGGAAACAACACGTACCTGACCCTGTTTCTCATCATCCCAGCTGACATAGACCACTTTTTTGCCGTCGCGGGAGAAACTCGGGTTAAATTCAAGATGATCTTTCTGCTTGGTCAAACGCTTAACTTTACCGTCAGGCAGGCTGCGGCGGTAGATATGTCCCATGGCTTCAAAAATGACACTGCGGCCATCAGGGGAAACCTGCACATCCCGCAACATGTTGACGTCAAATGCATCCGGATTGACGTCCTGCTGGAAGCGCAGCGCCGTTTGGATTTTTTTCTCGGTTTTGACATGGAAGTTGATAACTTCGGCTTTTTTGCTACGTAGATCTAAACGGTTGATCTTGCCGCCGGCCCAGAAAATAATACCTTTATTGTCCGGGGTCCAGGCCATGGTAGGATATACGCCGTGAATCGCCCAGGTTTCCTGCATATCCCGCTCTAAGCCCTGATAAACCAAAGTTTCTTCACCGTTTTTCAGGTCATATAAATAAAGATTGGACTGGAAATCATCCCGGCTGATGTAAGCCAGGTAACGGCCGTCGGGAGACGGAGTCGGGCGGATAGCGCCGCCTTTGCCCGAGAGCACCACTTTGATTTCACCGGTTTCCAGCTCAAGGCGTTTGATTTTATAAATGCCTTTTTCCGAGTCTTTGCTGTAATGGAAAGTTTTGCCCGGGGTCGCATCCTGGGAAAAATAGATATATTTACCGTCATGGGAAAAAGCCGGCTCACCGAGATCTTTTTGATCATTGGGACGCTTGGTCAGCATTACCCCCTGACCGCCAGTTTTATGGTACATCCAGACTTCACCCGCGCCAAGAGAGCGGCCACTGGTATAATGCTTACGGCCCACTAGAAAATTGCCGTCCGGCGACCAGGCAGGGCTGTTTAACAAGCGGAACGTTTCTTTAGACACCGCCTTGGCATTGCTACCGTCACGATTCATGATCCACAAATTATCACCGCCGTCCTCATCCGAGGTGAAGGCAATATACTGGCCGTCAGGGCTGAATTTCGGCTGCATTTGCCAGGCGATATCTGTCATCAGAGGTGTGGCTTCACCACCACTGACCGGCATGGTATAAATATCACCAAGCAGATCAAACATCAAAGTTTTACCATCAGGACTGAGGTCGATATTCATCCAGGTGCCCTGGGTGACATCAATGGCAGCAGTAGTAAACTGGCCTTGCGGCTCATTTACCGACCAGCTGGGTTTGTCTTGTTTTTTATCGTCGGTTTCACCGGCAAACGCCGGTGCAGCAGAAAAAGCCATGGTCACACAAAGGGACAGCATGGACAATTTGGAAGTTATTGTCGGCATAATCAAATCACTTTTATAGTTTTATAGCGCTAAAGAGCGGGGCTAATTTTTATTTTTATTTTTAGCTACTATAAATAAAATTGATTCAATAACCTACTAAAAGTGTATAGACAAGTCGGTAAAATTGTATACAAATATTGGCGGTTTGGCTGATAATGGTGAGGAGAGTTTTAATTTCACGCCTGGGAAATGAAATAATATTTTTTCAGCCCTGTGGCCGATAACAGCCATGTTTAATTTTTTTGACCCAAACGCTATCTTACAGTTTCTCCCTAAATCTTGATATATCCTGGTAATTTACATAGCAAGCCATTGCTATTCTCGAATATCTCAAGTCTCGTTATGTAACACAGTCAATTGGATTGAAACCAGTAATAATTACTGGTAACTTATTCAATATATTATAAAAAAAGATATAAAAAGTGGATTAGCGTAAAATTGTCGACAATTTAATCCTAAATACACTTATGCACTCCAAGGAGGGCCTAGCATTGGCTAAAAACACAAAAAAAGATTGTTTCATTATTATGCCAATTGCTGATGTTGATGGATATGCATCTGGTCATTTTGGACATGTATATGAAAATATTATTAAGCCATCATGTGACTTGGCTGGATACAATTCGCTCAGGGCTGATGAAGTTAAAGAAACGAATCTAATCCATCTAGATATTCTGAAGAAACTCATCGAAGCACCAATGGCAATTTGTGATTTAAGTAATAGAAATCCTAACGTGCTTTTTGAATTAGGAATTAGACAAGCATTTGACAAACCAGTTGTTCTAATACAAGAGAAAGGTACGCCAAAAATATTCGATATCGCTCCTCTGAGATACATAGAGTATTCAAAGGAGATGAAATACCATGAAGTGCTAAACATGCAACAAGAGCTAAAAAGTTCTCTTGAAGCTACAGCGGCCGCTGAATCAGATACTACCAATATCAATTCTATTGTTAAGCTTCTTGCCTTAAATACTCCTGCACAATTACCAGACTTGGAAAATGGTAAAGAAAGTATGGCTCTCGAATACCTACAAGCTGAAATGCAAGATATGAGAAAGATGGTTGAGATTTCAATGATGGAGAGTAAAAACCCCCGTCGTCGAGGTTCAATTAGTGCATACGAATATGAGCGTATTTCTAAGGAAGTCGAAAAGTTGACTGACAATATGGCAAGAACAAAAATACCAGATGCTGAGAGGCATAATCGGTTGAATATGCTGATGAGAGAAGCAGAGGAGTTAATGATGCATTGTGTAGAGAAGGCAGATCACATGCACTTCAGACGTTTAATTGAACGAATTAAAAGAGCTGAAGCATAACTTACATAACAAGTGTGTCATGCTCCTTAAGTTATTAAGTCGAAAAAGTTAAAGGATTAATATGGAAAACGAAGAAGTTATATATGAGTTTGAAGGTCAAAAATTACGAGCAGAGTACACTCTGTTTGATGATACTTTAACTACTTATCTACCTGATGGCTCAAATCGAAAAACAGAGTTGAGAGGGTTAAAACCTGAGCTTGCTGCATTAATGCACTTAAAGATTTATACGCAAAAATCGAGTACATAACAGATTGCTCAAGTTTATTTCGGGCCTTCAGTCCTCCACGGGACGCATACTGCGTAGGCGCCCCTTAGCAAAGCGTAGGCAATCAAAAAAGGTGTTTTATGTCATCTTTAGGAATTATTAATGCAGAAAGGCTCATGCTACTTCCTGAAAAATATTGGAAGTCTCACGAGTTTTGTTTTTATCTTCACGATAAATTAGCAACCATGTTGGTAGAGTATGACGCCCACGGTGTACAAGATATGGTTGTTGATGCATTTCATGAAGCCGCAAAAGGAAAGGAAGACAAACTTAGTGACATAAACCTTCTTGAGTTCATGAAAGAAAACAAGTTGGTCGAACCCTATAAACATCATTTGGTTAGCCATACTGTCATAGCATTGACCTCTGATATGCTTCATTTTTTATATGAAGCCTTAAGTTGCTTTGAGAAAAGAAAGTTCTCAGTCGCATTTTCCTTACTTAGAAAACCTCTTAAAGAGCATTTGTTTTTTCTCTCATGGATATTAGCAGACGAAGATGACTTTGTTTCTAGGTTTGAAGCAAATAACCATGTGAGCTTTAGCGGCGTAACTAAAGAAACAAGAATTGATATTATTGAAAAAGCAATAAAGAAGTTACATGTTGGGGATGCCTTTGATGCGGAGATGATTTGGAATTATGTGTATTCTAAAAAACATGAAAATGGATTTGAACCAACTTGGCAAAGAGCTACGCATTTAACAACCTCTCAAGGAGAGCTTCTAAAAACGGAAGACTATTCATTAAACTTTATATTTGAAGATGTTTTTGATGATTATTACTTTGAATTTTTGAGCAAAAATTTACCATACATTTTTCTATATATTACTCAAGTCACCTTAGAGTGCTTTAATCGTATTCATGAAGTTAATGATAAGACGGCTTCACATCTAATTTTAACAATGATGGGTTGTTATGAAGCGCTGTTTTTAGATGGTAGAGGAATGAGTATCAGTAAAATGCTACAAAAAAAACTAGGAAGCATGTTGAGTTGTATGCACTGTAAATCAGATTTCAAAATTAATAAAAGCAATGCTCCTAGCTTGTATCTGCATGAGTTTTTTGTATGTAAAAAATGTGGGTTAAAATCAGAATTTCCACTTTATTGGTTGTTAGCTAAAGCTAACATGGTACTAACAAAAGATGATGAGTAAGGTTAAAGCATCTAACATATCATTATCTAAGTATGTATTTCAGCATCAGTATTTAATGCCCACTATCAATTGAGGTCGCATCCTAATTTAAAATACACAAGATAGGATACAACCATGCACCGTTTAGCTTTTCTGATAACCCCAACGCGGCATAATGCTCTGCTCGATATTAAGGTGATCCAAGATCCGCCCCACCATAAAATCAATTAAGTCGTTAATAGATTCAGGGTTGTGATAAAAACCCGGCGCTGCTGGCATAATCGTTACCCCTTGCTGAGATAAAGACAGCATATTTTGTAAATGTATGGTAGAGAACGGGGTTTCCCTGGGCACCAGAATCAATTGCCCCCGCTCCTTTATCACCACATCCGCCGCCCGCTCGATCAGGTTATCACTCATGCCGGTACTGATCGCGGCCAAAGTGCCGGTAGAGCAGGGACATACCACCATGGTTTTCGGCGCCGCCGAGCCGGACGCTACCGGGGAAAACCACTGTTCTTTACCAAAAACCGTGATCTGCCCTGCTTTGGCGGCAAACTTTTCCGTTAAAAATATCGATGCGGCTTCAGGTGCACCGGGCAGTTTCAAGCCCACTTCGGTATCGAACACCACCCGGGCGGCACTGGAATACAGCAGATATATCTGGTAATTCGCCGCCACCAGACATTCAATCAGGCGCAAGGCATAGGCAGAGCCGGATGCGCCGGTGATCGCCAGGGTAATTTTGTTCGTAAAGTCAGACACTAGAGCTAGCCCCCTTGATTAATAACTAAAGGATAAAAGATCATGCCAGGGCCTGCAGCAATTTATCATGAAAACCGCCAAAACCGCCGTTGCTCATGATCAGCACAGTATCTCCCGGCCGGGCCTGCTTCACCACCAAGTCTACCAGGCGATCCACTTCGGTCGCCACCCGGCAACTTTGCTGTTCGCTAAACGCCAGTTCATTCGCCGACCACAATACCTGCTCTGACTGCAAGATAAAGATTTCATCCGCTTTGATCAATGAAGAGGCCAGCAAATCCTTGTGTATACCCTGTTTCATGGTATTGGATCTAGGCTCCAAAACCGCCAGGATACGTCCGTTACCAACATGGGCACGCAGGCCATCCAGGGTCTTGGCTATGGCGGTGGGGTGATGGGCAAAATCATCATATACCCGGATATCATTCACTGTGCCCCTGAGCTCTAAACGGCGCTTGGTATTGATAAATTCCCCCAGGGCCTCTATCGCAACCTTGGCGGGCACACCCGCATGTCGGGCAGCGGCAATCGCCATTAAGGCATTGTCGATATTAAAGTCACCGATCAGATCCCATTTTACCGTGCCCTGAACTTCCCCTTGTCCCTGGTTGTCATAAAAGCGGACGATAAATTCACTGCCGTCAGCCGCTAATTTTTCTGCATGCCAGCCCGGCTGATGTTTGCTGTCCTTGATACTAAATTCTGTCGGTGTCCAGCACCCCATCGCCAGGGTTTCGCTAACCGCCTGCTCCGATTGCGGCGATAAGATCAAACCGTTTGACGGCACCATACGGATCAGGTGATGAAACTGGCGCTGGATATCGGCGAGATTATTGAAGATATCGGCATGATCAAATTCCATATTATTGATCACTAAAGTACGTGGCCGGTAATGGACAAACTTGGAGCGTTTATCAAAGAAGGCGGTATCATACTCATCCGCCTCAATGACAAAAAATGGCGACTCACCCAGGCGCGCCGAGCTGGAGAAATTTTGCGGCACACCGCCGATCAGATAACCCGGCGACATATGGGCGTATTCTAAAATCCAGGTGAGCATGCTGCTGGTGGTGGTTTTACCGTGGGTACCGGAAACCGCCAGCACCCAGCGGTCTTTTAAAACATTATCCAGCAGCCACTGGGGCCCCGAGGTATAGGGAATATTGCGGTCGAGCACATACTCCACCATGGGATTGCCCCGGCTCATGGCATTGCCGACGATAACCAGATCAGGCTGATCCTGCAGGTGCTCGGGTAAATAACCTTGTTTTAATTCAATGCCCAGTTGTTCAAGCTGGGTACTCATGGGCGGATAAACATTGGCATCACAACCGGAAACCCTAAAACCCAATTGCTTGGCGATGGCGGCGATGCCACCCATAAAAGTGCCGCAAATACCTAAAATATGAAGATGCATAGTACTACCAGTTTGATAAATAAAGCTTTTTCTTTTAATTTGTCAGATAACCAAATCTTGAGCCTGCCAATATACCCTACTCGGACAAATTCTTATACAAAAACACCGCTTTCCCGGCCCGCCTGTCGGCGTTTTTTTGTTGCAATCTTAAGGTAAGTTAATCAAGATCAAGGGATATCAGACAAAATAAGGATCAGTAAGTGTCAGCAGCAAGCATACAGGCGATTCAGGTATATCCGATAAAATCCAGTGCAGGCATCAGCCTGTCGAGCAGCTGGATCGATGAGTTCGGCCTTTCATTTGACCGGCGTTTTGTCCTGAGCCGGGAAAACGGCCAGTTTATTACCGGTCGCACAGATACAAAAATTTGCCTGATCCAGGCTAATATCACCGCTTCCGGGCTTATTCTCACCGCCCCCGGCATGGAACCCCTTGTTATCCGTTATCAGGATTTTTCCCAAAATTACCGCCAGGTCACCGTCTGGAAAAGCGACATTTCAGCCTTACATTGCCGTCATGAATATGACCTCTGGTTCAGCCGATACCTGGGTAAAGAGTGCCAGTTGTATTATTTCGGCGAAGACTCCAGACGCACGGTAAAACGCAGAAAAGAGCAGGTAGCCTTTGCCGACGGTTATCCGTTGATGATGATTTCCCGGGCTTCGCTGGATGACTTAAACCGGCGCAGCCCGGATGATTTTACCATGGCGCATTTTCGCCCCAACCTGATCATAGAGAACTGCGAAGCGTTTGCCGAAGACACCTGGTCGCGTATCCGCATCGGCGAGGTCGAGTTTGATCTGCCCAAACCCTGTACCCGCTGTATTTTCACCACAGTCGATCCGAAAACCGGCATTAAGCATCCCAAGATGGAACCTTTAAATACCCTGAAAAGCTACCGCCAGCTGGAAAACGGCGATGTTGCCTTCGGTTATAACCTGGTGCCCCTCAATCGCGGACAAATTGCTGTCGGGGATGAAATTTCGGTACTTAAACGCCACGATGCCCCGGTTTTCACCACAGGCAAGGTTAAAAGCGCCCCGGTAAAACCGACGACGGCAAAACAGGGCAGCTTCACCCTGGTATGCCAAAAAATCGTCCAGGAAACCCATGATGTCAAAAGCTTTATCCTGACTCCGGCGCAAGGCAGTGCAAGCGACATTGCTTACCAGGCGGGCCAGCACCTGCCGATAAGCCTGACCATAGCCGGTGAAAAGGTCAATGCCACTTATACCCTGTCTTCTTCACCCACGCGCAGCGGGCATTTAATGATCACGGTAAAACGCGTGCCCGGGGGCCGGGTCTCCAATTACCTGCACGATGAATTTAACATCGGCGATAGCCTGAGTGCCAGGGCGCCGGGTGGCAAGTTCCATCTTAACAGCGCCGATACCAGCAAAGTGTTATTGCTTTCTGCCGGCAGCGGCATTACCCCTATGTTGTCTATGCTCAAAGCCATGACAGATCAGGCGCTGGATAACGACGTGGTGTTTTTCCACAGCGCCCGCAGCGAACAGGATTTGATTGCAAAAGATGAAGTGGCCGCCCTGGCCCTGCACCATGGCAATTGCCGGGTCAGTTATACCCTGACCCGCTCGGCCACACCCAAGTGGACAGATTACCAGGGACACCTTACCAGCCACATGCTGGCTAAAATTCCCGATCTTATTCAGCGCCAGGTCTTTGTTTGCGGGCCTGCCTCTTTCAGGGAAAGTGCCAAACAGCTGCTGTTATCATTGGGTTTACCGGAAAGCGCCTATCATTTCGAAAGTTTTGGTGCCCCTAAAAAAACCGGACAGGAAAAACTGCCAGAGCCAGGCAAACAACCAGAGCCAGGCAAACAGCCGGGTCAGGCAAAGCAGCCAAAAATGGCGAAAAAAGTCAGTATCCTGTTTGATTCCTGGGACAAGCAGGTCGAAGGCAACAATAGCGAGCCCTTGCTGGATCAGGGAGAAGCCGCCGGTTTGATCTTGCCTTATTCCTGCCGTGGCGGCATGTGCGGCAGCTGCAAGGTAAAACTGGAAAGCGGCGAAGTGGAACAGCTGGCCAGCGACGGTTTATCCGATCTTGAAAAAGAGCAGGGATATATACTGGCCTGCAGCTGTATCCCCGCCACAGACGTGGTGATCAGCCAGGGCTAGCCGTTAAAAAACACCCCTGACAAAAGGTAAAACAACAGGAGGGACAAATGTCAGCATTATCACAATATCCGATCGTGGTGTTGTACGATGGAATTTGTCCCGCCTGCATCAAAGACAGGCAACATTACCAAAAGCTGGCGGGGCGCAAAGATGATGCCATTTTATGGCTGGACATCAACCAGCACCAACAGATATTAAAACAATTTGCTATCAGCGAGCAGGCAGCTATGACAGAGTTACACCTGATCGTCGGTGGAAAAAAAATTGTTAAAGAGTTAGATGCCTATATCTTACTGCTCGGCCATATCTGGTGGTTAAAACCCCTGGCCTGGTTTATCGCAATTCCCTTTATCAAGGCGCCACTGGCAAAGTATTATCATTACCGGGTGAACAAAAGGTTAACGGCAAGCGGACGAATGAAATGAAATTAAATTGTGATCTCGGGGAAAGCTTCGGCTTATGGCAAAAAGGCGATGATCAGGCGATCATGCCCTATATCGACTTAGCCAATATCGCCTGCGGTTTTCATGCCTCTGATCCCCTGACCATGTTAAAAACCGTAAAACTCGCGCTCAAGCACGAGGTCACCATAGGGGCACATCCAGGCTATCCCGATTTACTCGGTTTTGGCCGCCGCTCCATGCTTTATCCCGCCGATGAGTTAACCGCCATCATCCACTACCAGCTCGGGGCATTACAGGCCATCTGCCACAGCGAAAAGACCCGGGTAAGTTATGTCAAACCCCACGGCGCCCTGTATAACGATATGATGAAGAACCTGGCGATCTTTACCTGTGTCTGCCAGGCCATAAAAAAAATCGATCCTAACCTGCCTTTAATGATACAGGCTTTACCCGATCCGGCACCCTATCAGAAAATCGCCGGGGAATATGGACTCTCCTTATGGTTTGAAGCCTTTGCCGACCGCCATTATCAGGATAACGGTCTGTTAGTATCCCGCAGCGAGAGCAACGCGGTGATCCACGACAGCAAACAGGTAATAGAGCGTTGCCGCCACTTAAAGCAACACGGGCAGTTACTGAGCATAAACGGTAAAGCGCTGGCCTTGCAGGTGGATACCTTGTGTGTGCACGGTGATAATCCGGCGGCCGTCGAACTGGTCTGTCAGCTAAGTGAATTACTCGCATGACAGAAAAAAATTCACGGCTTGCGCCCTTTACTGTCTCGCAGGAAGCCGTCAGTGAAAATGCCGTCTTACTGAGCTGGCCGGAAAAAATATGCCCGAAACAGCACCAGCATATTATTGCTTGCCGGGATGCCATTCACCGGCAATTAGCCGGGCTGATCATTGACAGCGTGGCCAGCTATAACACCCTAATGGTTTATTATCATTTCCAGCTCACCGATAGCCAACCCCTGATAAACCGGCTGAGGCAAATCATAGAACAATCCCGGGAAAACGAGCTTGCAAAGGGGAATAATACTGTGCTGGAGATCCCTGTCTATTACGGCGAACAGGCAGGCTGGGATCTTTCCTCGGTGGCAGAGCAAACCGGCCTGCCCCCGGATGAGGTAATAGCGCTGCATCAGGCATCAAGCTACCGGGCTTATGCCCTGGGGTTCACCCCGGGATTTTGTTATCTGGGTTCGCTGCCGCCTCAACTGCAGTTGCCGCGCAGGAGCAATCCCAGGGCAAATGTGCCAAAAGGAGCGGTCGCCATCGCAGGTTTGCAAACCGCAGTTTATCCCAATGCCAGCCCCGGCGGCTGGCATATCCTGGGGCAAACCCCTTTAGCCATGTACAGCATCACAACGCAGGAATTTCATCCCCTGCTCACCCCGGGTCAGTTGGTTCGCTTTAAAGCCATCAACGCCAAAACCTTTAAAGAAATGTCGGGTGAACTGGTACGGGAGGGGCAATAGTGTCGGCACATAACACAAAAACGGCCAGGAAAAATAAACTCAAGGTACTCAAAGCCGGGGGGTTATGCTCAATACAAGATCTTGGCAGGCCCGGCAGCCAGCATATGGGCTTCAGCGCGGGTGGTGCTGCCGATGAGCACGCCTATTTAACCGCAAATCAGCTGCTAGGCAATGATGCCAATGCCGCAGCATTGGAAATCACCTTAGGTCAGCTGGTATTAAGGGCCGAATGCGACTGTACCATTGCCATCACAGGCGCCGACAGCAAGGCTTGCCTTAATGAGCAGCCGGTCAAAAACTGGCAGATTCTACAGCTAAAAAGCGGCGATATCTTGTCTTTTTCCCTGCCGGCATCCGGCTTACACACCTACCTGGCGGTTAGCGGCGGCATTGATACGCCATTATGGTTAGGCAGCCGCTCACAAACCCTGAATGAACCCGGCCCGACTGCAGCCCGGGGAAAAATCACTGCCGACAGCGAGCTCCCGCTCACGGATATTTGTTTTAATCCGGCCCCCGGGCAAGAGCAAAAACCGCAGCAAGCAACTCAGCAAATAAAGAAAAATTACGCTAATTTTTATCCTCCCGGGATATTAGCCGCGAGGTTTATCCCCCATAAATTATGGTTTTCCCTCGATAGCACAGCTCAGCAGCACTTTATCACCACTGAGTATAAGATAAACAGGGACAGTAACCGCATGGGATACCGCTTAACCTCAACCGCAGACTTTCACAAAAAAAATAGCGAAAAAGGCAGTGAAAAAAATCAAGCGGAAATGACACTGAGCAACAAGCTTTCCCGGGCGGTCACCTTTGGCACTATCCAACTGCCGGATTTTAATCAGCCGATCGTGCTGATGAAAGAGCGGCAAACCATAGGGGGTTACCCGGTGATCGGCGCCGTGATGCAAACCGATTTATTTCGCTTAAGTCAGAAGCGTCCGGGAGAGTTGCTGCGTTTTATTCCTGTGACCCAGGAGCAGGCCCGACAACAATTAACGGAATTTTACCGGCAAAGGCTCTGCCGGTAACCCGGGTAACTATTGCGGCTGTCTTATTTTACGCACGGTTAAACCAAACAGGGCAAAGGTAAGCAGCAATACACTTGCCGGCTCGGGCACTTCAATATCGGAAGCCTCGCGATAAAGCAGCAGATTAATCGGGCGCGGGGAAAAATTACTGTCCAGGTTGGCAATACTGCTCCAGGCTTCATACTCACTCACCCGGCCGCTGGCGGCAAATTCTGTGATGCCTATGGGGTTCGTGCCGCCGGGGCCGGTTCTGCCGACAGTACTGAGATAGGCGTAATAATCCAGATTGCCGACATAGGAAGCGCCAAAAGCACCGTCTTGCCAGCCGCTTAAGGTACCGCAATTTTCCAGGGCATAATCAGCACCGGTAGAGCAGGGGTTCTCTCCCTGCTGGCCGAAAGCGGCATTAATAAAATCATCATTGATACCTGAATCGGCAATGCTCCAGCCACTGTATATGCCACCGGAATCAACCGCCAGCAAGGTCTCGGCATAGGTTAAATTAAAGCTATCAAAACGCAGGTATTGCCGCCCGGTAACCGTGTTTGTTATCACTGAACCGTCAACATCTGTGGAGAGATCACCAAAACTATAAATCATTCCAGCGATGGCCGTAGACGAATTTAAATAACTTATAAAAAATACAAAAGCTGCTGTTAACTTACAAAAAAATAGCTGCATATAGACTTCCTGGTAGCAAAGAATGGGAGGGTAACAAGGGCCAGAACCTGGACAATTAAACCGCAATTTTAGCTGCAAGTCCAATGAGAAAAACCGCAGTATAAGCGGCCCTCGACTTAGCCACAGGGATATTGGCTGCAGCAAGAGTCACTTATCCCGAAACAGTTTAAGAGAACAGGCTAAACAATTTCGCACCGGCATCCCGAATATCCGACGGATACTAAAAGCACGGGCAGAGAAAAAGCAATAACTCGATTAATGATAAAAAATGAAGGCGCTTTGATTTGCTAGCATATGCTGTCAATCAAAGCAGCGGTGAGCAGCGTAACGACTTCAACCTAAAAACAATCCCACCTAGCCGGCAAACGAAAAACTGATTCGGCGACAACCCTTAAGCCTATAGTTCACCCGGGTTAAAGCACCAGGCCTGGCTCGTCGGCAAAAAACATCTGCACCTGCTGCGAATACTCATTGATTTCCATCGCCGAATGAATATTACGGCAGCAAACCGGACACTCCTGGTAGTTGCTGGCATCTGCCGTCTCCAGACCCAGAGCCAACTGCTGATAATGGCCACAATGCGGACACTCCTGATTTGTACGTTTCAGTTCGTGGATCATAACAAGCTCCTAAGCACCTGATCTGAGGGCCTTCCTTCCGATCTATTCCTTATTAGTATGGTGTATTTCGTGCTTTTTGCTTACAGGCTAAATAGAAAAGTGCTATTTTAAGGGGGAAATTGAAAGCCGCTTTCAAAAAAAGCGGCTTGAAACCTGTCGGTCGTCCTTTGAACTCAAGCAGGTGCTATATTGAATATCGTAATTTTATATCCGGATGCATATCAATTTCACCTTCGCTGTCAATGGTTGCAAAGTTTTCTCCGCAAATCATCACCACTAAACGGTTACCGCCAATGGTACGGATAAAACAAAGCTCATAATCACATTCAGCTAAAGATCTGACAGCAAATTTTTGCGCCAGGTTCAACTGCTGCCAGATGGCATGACTTTCAACCGGACGTAATTTACGATGGATACTTGATGAGATTTTTCTGAAAATATTCATTTATATACTCGTAAAATTCCGTGTTAGACCATTCAGGCCGTTTAAAACTATCATTTTTAATGAGCCATATAAAAAAAGGCGAGTCAGATGAGGTGGATTGTATAACAAACTTCTTACAACTAACTTGACTGGTAAATGCATAATCTATTCCCTTAGATAAAACACTATTTTTTTCATAACGATAGAACAAAAGATTAAATAATACTAGTTATCATTAAAAGATAACTGTAAAAGTTATAGACAACCTGTTATCAGAATAATTCAACTATATCAGTCTTTACCCGGACAAAATGCTGCTTTTTTAGATAAAAACCAGGAAAATCCCTCTTGCTGTCACTTGGCCCCACAATCAGGCAAACTTCGTCTACGCTAAATATTATCAGTCCGCAACAAAAATGTTTAGTTATTGTTAAAATTTCGTTGATTATTTAAACACAACTCTCTAACATCAAGTATTATTCACTCAATTGGATAATACCAAAATTAATTTTGTAAAAGGATTTATATGAACATAAAAATATTAATGATCAGCCTGTTAACCATGTTGTTTACTGCCAACCTGCAGGCCTTTGATGATGTCATTTATATCGCGGGCAGCAAGCACAGTATCAACAAGCAGGCATTCAGCCAAAGCGGCTCTGTCTATACCGCCAAAATTCCCGTTTCGGGAGATTATGGCCAGCAATTGATATTCGACATTGATGCCAGAATTTCCGGTAACGGCGCTATAGATACCGGCTTTGAGTGTCACAAGCTATACCCCCAGCCAGGCGGTTATTTTCTGATCGGCGCAGGCAACCCGCCGGATTGTACCTATACCACAGTAAACCCTTCTAACCAGTTTCGTTTTATCGTTGAAATGAATGCTTATTGCAGCAATATCGCTATCGGTACCGATATGGATAACCGCAATGCCTTACTGACCGCAGAACAAGTTACGGCCATTAAAAACAGCGTCAATTCCTACGGTTTTATTGTCGGTAATCCCTACAATACCTACCGCAGCCTGAACCTGCTGGTTGACAATACTTTAGTCACCAACGGAAATTGTCAGGAATTAACCATAGAAGTGAAAGGCCTGGAACAAACCCATATCGGCACTATCGATATGGATATTCTTATTGGAGAAGTGTTTTAACACTCAAGTCAACACAGCACTCACTAGCTGTCTTGAATAAAATTGATGATCCAACGGGCAACCGCTATATCATCAACCCCGGCATTCAGGGAAGCCAAGCCTTCCCTGATCCTGTGGGCCGGGATCTTATCCCGGCGTTTTTCCATCAGGGCGGCAACATAGGCTTTGGGAAATTCCGGATGCCCCTGTATGCCCAGCAGGTGTTCAGTGAACTGTACCATGTACAAAGGACAAAACCGGCTGGCCGCCAACACTTCAGCCCCCGGGGCAAGCTGATAACCTGATCCTGATGGCAAGCCACAAGATCTATCGCCTTGCTGGCCGGCACCATCCAGGGCCTGTTTGCCCGTATATCATTAAAGGAAACTCCTATACCCCACCCCCGCTGTGAGCACTCAACTTTGCCCCCCAGCACTTTTGCCAGCAATTGATGGCCAAAACAAATACCTACCAGCTTTTTTTGCTGTTGTGCCAACAAACGAATAAAAGTCTCCAGCTCCGCCAGCCAGGGCAAGTCATCATTTACCCCGCAGGCACTGCCGCTGGTAAGGTAACCAAGGTTGTCATCCGGGTTTTGTGGAAACTCTCCCCGGCGGACATCATAAACAGTCAGTACCAGATCGGGACATACCTGTTGCAACAGGCGGGTAAACATTTGCTGATAGCCGCCAAATTCTCCCTGCAGCGGCGCCATCGCATCATCACATAACAATAATCCCAGTTTCATGCCCGTTTCCTTATCTAACATCTGCCGCCTTTCTCTTTCAGCTATAGCTCTCCGTGTACGGCGCGAAGAAAAATCTCCGAGCATTGCCCGGCACTAAAAGCGATGGGATTGCCCGATGCGCTGGGATCGGCACAGGCCATTTCACCAACTTTCCCGGCTTCGCTGTCATCAATACCGATTTGGCTTAAATTGTCGGCGATACCTATTTGCGCGCGCAAACTTAATATCCAGACAAGAAAACCGTCAAAACCGGTGTCTTCCAGGCCGATATAAGCCGATAGCCGTTGAAT
Organism: Thalassomonas actiniarum; assembly: GCF_000948975.2. Classification (GTDB taxonomy): domain Bacteria; phylum Pseudomonadota; class Gammaproteobacteria; order Enterobacterales; family Alteromonadaceae; genus Thalassomonas; species Thalassomonas actiniarum. The sequence continues at coordinate 6,080,100 of NZ_CP059735.1, forward strand.
TTTATCTGTTATCGCTTGCTTGTTGGCTTTAAGGACATAGGGCATAAGCACCGCATTCAAAGTGCTATGGTGCGCATCATAAGGATGAGCCAAGGCGTGCATCGCCCCCAGGCCTTTTTGAAAAGCGGTAGCCCCCATGCTCGATGCCACCAGCATCTGCATACGCGCTGATAAAGCGTCCCGCCAACGCCTGCTCCACCATGCCCCCGCCTTTAACCGAGCCGGTAAAACACACCTGGTGAATATCTCCCTGGCGAAGCACTTTTTGGGTATCGTCATGGCTCAGGTGTAAATACTGAAAGCCCCTTCGGGCAAGCCCGCCTGCGTAAACGCCCGGTAGAAATGTTCGGCGCATAAGGGAGTTTGTGCCGAATGTTTCAAAATCACGCTGTTGCCGGCTGGTATCGCCGGCACTATGCTGTTGACTGCCGTCAGGTAGGGGTAATTCCATGGGGCAATCACAACCCCCCAGGGGCTGGCGCTTAATAATGCGTTGTGCTCCTTGTTCTTCAGCTAAGTGAACAGGTGCTAAAGCCTGCTCGGCAATGCCCATCATATAACGGACTCTTTGCTCGACCCCTTTGAGTTCTCCTGCGCCATAACGGATCGGGCGCCCCATCATCCAACACAGATCTTGGACAATTTGTTCTTTTTGCCCGCTAAAAACCGTCAGCATTTTCTCGCACAGGGCTATCCGCTCGGCAATAGAGGTTTGTGACCAGGGCTTTTGCGCCTTGACTGCCAGCGCCAACGACCTTTCAATCTCATGATCATCGGCACATGCCCGGCTCGTATAAACACTGCCGTCTACCTGTGAAATGGTTTGCATCGGCGCCCAATAACCGGGGATCACGCGTGAATAGGCATTTATGGTCGGGGCATACATGGCCATAAATTCCGGCAGCAGTTGTTGCAAACCGGCAATAAAATGCCCTTGCTGTTGACTCATGGTCATGTCTTGCCCGGCATCATAAAAAAGACTCTGTCCGGATTGCTTATCCCGCAGGGAAAGATGGATATGCCCGGATTGCCCCGGATAGTCATTTGACCACTTGGCCATAAAGGTTGCCATTAACTGACGTCTTTGCGCCCAGACTTTGGTAAAGGTTTTAAACAAGGCGGCCTTATCAGCGGCCGCTTGTGCGCTATCGACGCTAATCGCCGCCTCCAGCACCCCGGGACCGGTTTCGGTATGCAGGCCTTCGATGGGAAAGTCCATCTCCCGCGCCAGTTGCAACAACTCATGGTGTAACTCGGCATGGGTAGAATTACGCAGCATGGAATAACCGAAAAATCCCGGGGTAAAACTCGTTAAGTTGCGGTAGCCCTTGGCCCGCACCGAGTCCGGGGTTTCGTTAAATAAAAAGAATTCATATTCAAAGGCGGCATAGGCATCTATCCCCATCTCATCCGCCATCGCCAGTACCCGGTTAAGGACATTCCTGGGACAGATGCTGGCGGTTGGTGCCTTGAATTCACATAGAAATAGCAAGGTATTTGCTTCCAGGGGCAATTCACGACAGGTTTCAGGCAACACCCTGACCGGGGCATCCGGATAGCCGGTATATTTCACCCCGATATTTTCATACAACTGATCCTGGCTGTCCCAGCCGAGCACCACATCACAAAAAGCAAAACCATGTTCAAGGGCAGAAAAAACTTCTCTTTGCTCATGTACTTGCCGCGCATAACCCCGTCAATATCAAACAACCCCACCTTGACATAAGTTAAGTTTCACTGTTCAACCAGCTGTCTGGCATCACTGACGGAATTGACATCTCTGGGGTTAATCATAGCTTGGCACCTTTGCGGTTGATTATTTTTATCTCAAGATAACGACATGTTTTTCTTTAAGGAAAACAAACAGAAGCTTAAAAACTGTCTTCTCTAAAAATAGCCGTAAATATCACAATGCACAAAGTAAATAATAGGATGCCATTAATAACGAATCCTCTTTCTCCTTCAGCCAAAATCATCAGCAACAACTCCTTGCACTTAATTCGTGCGCTTTCCCCAACTTTAGTGCAAACAAGTCCGGCAAACGAAAGAAACAAACAGTTAACCACATGATTAATAAGGAAATAAAATAAATTCTTTTGCTGGCATCACGATTGCTGCCTACTTTCGAGACTAAACCGTTCTGTGTCTCACAAAATAACAAGGCGCAGGGCTGATTGATTTGGAATTAAGGAGTGTTTTGATGAGTACTCAAGATGGCATTAAGATTTGGTCCTTTACCGGCAAAATGAAAGTTTTGCACTTAAGTTGGATCGCCTTTTTCATTACCTTTGTTGTCTGGTTTAACCATGCCCCGCTGTTGGCGGTCATTGGTTCCAGTTTGGGATTGACTGCCAGTGAAATAAAAACACTGCTCATCCTTAATGTCGCCCTGACCATACCCGCGCGGGTGATTATCGGCATGCTTACCGATAAATACGGTCCCCGGCTGACCTATAGCTTATTGCTGGGTATCTGTAGTATCCCCTGCTTTATGTTTGCCATGGCCAACAGTTTTGAGCAGGCGGCCATCGCCCGCTTTTTACTGGGTTTTATCGGCGCCGGTTTCGTGATCGGTATCCGCATGGTCAGCGAGTGGTTTCCTGCCAATGAACTAGGTACCGCCGAAGGCATATATGGCGGCTGGGGAAATTTTGGCTCCGCAGCGGCGGCGATGTCATTACCCGGCATCGCCTTGTTTTTTGGCGGCGACGATGGCTGGCGTTATGCCATTGGCTTAAGCGGCCTGCTCAGTTTAGTATTTAGTTTTATCTGGTATTTCAATGTCAACGACACTCCCAAAGGCTCTACCTATTTCAAACCCAAACAAACCGGTGCCATGGAAGTCACCAGCAAAGGCGATTTCTTTTTGCTGCTGATAGCCAAATTACCTATGTATGCCGCTTTGGTGCTGCTGACCTGGAAACTTTCTCCCGCCGGCGTCGATTTACTTTCTGAGACCGGCGCCCAAATAGCCTATTGCGCGTTGATCCTGTTATACCTGCTGGAAGTCAAGCAAACCTATAAGGTCAACCGCCAGGTCTTTAAAGAAGAAGTACCCGAAGCCCACCGCTATAAATTCAGACAAGTCGTGGTGTTAAACGTGCTTTATTTTGCCACCTTCGGCTCTGAATTAGCCGTAATTTCTATGCTGCCGCTATTTTTCTCCGAAGTATTCAGCCTGGATATGGTTTATGCCGGCATGCTTGCTTCCCTATATGCCTTTATGAATTTAATGTCCCGCCCCGGCGGCGGCTGGATCAGCGATAAATTCGGCCGCAAGAAAACCCTGTTGATTTTAACCGCGGGCCTGGCGTTTGGTTACCTGGCCATGTCCGCCATAGATAATACCTGGCCACTGTTTGTCGCGGTACTCGCCGCCATGGCCTGTTCTTTCTTTGTCCAGGCAGGCGAAGGGGCGGTTTTTGCCGCCGTGCCTTTGATTAAACGCCGTTTAACCGGGCAAATCGCCGGTATGACCGGAGCTTACGGTAATGTCGGCGCTGTGGTCTATTTAACCGTCTTATCTATGGTCAGCTATCAAACCTTCTTTTTAGTCATCGCCGGCACCGCCGTACTGGGCTTTACCGCCTTGTTATTTATGGAGGAGCCAAGCGGCACGATCACCGAAGTTCGTGAAGACGGCACCATAGAGTTAATCAATGTCTCCGGTCATTAGCAATGCCAACAATGCCATCAGGCAAACCCGTTAAAAGGCACTTGATGGCATTAATCGGGCTTAAGGAAGAGCCACACACCGTTATCACCTAAGCAGGTGAAAACACTATATTAATGAAGTTGTTCAATATTTCTTGATCTTTTTTGCCGATAAAAACTACTTCAAGAAGAAAATCCTTGTGTCATGAAGTAGTATGGTTATAGGACGGGTTGTTACGACGAACCAAAATGAGTATCGGCTGTTATGAATATCGCTAATACAAAATTACCTGAGGAAGTAGGCACATTTACCGGATTGCAGGTGTGTTATGGCGGCTATTCCTGCGCCGGTAAAAAAGCCGTCAACCAGGACGCTTTTGCCGCATTGACCCCGGATGAAAACGAACAAATGATCAAGGGCATAGTGGCAACCATGGCCGACGGTGTCTCCAGCGCCAGCAAAGCCGCCGAAGCCGCGCAATTGGCCACAACCCAATTTATCAGCGAATATTACGCCACCCCTGAAACCTGGTCCACACAACAATCCGCCTCCAAGGTCATTACCGGCTTAAACCAGTGGCTGTATTCCCAGCAAGGAGTGCTGGATGTGCACTATCCGCAGCAGCAGTGGCTGACCACCTTTTCCGCCCTGATACTGAAATCGGCAACCGGCTATGTTTTTCATGTCGGTGACTCCCGCATCAGCAGGTACAGGGATGGCCAGATAGAAGCCATCACCCGGGATCATAACCGAAAACAGGGGGGTCAGCAGGTGATCCTGACCCGGGCGCTGGGAGCAGAAAGCCGCCTGCAGGTAGATGCCCATACCGTCGATCTGCAATCCGGGGATGTTTACATGCTAACCTGTGACGGTATCCATGATTTTTTATCTGCAAAAGCCATCCGGGCCCATTTAAACACGATTTCCTCTGATCCCGACAATGCCGAGCTCGAACATATCAGCAAGCGTATCGTCAAACATGCGCTCAGTATCGGCAGTGATGATAATGTCAGTTGCCTGCTGGTTTATGTTAAAGATGTGCCCAGAAGAAAGCTTGATGAAATCGAGCGGGATATTCTCAACCAGGTGATCCCGCCGGCTTTACACCCCGGCATGAGGCTGGACGACTTCCTGGTGCGTAAAGTGATCCACGCCAGCACCCGCTCCCATTTATACCTGGTGGAGCACATCGACTGGCCGGACCCTGTCGTCTTGAAAGCTCCCTCCGCCAATCTGGCCGATGACGCCATTTACCTGCAGGGGTTTATGCGCGAAGCCTGGGTCGGCGAGCGCATCAAACATGACAATGTCATGAAAATAGAACGCAGGCGCAGCAAGAGTAAATTTACTTACCTGTTATGCGAATATATTGAAGGGCAAACCCTAAGCCAGTGGATATATGATAATCCCGGCCCGACCATAGCCCAGGTCAGGGATATCATGAACCAGGTGATCTCTGCCCTGCGTGCTTTTCAGCGGCTGGAACTGGTGCACCGGGATTTAAAACCCGACAATATCATGATCGACCTGTTTGGCCAGGTAAAACTTATTGATTACGGCACGGTATTTGTCGCCTCACTGGATGAAAACCAGCAAACCCTGTCGGAAACCGTGCCCCAGGGCTCATTAAACTATATTGCCCCGGAAACCTTATTACATATGAACACGGATTACCGCAGCGATCTTTTTTCTCTCGGGGTCATTTGTTATGAATTGCTGTGCGGTGAACTGCCCTTTAAGGCTATGGTACGGGCGGAAATTACCTTTAAAGATTATTCCCAATGGCAATACCGCAGCATACGGGCATTCAGGCCTGAATTGCCTGCCTGGCTCGATATTGCCCTCAAACGGGCAACAGCACCGGATCCCGATCTGCGCTACCAGGCTTTTTCCGAGTTTTATGCCGATCTGAATAAACCCAATACCAGTGCCGTGGACCAGTACCAGCGCCTGCCGTTTATCCGCCGCCACCCGGTAAAATTCTGGAAAGGGGTTTCCCTGGTACTCTTTATTGCCTTTTTGATCGCTTTGTTTACCTGAACCGCCCCTTCCCCCGAACAGGGGGCAAATATAGCCAAAAGTACCACTAAAACCACATAACGCATATATTGAATTCCCTTAGGCTTTCGGTATTATCATGTTTGATTTTCAAACAAAAATAACGGCCAGGGAAGCACAATGAAATTCGAATCAATTGCCTTACATCAGGGCTACCGCTCAGAAGAAACCACCAAAGCGGCGGCGGTACCCATTTACCAAACCACCTCCTATACCTTTGATAACAGCCAGCACGGCGCCGATCTTTTTGACTTAAAAGTGCCGGGCAATATCTATACCCGGATCATGAACCCCACCACGGATGTTTTAGAGCAACGTATCACCGCCCTCGAAGGGGGCATAGGGGCTTTGGCGGTTGCTTCCGGCATGGCAGCCATCACCTATGCCATTCAGTGCCTCTGTGAAGTCGGCACTAACATTGTCAGCACCAGTGAACTTTATGGCGGCACCTACAATTTATTTGCCCATTCCCTGCCTAAACAAGGCATAGAAGTACGTTTCGTTTCCGGCGACGAGCTTGGCGCTTTCGAGCAACAGATAGATAAAAATACCCGGGCCTTATATTGTGAGTCCATCGGCAACCCGGCGGGCAATATTGTCGATATAAAACGGCTGGCGGATATTGCCCGCCGCCACGGGGTGCCGCTGATCGTCGATAACACGGTCGCCACACCGTTTTTATGCCGCCCCTTTGAATTGGGCGCCGATATTGTCGTGCACTCCCTGACCAAGTACATAGGCGGACACGGCACCTCTGTCGGCGGTATTATTGTCGACTCAGGCAAATTTGACTGGGTCGCCAATAAAGAAAGATTCAAGATCATGAATGAACCGGATCCTTCCTACCATGATGTCATCTATAGCCAGGCATTTGAACAGGCAGCCTTTATCGGCCGCTGCCGTGTGGTGCCGCTAAGAAATACCGGAGCGGCGATTTCCCCCTTTAATGCCTTTCAAATTTTACAGGGCCTGGAAACCCTGGCGCTGCGGATGGAAAGGCACTGCGGCAATGCCGAACAACTGGCGGCATATCTGCAGCAGCATGATAAGGTGGCCTGGGTTAACTATGCCGCGCTTGCCAGCAGTCCTTACCGGGAAACCTGCGAAAAAATCACCGGCGGCAAGGCCTCCGGCATTCTCAGTTTCGGCGTTAAGGGCGGCAAAACCGCCGGCGCACAATTTATTGATGCCCTGCAAATGATCTTACGCCTGGTGAATATTGGCGATGCCAAGTCCCTGGCCTGCCACCCGGCCTCCACCACCCACAGGCAATTAAACGATGAGGAGCTGGCTGCTGCCGGTGTCAGCGCCGACCTGGTGAGGCTCTCCGTCGGTATCGAAAACATCGCCGATATCATTGCCGATGTTGAACAGGCGCTGGCGAGCATTAATAATCTCTAGGCAAGAAAAAGGCCTTAATATGAATTCTCATATTAAGGCCCTCAGGTTCTGGCAAAAGGGTGTGTTAATGCACTGACTGTTTCATATTGGTGCGGATATCTTTTACCTTCGAAACTCCGATATCCGCTTTTTGAGCGGTCCAGGTGGTGCGCATATAGTTCACCAGATCCGTCAACTGCTGATCATCAAACTTATCCGCGTACGCCGGCATGGCATAAAAGCTGGTGGTGCTGTTATAGTGCTGGCTGACAATACCGTTAAGCAATAAAGACACGGCATTATAGACACTGGTACGGTCTAAAGTAGCATTGCCCGCTAACGCCGGGGCAACATTGGGACGCCCTTCACCGTCTTGCCCGTGACAACCGGCGCAATAGCCCATATAAGTGTTATAGCCGGGGGCAGCTTTATCATGGCCGTTAAAGGCCAGCGGCAATGCCTCAATATCCGCTTCGTTATCCAGCAAATAGCTGGTCACGGCGCGCATATCCTGCTCGGTCAGGTGGCTGTAGCTATGATAGACCACAGGATACATGCCGCCAAAAACCGTGCCTTTGCGGGAGTAACCCTTAGTAAACAGCTGCTTGAGGTCTTCATGGGTCCAGTTCTGGCGATTGAGCTCTTCGGGGGTGATATTGGAGGCTTCAAAGGTATCCAATACCGTGCCCTGAAAATGCGCCGTGGGATCCATGGCAAAAATGGCATTTCTCGGGGTATGGCATTCACCGCAATGCCCGAGCACGTTCACCAGGTAACTGCCCCGGTTCCAGCTGTCGCTCTTGGCCGGATCGGGAGTAAACACGCTGTCCTCATGATTCATCAGGTTCCATGCCTTTAGCCCCATGCGGATATTAAAGGGAAAACCGATTTCGCTGTCCTTATTTTCCTGGCTGATGGGCTTAGTATTCATAAAATATGCGTACAGGGCCCGGGTATCGGCGTCTGTCAACAAATGATAGGAAGTATACGGCATGGCCGGATAGAGATTACCGTTCGGGCTTATGCCCTCATGCATGGCCCGGTAAAAGTCCTGATAACTGTAATGGCCGATGCCGGTTTCCTTATCCGAAGTAATATTGGTGGAATAGACGATACCAAAAGGGGTTTCAAAGGGTAAACCGCCGCTTAATTCACGCCCTCCCTGCGGGGTATGGCAGGCAACACAATCGCCGATTTCCGCCAGGTATTTTCCCTGGGCAATCAAACCGGCCTGATCTTGTGCCGCCTGGGCCACAGCTGTGCCGCCAAATACAGCCAAAGAGAGCACAGCGCCTTTGAGGCGCCGGGAAAAGCTATGTCTTGATAAACTTGTTGCTTTCATCAGTAGGTCAGCCCCTTAGTGTTTAAGATCAGATCTTTCACTCCCTGGTAATACTTAACATAACCGGTACAGCGACAGATATGCTCCTTTAACGCCTCTTCAATTACCTGCTCCACGTCAGCTGCCGCCACAGGTGCTTTCGCCAGCCTTTCCATCAGCGCCGTGGTTTCATTGATAAAACCGGAAGTACACCAGCCACACTGGAAAGAAAAATGCTCCAAAAACGCCATTTGTACCGGCGTTAATTCGGTAATTTCACCCTCGCTGTTTCGCTTGGCATGTCCTTCCACGGTGCGTACTTTTTTATCGGCAAAACGCTCGACACCGCTGATACAGGTTCTGACCACTTCACTGACACCGTTTTTTCCTTCCACTATCACGGTACAGGCGTGACACACACCGGCGCCGCAACCAAACTTGGTGCCGGTCAGATTCAGGTATTCATGTAAAAATTCGATCATTTTCAGCCCTTCCGGCACTTCCACCGGACCGACTTGCTGATCATTGACTGTCATTTGAATATGTTGGCTCATGAAATCGCCCCCTTAATTTTTTGTGATGTCATCGGAAGGTCATAAAAACGAACAGAGGTTGCCTGGTATACCGCTTCAACCAGCGCTGGTACGATGGAAATCATCACCACCTCCCCTATGCCTTTGCTGGGATCGGTATCGGAAAGCGGCGGTAAAATAGTATGCTGTTGGTTCCATACCCCCACCTGGCTGGCCAAAGGCACCTTATAACGGTTCAGGTTCCAGGTACCGTTGCCGGCGCCGTCCTCAAATGACGGAATTTCTTCATAGAGGGCATGACCGACCCCCATGGCCAGCCCCCCCTGTATTTGCCCTTCCACCAGCTCTTCGACAATTACCTTGCCGGCTTCAAGCCAGGTATGGGAGTTTAGGATCTCGACCTCGCCATTGCCTTCATTGACGGCGATTTCCACCATAGCAGCACAAGGTGCATAGTAAGTCACCATGGCATTATTTAACGCGGTTTCCGGGTAGTTGACACTGGTACGATCGAGCAGATGATAACCTTTGGAATTCATGGCGGCTTTTTGCCGGTCATTTGCACCGTCACCGTATTGCAGTGCCAGAGCATCCACTTCTAAATTAACTTCCTGCCCCAGGATGTCATAAGTCGCTTCGCTCCAGGCCCAGCGGTTAAAGGCATGCACCATGGCGCCTGTGACTAGCCCCATGTCATGGACACGTTGCGCCAGCACTTCAATCGATAACGGCGGATAACCTTGAGTGGTAAGCTTACCGTCCACCCAACGGGCAGCACCGGCATCATTTAAGTTATTGGGCGCCATGGCGCCGTTAAAGTATTTTTCACTCCAGATAGCCACAGCCGCCGGCCAGATACCGTGACGGAAAATCACCTCGGCCGCCGCCTTGGTGGCATGGGTTTGATAATAAGATGACATCGACGCCGCCGATGCCATACCAATCACCGGGGTCCAGCGGGGATTTTTTTCCATCTCATCCTGTTGCTGCTGGTTAATAAAATAAGGATTATGGGTTTGGATCTGCTGCATCGCCTGCCACGCATCCACTTCCGCTACCGTCACCTTATCGGCTATCACTCCAAGCTTATCTTTCACCACCACAGCCTGTGAGCTTTGCGTGCCTGTGCCCATCTCCATAAAGCAGATATCAACTTCAATTTTACCGGTTTTCGATAAACGCACCGCCGCACTCGGCGCTGCCGCCCCGGTACCGTAATCTTTGGTGGTAATACCAAAACCTACCCCGTATTTTTTCCCGGGATTAGCCGCTTCGAAGGCGGCTTTTTTAGCCGCGCGCTCCAGCCACATCGGATGCTGCTGCGCCATATCCAGCATTTCCCGGTAACGCAAGGCGCCGTTGGGGATAGCACCCTGGGTATTGCGCTGTCCGGATTCCATGACATTGGCCCTGCGCAGATCTATGGCATCCACCTTAAGATCGCCGGCCATTTCATTCATCATAGACTCCATCGTCGCCATGGACTGCAGGGTACCATAACCGCGCATAGAGCCGCTGTCGGGGTTGCGGGAAGCATAGGCGGTCGCCTTGATATCATTGCGGGGAATATAATAAATGCTTTGCAGCGCCGTTGCCCCCACCATAGTCACAGAGCCGGTAAAATTGACCCGGCCGCCGCCGTCCACTGTCATATCTGCGGTCAGGGCTTTTATCTTCAGGGTCTTTTTATCCACCGCCAAACGGTTTTTCATAGTAAAAGGATGACGTTTTAATCCCGCCTGGAACTGCTCAAACCTGTCATTGGCCAGGCGTATAGGTTTGCCGGCATACATGGCGGCCACTAAACCGTAATAAGGGAAGATGGAATGATCTTTGGCGCCGAAACCGCCGCCGATAAAGGGGGAATGCACCACCAGATTTTTCACTTTGCCCGCCAGCGGACCATGCTTAAGCATATGCACCGCCTGCTCCTGATAATCTTGCGGCGATTGTGAAGTGATCACTGTGTGGAAAGTGCCTTCTTTTTCATCAAACCAGCCGTTAAAGGCTTCCGGCTCCATCATCATGGGATCTATGATCTGGGTGCGGTATTCTCTTTCCAGCACCTGCCAGTTTTCATTGCCTCCGGTAATATCTTCGTTGATACGGCCGGCATAATACATGCCGCGCTCTGAAACACTGCCCTGCTGATCCATCACTTCCGGCCATTGGGGCCGGTGGGCTTTATAATGAGGAAAAAAGATCCCGTCCTGCAACGGACTGTATTTGTCCTCACCCGACGGACCGCTTTCACCTTCTTCACGGATAATACGCCAGCTGGTATAGGGATCTTTACTTTCGGAAACAAATGCGGTTTTTTCACCGTAGCGGATCACTTTTTTATTGAACTGCAACAGGTTTTTCGCCTGCTTAAAAGCGGCAAAATCATCAAATAATAAAATCGCTACCGCATGCCCGAGGTAATGGGCGGTTTTCCCCTCCGGCAATAACATATCACTGCCGAAAAATGGCGGCAGGCTCACGCCGTCACGCTCAAGCTCCTTAGCGGTGATCACCTGGTTCGGCCTTGCCTGTTGGGGCAACATATTCAGATCAAACCCTTGATAGACATGCCCGGCATCGTCCAGCCGCAAAATATAGGCATAGCCCTGTTGATCCGGCCAGCCCGGCATATCCATGGCACGGTAATCCCGGCCATAAATTTTTTCCCCCGTGACCTTGGCGATACCGTCCATACGGAATTTCAGTTTATTGCTGGCTTTAAATTGTGCGGTTAATGCTTCGGATAAACCGGCTGCCTGGCTATTGCCCATTTTCCAAAGCAGTGGTGCGGAATAAACGGCGATGCCGCTGATGACGCAACGCTTGATAAACGTTCGCCGGGAAGAACTAAAAGAATTCATTGCTTACCTCGGTAATACTCAATCTGAATTTCAGCGCACCATAATAAAACCGCATGATTTTTCAGGATATTTCATACGAGTCCATTTGATGTATTGGGTTTTAGTTGTTGTAATGACGCTTAGAAATAAGTGCCTTAGCAGTGCAGGGGCACCACAGAGTCAGCCCCCCGACAGGCGATTCTATCTTTATCATTTCGAAAAAGAAACAAATTCCTGACACTAGTGACGAGAAATTAACTCGACAGCGGCTACCAGCTTTAAGTTTAGTAAAAACGGTAAAAAAATCACGAATAAGGCTGCCTCCCGGCAAGAACAGGGCAAGCAACCTTTCCCCTGCCACAGGTTTACCCTGCGCCTTTTGACCTCAGGAGAGCATAAGCTTTACCGCCAAGAGATAAGCTATTGGCTGTTGAGGAATTTTTCAAAAGTACCGTCTTTTTTTACCGACTGCAGCGCCTGGGACAGGCGGGTAACAATCTCAACATCGCTTGTTTTACTCGCCGCAACATATAACGCCGCCCGTATACCGGAAAAAGGCTGCTTAACAAAGGGGGTAAGTTGCTCTCCTATGCTGAGATGTATATTGTCGCCGATCAATTCATTGGCATAGATGATATCGGCACGCCCTTTAAGCAAGACTTGCCAGGCCTCGACATGACCGGTAGTTAAAATCAGATTTTTCCCCTGCTTAAAACCCTGTTGCTGTAAAATATCGGCTTCAACACTGTTTCTGACCGCTACCACGGTATAGTGCAATGCCTGCTCGATAGAATTGACCCTGATTCCGGTACTCGCTCTTAGTGAATAAAAGGTATAACTAAGTGCCCTGAGCTCACCTATCCAATGAAAAAGGCGTTCGCGTTCACGGCTGCGAGTCATGGAGAAAATCACCACATTTTTATCAGTCAGCGCCGTCTGATAGGCACGCGCCCAGGGTAAAGCTTCTATCTGCACCGAATAACCGGCACGCTTTAACACCTCTTGCATTAACAGGTAGGAGCTGCCCGCCACCACACGTTTGTTGCTGACAATTTGATAAGGGGGTAAGTGTTCGGTCACCACCCTAAGCGATTCCTGTGCCCAGGCGACGGCACTATAGAGCCAAAGTAAAAGTAGCGGATAAAACTTGTTGTGCTTATCCATATTACACTCAGCATCTTAAATTAAGGTTAGCCTTTTCCCTCACTGTAAAAGGTTTTCACCCGGACATCATTAATTATGATGTTTTTTTAACCGGGATTGACACCCGCTTCCCCCGGTAACAGCAATTTTGTTCAATATTTCCCGCCCGGGAGCTTGTACCCTGAGCCTTTCATTACCTTAAGAACAAATAATGATGGTTTCAATATTACTCTCTATGTTTATCTTTGCCCTTACCGGGGCCATTTCTCCCGGGCCGGTAAATATTATAGCGACCGGCAGCGGCGCGGCTTTTGGTTTCAGGAAAACCTTACCCCATATCACAGGAGCCAGCCTGGCCTATACCCTGATAGTCTTTTTATCCGGTTCCGGGCTGCTGGCAATTCTGGAGATTTTTCCCGGTATTTTTTCCCTGTTGCAATATCTGGGGGCAGGCTTTTTACTCTATATGGCGTATAAATTGGCTACGGCAAAAACACAGGCCGCCGCCGGCCATCAAAACTCCAGGGCGCCGCGCTTATTTGAAGGCATGCTTGCCCAGGGACTAAACCCCAAAGCCTGGCTGGTTGCCCTCTCCGGCTGCAGCATCTTTGTCGGTGCGAGCGATCAGGGGCAAAGCTACCTGTTCGCCTTTTGTATTATTTCCGCCCTGGTGTGTTTTTTCTCCATTGCCACCTGGGCGGCCGTCGGCACCTTAATACAGAAATACTTGTCTGATACCCGGCATCAGGTTATGTTTAACCGGATAATGGGGTTATTGCTGGCGGCAACGGTATTGACCATTTTCCAATGATGCATTTGTTATCTTACTGAGCACCAATGAGCCAAAAAAACCAGCCGCCGCTTGCGGCAAACAATCAAGCTCAAAGCCAGGGCATGTTTTATCAGACCTCCCGGGTCTTGCCTTATATCACCATGCGCAGGGCGACACGTTCGGCTGCCTGTTACCACACCCATTCCCATGACGAGTTTTCATTCGGCGTGATCGATAACGGCATGGCCGACTACCACAATATGCGCCATAAAGGCCAAATCGGTGCGGGCACAAGCGTAACCATGAATCCCGGGGATGCCCATTCCTGCAACCCCAGCAAGGGGGACTGGTGTTACCGCATGTTATTTGTCGATAGCGACTGGGTCGCCGCTTTGCAGCAAGAAGCCATGAATACCCGGGGACAGGACTACCTGACTTTTGACAAGATGTATCAGACAGACAGCGCCAGCTACCAGGAATTTAACCGGCTTTTTAACAGCTTGCAGCAAGATACCAATCCCCTGGCATTAGAAAGCCTGTTAATAGAGTACCTGTTGCCGCGTTTTGCTAGGGGCTCCGATATCACGGACAAGGCAGCAACACGGGATATTTACCGCCTTAACCAGGTGAAAGAGCTGATCATGGACCAGCTGGAGAGCAACCTTTCTCTGGATGAGTTTGTCGCCTGCGCCGGATTAAGCCGCTACCACCTGATCCGCAGTTTTAAGCAGCTTTACGGCCAGAGCCCCCATGCCTTCCAACTGGATCAAAGGATCAGCAAAGCCAAAAAATTACTGGCGCAAGGTAAAAGCATTATCGAAACCGCCGGTAAACTCGGCTTTGCCGATCAAAGCCACTTTCATCGCCACTTCCAAAAACGCATCGCCCTGACCCCGAAACAATACCAAAACCTGTTCAAGCGCGGTTAACTCAAGTTAACGCAATTGCTCGATCAATATTTTAAACAGGCTGACGGCACGCTGACACTGCATCTGCTGGGCAAGCTGATAACCCGGCCGGAGGTAATGCAGGGAGTTTTCCCGGGTATGGGCGGATAAATTGAGCAAACCGTTTTCCAGTTCGTTTTTCCCCAGGGCATAATAACAACGGAACAGCCAGCACAGCTGATTATTCAGTTCAAAATGGCTTTTGGCGGTCAATAAACATTCCCTGGCACTAAAATGCTTGCCCTTAAGCAGGTAATAGCGGCCATAAATATATAATCGCAGTGCCTGGTGATATTCTTCTCCCGCCGACTGCATATGGTACTCAAAGGCGGTTTTGCGGTTTTCCGTTAACTCTTCGCTGATATCATAACATTTCTCTATGATCAGCATTGCCTTATACAGGATCCCCAGGGTTTTCTCTTCAACACAATCGGCAGGCAAACTTTCCAGCGAGCTGTTAAAAAACATGCCCGCCTCCTCGAAATTCCCCTGCACCATCGCCAGGTAACCCAGCTTGCGCCGTAATTTCGCTTCATCTTTGCGGCAATTTAAATTCATGCAAATCTGCAAGCCGGTGCGGTAATTCTGCTCCGACTGCTGAAAATCCCCGGTGATAAAATAACTGTTGCCTAAACTGCGCAGCGCCTGGGCCTTGCTGAGGTTGTTGGGATATCTTTCTATCGCTTTGCTGTAATACTGGCGGGCCAGGGCATGATTATTGGCGGTTAATTTCAAATTGCCCCGGCTGTAATCGACATGGGCCAGCCCCGAGCTTACCCCCATCTTTTTATAAAGCTTATAAGCCTTTTCCAGTGCCTCTTCCGCTTCATCAAGCTTCATAGTCTGGATCAGCGACTGACCCAGCAGCAAATAGGCATTGGCCTGTTCAAATTTACTTTCAATAAAGGTAAAAAAGACATTGGCCGTTTGCAGCTCCCCCAAGGCGGTCGAGACTTTATGCCGGTCCAGGTCCAGCAAGGCATAATTAAAAATGGTGCTGGCCAAACCGCGTAAGTTACTGTCATTTTTGAAAATGTCATAGGCTTGATCAAACTCATACTGGGCTCTGTCCGTTAACCCCTGGGCCAGGTATATGCCTCCTATGCCCAACCTGACCTGGGCCTGGCCGAAAGAATCTTTGGCTTCAACATACTCGCCGTAGGCCTGGTTATAATAGGACAAGGCATCTTGCAGGTGTCCGGCCACGTAGGAAATACGCGCCAGCCCCTTATAAGTGCCGGCAACCCCCAGGCGCTCGTCCAGCTGTTCAAACACCTGCCTTGCCTGGTTAAATTCCTGTAAGGCGGCTTTATCATCCCCCTGAACATGATGAATGAAAGCCGAGGCGGATGTCGCGGAGGCATGGCAAATTTTACTTTTCTCATCCGTGCCCGGGGTCAGCTCCCGGGAATGACGGTAATGCTCCAGCGCATGACTGAACTCCCCCCGGTTCTGACAATCATGACCGGCATCCAGATAGGCCTGGGCGCACACCAGCTTATCGTCATGCTCATGCTCAAAAACCACCGCCGCTTCGTCTAGGTAAACTTCAACTTTATCAATTACTTTCTGATACATCCCCTTGGCTTCGGTAAACTGCCCCTTTAACCTGAACCCCCTGGCCTGATTGAGTACAGAGCAAATTTCTTTGTTAAAAATCGACTCCTGCTGTTTCTTTGGCAATAACCGCAGCACACTGAGCTGTACCCGCTTGAATAAAGGGCCGGTCAGGCTTTTTAGCACCGACAGGATACGTTTATGGCTGAGTAGGATAACAACAAGGGCAACAGCCAATAAGATTAAGGTGATCTCTGTGGTATTAAGCAGGAATACGGTCTGAAAGAGGTTAGCAATAAAGTCCATGTTACCCGTCCCTAGGTTTGCTCGTGTTATTAAATGTAGAAGACCCTTGCCATAAATCAATAACAAAATATCAAGCTTTCATAAATTTGCGTAAATATTGCACTTCCCTAGTGCATGACTTTGTTCACTAAGGTGCAAACGGCCGGTTTTAAACCCAAAAAAACCAGGTAAAGATTTGATATTTAAAAAATTTACCTCTATGGCACCTTGTTTGCTTTTTGTTAACCAGAAAAAAACGGTATTTCATTTATAAAGCAGTTAGTGCTTTATCTGATGCGCGAAATGCTAGCCGCACAGTATATAGATAGAGGGTTGTTCCAAATGAACACAAGTGTAGTCACTTCCAAAAAGCAAAGCTCAGCAAAGCAGAAAATTGTCGTAATAGGTAATGGCATGGTGGGTCATCACTTTGTTGAACAACTCTGTCTCTCGGCTAAGGCGCAAGACTACGATATTACCGTGTTGTCGGCGGAACCCCGCCTCGCCTACGACCGGGTGCATTTATCCAGTTATTTTTCCGGTAAAAGCGCAGCGGATCTCGCCCTGACCACCCCGGAATCATACCGTGAACTGGGAGTGACCTTTGAACTTGACGCCAAAGTGGTTGCATTAAATAAAAGTGACAAAACCGTCACCACGGCCCGGGGGGAAAGCTTTAGCTATGACAAACTGATCCTGGCCACAGGCTCTTATCCCTTCGTGCCGCCGATCGAAGGCAATGACAGGGAGCATTGCCTGGTTTACCGCACCATAGAAGATTTAGCCGCCATCGAACACTCTGCCCGCCAAGGTAAAGTCGGCGTTGTCGTCGGCGGCGGCCTGCTCGGGTTAGAGGCGGCGAATGCCATCAAACAACTGGGGCTGGAAACCCATGTGGTGGAGTTTGCCCCGCAATTAATGGGGGTACAGTTAGACAAGTCCGGCGGAGAGCTGCTGAGAGCTATGATCGAAGCGCTCAACGTCAAGGTGCATACCGAAAAAGCCACCAAGATCATTACCGACGGCCAGAATTGCAATCACAGAATGGAGTTTGCCGACGGCACTCACCTGGAAACTGATTTGATCTTATTTTCCGCCGGTATCCGCCCCTACGACAACCTGGCCAGGGATTTTGATCTCGCCCTGGGTGAGCGCGGCGGCATAGTGGTGGATAACCATTGCCTGACCTCGGACCAGGATATCTACGCCATCGGGGAGTGCGCCCTGTGGAATAACTTTATTTTTGGCCTGGTAGCCCCGGGATACCAGATGGCGAAAGTCGCCGCCGCCCATATCCAGGGCGAAGACAAACAGTTTACCGGGGCCGACATGAGCACCAAGTTAAAACTGATGGGGGTCGATGTCGGCTCTATCGGCGATGCCCACGGCAAAACCCCTCAGGCCAGAAGTTACACCTATGAAAACCAGGTGGCGCAAACCTATAAAAAAATTGTCGTCAGCCCCGACGGCAAACACCTGCTCGGCGCCGTGCTGGTGGGGGATACCGGGGATTATGATACCTTATTGCAATATGCTCTCAACGGCATTGAATTACCCGAGCTGCCGGAAAGCCTGATCCTGCCGAGCCTGCAGGGGGAGAAACCCGCACTCGGGGCCGAGAGCTTACCCGATAGCGCCACCATCTGCTCCTGCCACAATGTCACTAAGGGCGATATCATCTCTGCCATAGACGATGGCAACACCGAGCTTAAACAGCTCACCTCCTGCACCAAGGCCAGCACCGGCTGCGGCGGCTGCAGCGCGTTACTGAAAAATGTCTTTGAAGCCGAGCTCGGCAAACGCGGCGTGGAAGTGAAAAAAGATCTCTGCCAGCATTTTGCCTATAACCGCACCGAGTTATTCCATATTATCAAAGCCGAGCAGATCAAAACCTTTGAGCAACTGATCAGTAAACATGGTCACGGGCTTGGCTGTGAAATTTGCAAACCCACGGTGGCCTCTATCCTGGCATCCGTCTGGAACGACTATATCCTGGAAGACGCCCATATACCGCTGCAGGACACCAATGATATCTTTCTCGGCAATATGCAAAAGGACGGCACCTATTCCGTGGTGCCCAGGATCCCGGGGGGAGAAATTACCCCGGACAAGCTGATCGTGATCGGCGAAGTGGCCAAGCAATATAATTTATACACCAAGATCACCGGCGGCCAGCGCATCGATTTATTCGGCGCCCGGGTCGAGCAATTGCCGGACATCTGGAAGCGGTTGATCGACGCCGGCATGGAAACCGGCCACGCCTACGGCAAATCCCTGCGTACGGTCAAATCCTGTGTCGGCGATACCTGGTGCCGTTACGGGGTCCAGGACAGCATGTCGATGGCGATTTTTCTCGAAGAAAGGTACAAGGGCCTGCGCTCCCCCCATAAGCTTAAATTTGCCGTATCCGGCTGTACCCGGGAATGCGCCGAGGCGCAAAGCAAGGATATCGGGGTGATCGCCACCGAACACGGCTGGAACCTCTATGTCAGCGGCAACGGCGGCATGAAACCCAGACATGCCGATCTCTTTGCCACGGATTTGGACGATAAAACCTTAGTGCAATACATCGACCGCTACCTGATGTTTTATATCCGCATGGCGGACCGGTTGCAGCGCACCTCGGTCTGGCTGGAAAATCTCGAAGGAGGCCTGGAGTATGCCAAGTCTGTGGTCATCGACGACCACCTCGGCATCAATGATGAACTCGAAGCGCAAATGCAGGCCATAGTCGCCAGCTACCAGTGCGAATGGAAAACCACCATCAACAACCCGGAAAAAGTGAAACGTTTCCGTCAATTTGTCAATTCCGGCAAAAGCGACAGCAATGTCCAGTTTGTCACCGAGCGGGCGCAAATCAGGCCGGCCCGTGAGGAAGAAAAACACAGGGGGGAGCGGATCCCAACCCTGGATATCACCGAAAACAGGCCTGTATAAGAGGAAAAACCATGGCTAATAACAAAAGCTGGCACACCGTCTGCCATAAGCAAGATTTGATCACCGACGCCGGCATATGCGCCTTAATCAATCAGGATGAGCAGGTGGCCATTTTTTTAATCAACAACCAGCAGGTATATTCCATCGCCAACTGGGATCCCATAGGCCAAGCCAACGTGCTCTCCCGCGGCATTACCGGTGACGAGCAGGGGGAGATCTTTGTTGCTTCCCCCTTATACAAGCAAAGGTATTCACTAACGAGCGGCCACTGCCTGGATGACGATGCCATCACAGTGCGCCACTACCCCACCCGGATAGAAGACGAGCAGGTACAGATATTGGCATAACAGGATTAGCGTTAGATTGATCACAAGGCATTTCACCCGTTATCAGCAGTAGAGGTTAAGATGAGTGAGTTAATTAAACATAAACAAAGCAGTGAAAGTAAGTGTGTACAAACCAGTTGCCCCTATTGCGGCGTCGGTTGCGGCGTGGATATCACAGTCGAGCAGGGGAAAGCAGTTAAACTGAGCGGCACACCGGAGCACCCGGCCAATTTCGGTCGTTTATGTGTAAAAGGAACCAACTTACTGGCCACCAATCACCACCAGGGACGGTTATTGCACCCGGTCGTTAATGGCGAGCAAACCAGCTGGGAAAAAGCCATAGAGACAGTGGCCGCCAGGTTCAGCCAAATCATCAAAGAACACGGCCCGGATGCGGTAGCTTTCTACGGCTCCGGCCAGCTGTTAACGGAAGATTATTATGTTGCCAACAAACTGATGAAAGGTTATATCGGTAGCGCCAATATAGATACCAATTCGCGTTTATGCATGTCGTCTGCGGTATCCGGCTATAAACGCGCCTTTGGCGAAGACCTGGTGCCCTGCAGTTATCAGGATCTGGAAAATACCGATCTGATCCTGTTAACCGGCTCCAATGCCGCCTGGACCCATCCGGTGCTGTTCCAGCGCATGGAAAAAGCCAAAGCCGTCAATCCCAAGTTGCAAATTTTTGCCATAGATCCCAGGCGCACCGCCAGCGCCGAACTGGCCGACTTTCACCTGCCGATCAAACCCGGCACAGATGCCGCCTTATTTAACGGCTTATTAAATTTCCTGGCCGATAACCGGGGACTGGATCAGGCATACATAGACCAGTACACCAATAATTTTTCCGCCTGTCTTGATCAGGCCGGGCAATGGACCCTGACAAAAACGGCTGACTATTGCAATATCAGCAAAAGCTCATTAAAGCGTTTATATCAGGCGTTTTTAACCAACAAACGGGTGATCAATTTTTTCTCCCAGGGCATCAACCAGTCCAGCTCCGGCGCCGATAAATGTAATGCCATCATCAATTGCCACCTCGCCAGCGGTAAAATCGGCAAACCCGGCTGCGGTCCCTTCTCCATTACCGGCCAGCCCAATGCCATGGGGGGCCGGGAAGTCGGCGGTCTGTCAAACCTGCTGGCGGCCCATATGGATATCGACAACCCCGAACACAGAGCGTTGGTACAAAACTTCTGGCAATCCCCGACCATAGCCAGCGCCCCCGGATATAAGGCGACCGATTTATTCGATAAGATGAACCAGGGCAAGGTAAAAGCCGTGTGGATCATGGCCACCAACCCCGCCGTCAGCCTGCCCGACCGGGCCAAAGTCGAGCAGGCCTTAGCCAACTGTGACTTTGTTGTGGTATCCGATTGCGTTGCCAGTAACGATACCCTGGCCTTTGCCGAGGTCAAATTACCCGCCAGCAGCTGGTCGGAGAAAAACGGTACCGTCACCAACTCCGAGCGCAGGATCTCGCGCCAGCGGGGCTTATTAACACCGCCGGGAGAAGCCCTTGATGACTGGCAAATCATCAGCCGGGTAGCAAAAGCCATGGGTTTTGATCAGGGCTTTAACTACTCGGGACCGGCAGAAATATTTGACGAACATGCCAGGCTCACCGCCTGCAACAACAACGGCGATCGGGCGCTGGACTTGTCCGGACTGACCGGACTGACAACGGATGAATATGACCGGCTAAAACCCGTCCAGTGGCCGGTGAATACCAAATACCCTCTGGGGTGTGCCCGGATCCTGGCGGACGGCAGCTTCTTTACCGACAACCGTAAGGCCAACTTTATCGCCATCTCCCCGGCTACACCCAAGCTGGCCTGCTCTGCAGGTTATCCTTTTAGCTTAACCAGCGGCCGACTGCGGGATCAGTGGCATACCATGACACGTACCGGCAAGGCGAATATCCTGGCGGAACATACCAAGGCGCCTGAAGTTACCCTTAACCCCGCAGATGCTCAATCTCTGGGGGTAGCCGAAGGGGAGATGGTCAAGGTAAGCAATGAAACCGGCGCGGTTTTTTTGCAGGCAAAACTCTCGGACGATGTCGGCGTTAAACAATTATTTGTTCCTATCCACTGGAACCGGGAGTTTGCCTCATCCGCCACTGCCAACCAATTATTTGCCGCCATTGTCGACCCGGTTTCCGGGCAGCCGGAATTCAAGCAGGCGCCGGTACAAGTGGAAAAAACCGCGATTAAGCAATATGCGCTGATTTACAGTCCCCGGTCCCTGAAAAATTTCACTGCCGGTTTACCCGGCCATTGCCATTGGATACAGCACCAGGGCGTACAAGGACCTGTCTATCACTGTTATTTCGAGCAGGAAGTCGCGGATTTAGCCGGGCAGCTAAAACAGCATATCAACCGGGCCATCAAAGACAGCACTTCACAGGATCCCCGGCCGGATAACAGCTGGCTAAGCCACCAAAGTGAGCACAACAGCCGGCTTATTGCCTTGGCAGAGCAGGGTTTTAACGCCTTTGTCTTTATCAGTGATAAGCCAATCAAATTAAATGACAGCTGGCTCAACGAGTTGCTGGAAAACAAAGAAACGGATGCCGAGCAAATTAATGCCCTGCTGCTGGCCAAAGCCCCGAAAAACAAGGGGCGGAAAATCTGCTCCTGCTTCAGTATTTATGAGCAAGATATCGTTGCCGCCATCGAAAACGACGGCATCAGCAGTGTCGATGCCTTAGGTGCCACCCTGAAATGCGGTACCAACTGCGGCTCCTGCAAAACCGAACTCAGCAGCCTGCTCCGGGAGCATCAGGCCAGAGAGGGAGAGAGCGAAGAACAGCAGGCAATAGTACATACCTTCATCCCGTCGGATGAACCCGAAGAGGTTATTACATGAATTCAGGTTTTTTCAATCAAAGCTGGTTGCGTTTAAACCGCTTTGTGACACACATGCAGCACAAACGAGCAAAAGGAGGATTACCAGCCAAGACAAGCATTCAGCATAAACGACGCCGGGGCTGCGTATATCTCATCGGCGCCGGCGCCGGCGATGTTGAACTGCTGACGGTTAAAGCCTATCGCCTATTGCAACAGGCAGATATTGTTTTATACGACTGGCTTGCCAATAAGGAGATACTCAAGATTTTACCGGCAAAAACCGAAACGGTTTTTGTCGGTAAAAGAGCCGGCCACCACAGCATGCCTCAGGAAAAAATTTGCCAACTGTTAACAGAGCACGCCCTTATGGGTAAACAGGTGGTGCGTTTAAAAGGCGGTGATCCCAGCATCTTCGGACGCCTGAATGAAGAAACCCGGGCGCTGTCAGCCCATGATATCCCTTTTGCCATCATACCGGGAATAACCGCCGCCAGCGGCTGCGCTGCCTATAGCGGCATACCGTTAACCGAACGCAGCTGCAGCCAGTCGGTACGCTTTGTTACTGCCCACTTTAGAAATCCGGCAGAGCAGCCGGACTGGCAAAACCTGGCTTCAAGCCGGGACACCCTGGTGTTTTATATGGGCTTAAACCGCATAACAGATATCGCCGCTCAGCTGATAGACCATGGTATGGATAAACACCTGCCCATGGCCATTATCGACCAGGGCACCACCACAGGGCAGCAAGTATGCTGCACTACCCTTGGCAGCGTCGGTCAGCAACACTTATGGCATAGCTTTACCGGCCCCGCCCTGATCATTGTTGGCGAAGTGGTCAATAAACGGCAAAAGGTTAATTTACCCCTGCTGGCAAAGCAGCACTCATAGGCTAAGCTTAAACTGAATTAAATATTATTTTCGTTAAAATCAGGGCTATGGCAATAAAAATGGCTAACATTGAAGTAGCAAGCCATGACAGATAGCACAGCTGCAGCAG
This sequence comes from Thalassomonas actiniarum, assembly GCF_000948975.2. Taxonomy (GTDB): domain Bacteria; phylum Pseudomonadota; class Gammaproteobacteria; order Enterobacterales; family Alteromonadaceae; genus Thalassomonas; species Thalassomonas actiniarum. The sequence goes on from NZ_CP059735.1 coordinate 6,103,709, forward strand.
GCAAAAGCAAATAAATCACGAACAGCAAAAGGACTTATCATGAATTTATTGTTCAACCGGCATCATTTTATCTTAAACAACACCCGCCAAAGCAGATTCAGAGGTCCTCTTTTCGGCTCTACAACAAAAATCCTTGATATATATCAAGGATTTCCACCAAATAACCGGCAGCCAGATACAGCTTGATTTAAATCAACTTGTTTTATCCGGCCCGTGAGAAAATATCGGCCATAAAAATAAAAACCAGGGCTTACAGCTCCGCGGTTACTAATAAGCTGTCAATAGCGCTAATTCGCTAATGTACTAAATACCAAAGTATTCTTAACACTAATGTCAAAGGAATAACTATGAAATCTCTCGTAAATACGTTATCCACTTCTTTAATCGCAGCAGCGGTATTAACTGCGCCGGTAACCTTTGCAGGACAAACTGCGGTCGCCGACGGTGTGAAAAAAGCCCTGGGCGACAGTAAAGTCAACCTCAGTTTCCGCGCCCGTTTTGAAAATGTCGACCAGGACAATATCAAAGATGATGCCAGCGCTCTGACCCTTAAAAGCCGGATCACGGTAAAAACCGGCGCCTATAACGGCTTTTCCGTCGGCGCCGAAGTAGATAACGTCACGGCCATAGTGGACAACTATAACAGCACCCGCAATGGTGAAACCAAATACCCGGTGATTGCCGATCCGGAAGGAACAGACGTCAACCAACTCTATCTGCAATTTAAAGGCTCTAAGGCAAGCTTTACCGCCGGCCGCCAGCGTATTCTCCACAGCGGCCAGCGTTTTGTCGGCGGTGTCGGCTGGCGCCAGAACGAGCAAACCTATGACGGCTACCGTTTAACCTATAAAGCCAGCGATGCTTTCACCCTGGATTACAGCTATGTCTATAACATCAACAAGATCTTCGGTCCGCGCGGCGGAGCATCGGATGAAGACGGTGAATTCCATCTGACCAATGCCGTTTACAAGGTCAACAAAGATCATAAACTGAGCGGTTTTGCCTACCTGCTCGAATATGATCACAATGACAACAAGTCCACGTCAACCTACGGCATCGGCTATAACGGCAAATTCGGCGGCATTTTTGCCAACGCCAGCTATGCCAGACAAAGCGACTATAAAGACAGCAACAAAGATTTCGATGCCGATTACCTCAACCTGGAGCTGGGCACTAAATTAGGCCAGGTGAAAGTACTGGCGGGTTATGAATTATTAGGCAGTGACAATGGTGTCGGTTTTACCACCCCGCTGGCTACCCTGCATAAATACCAGGGTTTTGCCGATAAATTCTTAGCCACCCCGGGGGCTGGTATCGAAGATATTTACTTTACCGCCAAAACCAAGGTTTCCGGCATTAAGTTAAGCGCCACCTATCATGATTTTTCTGCCGATGAAGGCAATGCCGACTGGGGCTCTGAAATTGATCTGGTTGCCGCCTATGCCGTCGATAAAAACTATAGCGTATTGTTGAAATACGCCAGCTATGATGCCGACGACCATAGTACAGACACAGATAAAATCTGGTTCCAGGTAGCTGCTAAGTTCTAAACCGGGCTTAGGGTTCCCTCACCAGCCATGCCGGTCATCCGGCATGGTTTTTCCTTTCCCCTGCCAAGCCCAAGCAAAGAAAGTCCGTGTAATCTTGCCACCCCCGGATTAGAATAGCCTGCTTTAATTTCACCGCCCGGCTATTAAAAGGTTACTCCCTTGCTGTTAATGATCGACAATTACGACTCTTTCACCTTCAACCTGGTGCATTATTTCCAGTCCCTGGGACAAGAAGTGCTGGTTAGACGAAACGATGATCTCAGCTTAAATGACATAGCCAAACTTGCTCCCCGTTATATAGTGATCTCCCCCGGCCCCTGCACCCCGGATGATGCCGGCATCTCGCTTGAGGTTGTTGCCCGCTATGGCGGTAAAGTCCCCCTGTTGGGTGTTTGCCTGGGACATCAGTGTATCGCCCAGCATTTTGGCGCTAAGGTTGAAAAGGCGGCACAAGTGATGCACGGTAAAACCAGCAAGATAGGCCATAACAACCGGGGACTGTTCCAGGGATTAAAAAATCCTTTACAGGTCACCCGTTATCATTCGCTGATCGTCAACCCGGATAGCTTGCCCGAATGCCTGGAAATCAGCGCCTGGTACGACAATCCCGATACAGACAAGAGAGAAATTATGGCATTGCAACACAAAGAACTTGCCATTGCCAGTGTACAGTTTCATCCCGAGTCCATTTTAACCGAGCAGGGACATACCCTGCTGGAAAACTTTTTAAACCGGTATTAACGACAACAAAAACTGAAGCGAATTCCTTTTTTACAAAAACTTATGTAACCTTGGCTGCAACAAATGTTTAAACCTTCTTAATTAAAGAACCAATTGCACTTTAACTATGTTGATTTTTGAAAATAACAAGACCCTGGCTAACCTCTATCAACGGGCGCTGAGCTTATATATCAGTAAAGAGTTTGCCAATAAAGCCGTCGGTCAGGTTAAATCGACAGAGAAACAACATAGCGAACAAACCTTCAGCCGCCGGGAACTATTAGAAGTTGAAGAGCAGGCCAAACAGGATAAAATCATCGCCGAGCACGGCGAAAAACATTTTCGCGACCAGGTGATGTCGGTTTTTTTCAGTAAACTGACCACAGAAGTGATGGCGGAATTTGACCAAAAAGAACACTTTTACCGGCATTTTCTCAACCTGGAAGACGCCGCCCCGACCATTTTAGAAATCTTGTCGCTGCCCTCGGCTTCCATAAACCGTATTACCCCGCTGATCAAATTACTGCCCTGGCTGGCCGGCGATTTAGTTAACCTGGTAAACAAACCCCAATACCGTAAAAGGGCCGATGTCAAAGTCAGCGATGCCAACCTGGCCATTAGCTATGTCGGCCTGGATAACCTCAAACTGATAGTGCCGACCTTTATTCTCAAACATACGCTGCCGATCACCACAGATCCCTATCCGCTGATGAAAAGAAAACTGTGGAATGACAGCCTGTCGGTGGCCCTGGCTGCCAAAGTGCTGGCAGAACACAATGAACTGGACTGGTATAGTGCTTTTGCCGCCGCCATCCTGTCTAATATCGGTTATCTCGCGGTGATCACCTGTTTTTTAAGCAAGTTCAATGAAATGCATAACGCAGAATTGCGCCAGGCATATGAAAGCCGGGACAAACGCTTGCATGATTTACTGGTCCAGGCGGAAATCTCACCACAATTGTTGCTGAAAATGATGACAGAACACAGCAGTAAGGTCGGCGCCGACCTGATCGAACTGATGCGTTTTGACCGGCTTGAGGTCACTGAGCCGGTTTTTGATCTCGCCTATGCCAGCGAGCTGCAGAAAATGTCGCCGGTGGCGCAAGTGGTTGCCAAGGCACGCACTTATGTCGCTTACCGCTCCCTGGCCAGGGAAGATCTGATTGATAAAAATGAAGCCAAGGCATTATTAACGGCGGTGAACTTCAGCCCGAAAGAAATTGCCTTGCTGAAAAAAAGCGATATCGATCATATCAAATTAAATTTCAATTAATTTTGCTTGATGAGCAAAACTCAAAGATAAGCCCTGGCGCTTATCCCCCCTAACAGCATTCATCCCGCAAAAGCTAACCTTGCTGAAAAAATCAACAGCAGGCAGAGCAAATTAAATTGCAATTAATTTTGATTAATTATGAAAGCCAAGCGACCCGAAGATTTTTAAAGGCAGCTATTAAGGCGGGGGCGGAAGTTATATTTCCGCCTCAAGGCGGGGCAAAATAATTATGCAACTTAACTGAATAAAAACAGCAAACCCCCTATTTATCAAGGGCTAGAGCAAGATTTCACAAGACATAATTGCATTATTCTGACATACTAACCGTCTATTTTTTATCTGTTATAGCAAAAGAGATAACAGTCTCTGTAAACATGAGGATTAGTAAATGTCGAATCATTTCCCTGTCGACCGCGCATTATTTGATGATGTAATGGTACCTAACTATGCACCTTCTTCGGTTATTCCTGTTCGTGGTCAAGGCTCTCGTGTTTGGGATCAGCAAGACCGTGAATTCATCGATTTCGCCGGCGGTATCGCGGTAAATTGTTTAGGTCATTGCCACCCTGCACTGGTTAGTGCCCTGAAAGAGCAAGGCGAAAAAATCTGGCATCTGTCTAATGTCATGACCAACGAACCGGCATTACGCCTGGCGAAAAAGCTGGTTGACCGCACTTTCGCCGAAAAAGTTTATTTTGCCAACTCAGGCGCCGAGTCTAACGAAGCCGCTTTAAAGCTGGCTCGTCGTTGGGCCCTGGATGTACACGGCGAAGACAAAACACAAATCATCGCCTTTAAGCAAGGTTTCCACGGCCGCACTTTCTTCACCGTAACCGTAGGCGGACAAGCCGCTTATTCCGACGGCTTCGGTCCTAAGCCGGGCGATGTGGTACACGCCGAATACAACAATCTGGAAAGCGTGAAAGCGCTGATCTCCGACAAGACCTGTGCCATCGTGATGGAACCTCTACAGGGTGAAGGCGGTATCGTTTCGCCAACTAAAGAATTCGTTGAAGGCGTACGTGAATTATGTGACCAGCACAATGCCTTATTGGTATTTGATGAAGTACAAACAGGTGTTGGCCGTACCGGTGAACTTTATGCCTACATGGGCTTAGGTGTGACGCCGGATATCATGACCACGGCTAAAGCCTTGGGCGGCGGTTTCCCGATCGGCGCTATGCTGACCACCACTGAAATTGCCAAACACCTGAAAATCGGTACCCACGGCAGCACCTACGGCGGTAACCCGCTGGCCTGTGCCGTTGGCGAAGCCGCTTTTGACGTAGTAAGCGATCCTGAAGTATTAGCCGGCGTAAGCAAAAAAGCCCAGCTTTACATTGACGGTTTAAATGCCATCAACGAGAAGTACAAGGTTTTCTCTGAAATCCGCGGTAAAGGTTTATTGATCGGTGCGGTATTAACGCAAGACTACCAGGGTAAAGCCAAAGACTTCTTAAATGCCGCTATGGCAGAAGGTGTTATGACCCTGGTTGCCGGCGCCAATATCGTGCGTTTCGCACCTTCTCTGGTTATCCCGGACGAAGATATCGCCGAAGGTATGGCGCGTTTTGAAAAAGCCGTCGCTAAATTAGCCCAAGCCTAACCGGTAAGTGCTTATCGCTTACCGGTAGTTGCCGGTAAGCGCCCTTTTCACCGATTGAGAAAATTCTATGATTATTATACGCCCTATTCAAAACAGCGATTATGAGTCCCTGCACCGTATTGCTGTCGAATCAGGACACGGTTTTACATCACTGCCGGTTAATGAAGAGTTATTAAGAAAACGCATCTCGCGTGCCGAAGCATCTTTTACCAAAGAAGTAACTCAACCGGGAGATGAAGGATACCTTTTTGTGATGGAAGATACCGAAACCGGTACCGTTGTCGGCACCAGCGGCATCGAAGCCGCGGTAGGCCTGGATGACGCCTTCTATCACTATCACCTGGGCAAGGTGGTACACAGCTCGCGTGAGTTAGGTATTTACAACACGGTGGAAACCCTGGCCCTGTGTAATGACTACACCGGTGCTTCCGAGATCTGTACCTTATTTTTAAGCGAAGGCCACAGGAAAAACAATAACGGCCGCTTCCTGTCCCGGTTCCGTTTCCTGTTTATTGCCGAGCATACCGAACGTTTCTCCGAGACAGTGATCGCCGAAATGCGCGGCGTTTCGGACGAACAGGGCCGTTCGCCTTTCTGGGACTGGTTAGAAGAGCATTTCTTCTCACTCGATTTCCCGACGGCAGATTACCTCACCGGCATAGGCAAAAAAGAGTTTATCGCCGAACTGATGCCGAAATACCCGATTTATGTCAACCTGCTCAGCGACGAAGCACAAAAGGTGATCAACAAGGTACACACCAAAACCGTACCGGCCCTGCGCCTGCTTGAAGCAGAAGGTTTTGCCCGCCGCGGTTATGTCGATATTTTCGATGGCGGTCCTACGGTAGAAGCCAGCCGGGAATCGATCAAAACCGTACGCGACAGCAACAAATGCCAGGTGATTATCGGCGACGTCAGCGACACGGAAAATTATATTATCTGTAATACTAAGGTTGAGCAATTTAGAGGGGTACAGGTAAGTGCCTCATTAAGAGCCACCGCCAATCAGGTGGTGATCAGCCAGGAAGCAGCCGATGCATTACAGGTAGGCGAAGGCGACTGGGTGCGCCTGATCGCCAACTAACACACGTTTTTATCAATGTATGCTTTGCTCTGTTAAATGACCAAAGCGTATAGAGGAATATACAATGTCTAATCCTGTTCAATTTATTAATGGTGAATGGCAAGCCGGCCTGGGTCACGCGATCAGCTCGTTAAACCCGGCGCGCAATGAAGTGATCTGGCAGGGGGAAACCGCCACTGCCGAGCAAGTCGATAACGCCATCAAGACCGCGCGCACCGCGTTTGAAAGCTGGGCCGATTTGGCGCTGGAAAAGCGTATTGAAATCGTCACTAAATTTTCCGAGCAACTGACGGAAAATAAAGAAAGCTTAGCCGTAACTATCGCCGAAGAAACCGGCAAGCCGTTATGGGAAACCCGTACCGAAGTCGGCGCCATGATAGGCAAAGTGGCCATCTCCCTTAAGGCGTTCGAAGAGCGTACCGGCACGGTAGAAAACCCTATGCCCGGCGCCAAAGCCTTTATCCGCCACAAGCCGCACGGCGTAGTCGCGGTATTTGGTCCTTACAACTTCCCCGGACATTTGCCTAACGGCCATATCGTGCCTGCGTTGATTGCCGGTAACACTATCGTATTCAAACCGAGCGAACTGACCCCTAAAGTGGCGGAAGAAACCTTAAAACTCTGGCAGGCCGCGGGTTTACCAAACGGCGTCATCAACATGGTGCAGGGTGAAGTCGACACAGGTAAGGCCCTTGCCGGCCACCCCGGCATTGACGGTTTATTCTTTACCGGCAGCTCCACCACAGGTCACCTGCTGCATGAGCAGTTCGGCGGCCAGCCGGGTAAAATCCTGGCGCTGGAAATGGGCGGCAACAACCCGTTAGTGGTTAAAGATGTCACTAACATCGATGCCGTAGTACACGATATCGTCCAGTCGGCCTTTATCACCACCGGACAACGTTGTACCTGTGCCCGTCGTTTGTTTATCGAAAACGGCGAACAGGGCGATGCCATTATTGCCAAGCTGATTGAAGTGACCAAAAACATCAAGATCGGTTATTTTGACGATGAAGACCAGCCGTTTATCGGCTCTATGATCTCAGAAAAAGCCGCCTTAGGTTTAGTATCAGCCCAGCAAGCGCTGCTTGATATGGGTGGTAAGTCTTTACTGACCATGGAGCACAAAGAAGCCGGTACCGGTTTTGTGACCCCGGGTATTGTTGATGTGACTGCTATCGATGCCATGCCGGATGAAGAGCATTTTGGCCCGCTGCTGAAAATCTACCGTTACAGCGATTTCGACGCTGCCATCAATGAAGCCAACAACACCGGCTTTGGTTTATCCGCCGGCCTGTTGAGCGACAGCGAAGACTTGTACAACCACTTCTTCCGCCGTATCCGCGCCGGTATCGTTAACTGGAATAAGCCGATCACCGGCGCCAGCAGCGCCGCGCCGTTTGGCGGTATCGGTGCCAGCGGTAACCACAGAGCCAGCGCCTATTATGCCGCCGACTACTGTGCCTATCCGGTAGCCTCGGTTGAAGCAGAGCAAGTAGCTTTGCCGGCCAGCCTTAGCCCTGGATTATCTATTTAATCATCACAGGCTAAAGTGTATAATTTGCTTATGCTATTAAGCTACACCAGACAAACAGCCGGGCTGCGGCCCGGTTTTTTTAAGAACATAGACCAAATCTGATTCCTTGTCGGATTTTTCGCATGCCCGTTTGCCGCTAATTCTGCCTTACTTTAAATAAACGCTTTAGGTAAAAGCTTTAAAGTAAAACTTTCAGAAATAAATTTTAAAGTAAAAACTTTAAAATCATCATTTTGAAACCATCCGAAGCTCAGCCGCAAGCCAGCCTGCAACCCCGGATTCAACCTTTTTATTTACTGAAGTTATTCTTTTTAAGCATTACTAGGATATGATTATGACCTCTAAAATCACTGCCTTGTTCGATAACATCTGGAAAAATTACCTGGATGTCACCCCTTCTGCCAAGCAGGTACACCAACTGCTGGGTTCAGGTAACGATGTCATCAACGACCACGTGGCCTACCGCACCTTTAACCTGGAAAAGGTTAACCTGGACAAGTTAGCAGCTCACCTGCTGGCCCTGGGATACAAGGAATGCGGCGAGTACCACTTCGAAGCCAAGAAACTGTACGCCAAACACTTCGAGCACAGCGACAGCACCTTGCCGAAAGTATTTATCAGCGAATTATTAGTTGAGCAATTATCCGAGCAGGCACAAGCCATCATCCATAAGCTGGTTGACGGCCTGGATGACGATATCGCGGCACGCGAAGACTTCCTTTACAGCGGTGCACCCTGGCAGGTAAGCTCAACCGAGTATCAGGCCCTGCTTGACGAAAGTGAATACGCTGCCTGGCTTGCCGCCTGGGGCTATCGCGCCAATCACTTCACCGTCAGCATCAACCACCTGGAAAACTTTGACACCATAGAAGCGGTCAATGAAGCCGTAAAACAAGGCGGTTTCAAACTTAATACTTCCGGCGGTGAAATCAAAGGTGATGAAGCGGTGAAACTTGAGCAGAGTTCGACCCTGGCCGATAAAGCCGAAGTCGCCTTCAGCGATAAAACCATGGCAATCCCAAGCTGTTTTTACGAGTTCGCCAAGCGTTATCCGTTAACCGACGGTGAATTATATTCAGGTTTTGTCGCCGCTTCTGCCGACAAGATTTTTGAAAGCACCAACGCCGCCTAATCGCCAGCGGCAATGAAATATCGGCCCGCTGTTGGCTGATATTAGCAAACAGCCGGCCAGGCACTTTAACCGCTGTTTACCCATAAGCCCTGAAATTCAGGGCTTATTTCTTTGTGCCGATTAGCCGCAACATGCAGAAGCAAACCTTAAAACCGCAGTATTATCAACCGACACCAACAGCTGACGGATAGGCGGACAGCTAAAAACTGATTTACGCTTTCGATCTAAGCAAAAAAGCTATTTATTGAATATCAACCATAACTTAGAGTAAAGTAGCCGCTATAATTAATCCTAAAGCCGGACGCTGACGACATTATTATGGTTACCAATACCCAAGGTTATATGCATATTATTGAGTACTTAACTGAGCACCTGAGCATCTTTGAGAGTTCAGAAGAAGAGTTGACCGCCAATCCGACTCCGGCAAAAGCCAGCCACAGCTCAATAATGTCGATGATAGAGGAAGAATTAAGCGAGCAGATCATCATGGTTTGCAGCCAGAATACCGAGTTAACCTTTAACCAAAGGAATATGATCATCCGGGAAGTTGACGAAATCGTTTATGATCTGGAAGAAATTCTCTCCGGCATTATCAATAACCAGGTCACCGAAGAGCAACTCAATTTTATCGTCGAATTTGCCGGCTTAATTAAGAACTTGTTCGATACCGAAATTAACTCCCCTGAATTTCAAAGCATAGAATAACCCTAAAGAGCAGATCTTTTCTCCAGCAACATTGCCGCCTCAGCACCACAGCCAGCTCTCCAGCATTAGCCGCCGATAAACCCCTTAACCTGCCCCGTGAAAGCTGCCAGCTTTTTTCTGGCCTGGCAGCACGGCCTTGGTTAGAATAGCGCTAAACTAACCAAGCATAAAAAGAGAATAGCGCCATGAAAGCAAGTGTAAAATGGGTTTCTGACGAGTTGTTTCTGGGCACATCAGAAAGCGGTCATAGTATAGTGTTAGATGCCAATAACGGTGAACTGGCCCCGAGCCCGATGGAGAATGTTTTGATCTCCCTGGGGGGATGCTCTTCGGTGGATGTGGTCAGTATTTTAAAGAAATCCCGCCAGAAAATAGCCGGCTGTCATGTGGATATCACAGGAACACGCGTTGACAGCATCCCTAAGCTCTTTTCAGACATACATTTGCATTTTGTGGTTACAGGTAGGGATATCAGTGAAAAGCAGGTAGAAAGGGCTGTGAACCTCTCTGCTGACAAATACTGCTCGGTGGCCTTGATGCTAAACAAGTCGGTCAATATCACTCACGACTTTGAAATCATCGACCAGGACTGATCTCAAGCCGGTAAACCGCTCACACACCGGCCGGTCAGCAAGCGCTCTCCGGCCGGATAAGCTTTTAAAGATCACTCATCCAGTCCAGCTGCTTATTGGCCTCTTCTTTTTTCTTGATCAGATCCCGGATAAAAGGGGTTAAGATCAACTCCATCGCCAGCCCCATCTTGCCGCCCGGCACCACCAGGGTGTTGACCCGGGACATAAAAGAACCGTCGATCATGCTCAGATAATAGGGAAAATCGATATCGGTCACTTCCCGAAAGCGGATCACCACAAAACTTTCATCGGATGAAGGAATCGCCTTGGCGCTGAAAGGGTTCGAAGTATCCACCGTCGGCACCCGCTGAAAATTAATATGGGTACGGGAAAATTGCGGTGTAATAAAGGAGATATAATCTTCCATGCTGCGTACGATACTGGCGGTCACCGACTCCCGGCTGTGTCCCCGCTGGCTGGTATCGCGGATAATCTTCTGGATCCACTCCAGGTTAACGATAGGCACCATACCGATGAGTAAATCAACATGCTGGGCGACATCGTTATTTTCCGTCACCACGCCGCCGTGCAGCCCCTCATAGAAGAGCAAATCGGTGCCTTCCCCCAAATCTTCCCAGGGAGTAAACGTGCCCGGCATCTGGTTATAGGGCACCGCTTCGTCAAAGGTATGCAGGTAACGGCGCATTTTGCCTTTACCGGTTTCGGAATAGTCTTTAAACAGCTTCTCCAGGGCATCAAAATCATTGGCCTGATCGCCGAAGTAACTGATATTGCGGTTTTCTTCTCTGGCTTTGCGTTTTTCCAGATCCATTTCCTGACGCGAAAAGCGGTGAAAACTGTCCCCTTCCACCTGGGCAGAGCGTATCCCCAAAGAGCGGAAGATATGTTCAAAAGATTCTGTGGTGGTGGATGTTCCTGCACCTGAGGAGCCCGTTACGGCAATAATCGGGTTTCGAGAAGACATGAATAACTTTCCTGGTTAATGTGACAACTTGTTATACGAGGAAAAATGGCGGCGGTCAAGTAACCGGCGTTGAGAAAATGGCCGGTGTAAACTTAGCAGAACACCTTAGCCAAGGTTCAGCCGCTGGCAAGCGGGCAATAAAAAACGGAGCCGAGGCTCCGTTTTAATGCATACCGTTAATTTAGCAAGTTGCCAAATTAAGCTTCGGTGTTAGCTTCTTCAGTCACTTCAGCTGCTTCTTCAACAACTGGGCGATCTACTAACTCTACGTATGCCATAGGTGCTTTATCACCAGTACGGAAACCACATTTTAAAATGCGAGTGTATCCGCCTGGACGTTCTTGGTAACGCTCACCAAGTTCATTAAATAAAATACCAACTACTTCTTGGTCGCGTGTGCGGGCAAAAGCCAAACGGCGGTTTGCTACACTGTCAGTTTTAGCCAATGTGATCAGTGGCTCAACGACGCGACGTAGTTCTTTAGCCTTAGCTACAGTCGTTTTGATAACGCCGTGCTTAACCAAAGAGCTTGCCATATTGCGGAACATCGCCTGGCGATGACTGCTATTACGGTTTAACTGGCGACCGCTTTTACGATGGCGCATAAGTTAATCCTTATCTCAACTAGTAAAAAACGATGATCGATTTAGTCGTTATCAGCGATGCTTTCAGGTGGCCAATTTTCCAGGCGCATGCCCAGAGAAAGACCACGAGACGCTAATACGTCCTTGATTTCGGTTAGAGACTTCTTACCTAAGTTAGGTGTTTTCAGAAGTTCAACCTCAGCACGCTGTACTAAATCACCGATATATTGAATTGCTTCTGCTTTCAGACAGTTTGCTGAACGAACAGTAAGTTCCAAATCATCAACAGGACGAAGTAAGATTGGGTCAAACAGAGGTTTTTCCTCTTTTTGCTCCACTTCGGTCACATCGCGTAACTCAACGAAGGCATCCAGCTGTTCGGCCAGGATGGTTGAGGCGCGACGGATCGCTTCTTCCGGATCTAATATGCCATTAGTTTCCATGTCGATGACCAGTTTGTCTAAGTCTGTACGTTGTTCAACACGTGCAGACTCAACATCATAGGCAATTCTTTCAACAGGACTGTATGAAGCATCAACCAGCAAACGTCCGATTGCTCGATCTTCTTCCTCGGCATTACGACGGGTAGAAGCCGGAACGTAACCACGTCCCATCTCTACCTTGATGCGCATGCTAACCGAACCGTCGCCTGTCAAATGACAGATCACATGGTTAGGGTTAGCAATAGTCACATCACCGTCATGCTGGATATCAGCTGCCGTTACAGGGCCTTCACCAGACTTAGTTAAGGTAAGAGTGGCTTCGTTTTTGCCTTCTAGACCTATAGCAAGTCCTTTAAGGTTTAACAGTATTTCGATGATGTCTTCTTGAACACCTTCTTTACTACTGTATTCGTGTAATACACCGTCGATTTCAACTTCAGTTACAGCACAACCCGGCATTGAAGATAAAAGAATGCGGCGCAACGCATTACCTAAAGTGTGACCAAAACCACGTTCCAATGGCTCTAATGTGACCTTAGCACGAGTCGCACTAACGGTTTCAACATCTACCAGGCGTGGTCTAAGGAATTCGGTTACAGAACCCTGCATTATGTCCTCTCTTAAAGTGCACTCTACTTAGAGTAAAGTTCAACAATCAACTGTTCATTAATTTCAGCAGATAAATCTGAACGATCAGGAACACGTTTGAACACGCCTTCCATTTTCTTATTATCTACTTCAACCCAGACTGGCTTTTCGCGTTGATCAGCCAACTCTAAAGCCGCAACGATACGGGCTTGAGTTTTAGACTTTTCACGAACAGAAACCACATCTTCAGCTTTAACAGTGAAAGATGGAATATTCACAACAACTCCGTTTACCACGATAGCTTTGTGGCTAACGAGTTGACGAGCTTCAGCACGAGTGCTGGCAAAACCCATACGGTAAACTACGTTATCTAAACGCTTCTCTAAAAGTTGTAACAAGTTTTCACCTGTGTTGCCTTTCAGACGAGCCGCTTCTTTGTAGTAGTTACGGAATTGTTTCTCAAGGACGCCGTAAAGACGACGAACTTTTTGTTTTTCACGAAGTTGAATACCGTAATCAGACAAACGACCGCGACGGGCGCCGTGCTGACCAGGAATCGTTTCGATTTTACATTTAGTGTCAATTGCTCTAACACCGCTTTTCAGGAACAAATCAGTTCCTTCGCGGCGGCTAAGCTTAAGCTTAGGACCTAAATATCTAGCCATGTTCTTTCTCCAACTATCCTAAAAGTGCCAATTAAACGCGACGCTTTTTAGGCGGACGACAACCGTTATGAGGAATAGGTGTTACGTCAGTGATGTTGGTTATCTTGTAACCAGCAGCATTTAAGGCACGGATGGCAGATTCACGACCTGGTCCCGGACCCTTAACGAAAACTTCAATATTCTTCAAACCGAACTCTTGTGCAACTTTACCTGCACGGTCTGCAGCAACCTGGGCAGCAAACGGGGTAGACTTACGTGAACCACGGAAGCCAGAACCACCGGCAGTAGCCCAAGAAAGTGCATTACCTTGACGGTCAGTAATGGTTACGATTGTGTTGTTAAAAGAAGCATGGATATGAGCCATACCATCAACAACTTGCTTTTTGACGCGCTTACGCGTACGAACTGGTGTTTTTGCCATTGTCTAGTCCCTCGTTACTTTTTAATTGGCTTACGAGGACCTTTACGAGTGCGCGCATTAGTTTTAGTGCGTTGCCCACGTAGAGGAAGACTGCGACGATGGCGGATGCCACGAAAACAGCCAAGGTCCATAAGACGCTTGATGTTCATTGATACTTCACGGCGTAAATCACCTTCAACGGTGTATTTATCCACTTCAGCACGAAGCAAATCAATTTGTGCTTCGTCCAATTCACTGATCTTAGTTGACTCTGCAATACCAGTAGCCGCACAAATAGCTTTTGCACGGGTTGCACCGATACCGTAGATCGCAGTAATGGCGATTACTGCATGCTTACGATCAGGGATGTTAATGCCAGCGATACGGGCCACTAACACATCTCCTATTCAAATTAAAATTTCATTGGTTGAAAAGCCCGTTAGGATACTCAACCAGACGCTTTTTTGCAAATTAAAGTGCCATTTATCTTTTAATCGACAATGGCACTTCAAAAAGATTTAACCTTGACGTTGCTTATGCTTAGGGTCGCTCTTGCAAATAACACGAACAACACCAGCACGTTTCACAACTTTACAGTTACGGCAAATCTTTTTTACGGATGCACGAACTTTCATCTTATTACTCCGTTTGTTACTACTTTAAGTAACTGACTGACCTAACGGCTGTAGCCTTTTAGGTTAGCTTTCTTAAGTACATTGTCATATTGATGAGACATCAAATGAGTCTGTACTTGTGCCATAAAGTCCATGATCACTACCACGATAATCAATAATGATGTACCGCCGAAATAGAACCCAACGTCCCATGCCATGATCATAAACTGTGGAACCAAACAAATAAAGGTAATATACAGGGCACCCGCTAAGGTTAACCGAGTCATTACTTTATCGATATATTTGGACGTTTGCTCCCCCGGACGAATCCCCGGAATGAACGCACCTGACTTTTTCAAGTTATCTGCGGTTTCACGCGGATTGAATACCAATGCCGTGTAGAAAAAGCAGAAAAAGATAATCGCTGCTGACAATAACATCACGTATAGCGGCTGACCCGGAGAAATAGCAATCGCCATTTCCTGTAAAAAGTCAGCAACAACACCGTCACCCTGTCCGAACCAGCTCGCAAGCGTGCCCGGGAACAAGATAATGCTAGAAGCAAAGATTGGCGGTATAACACCGGCCATGTTCACTTTTAACGGTAAATGTGTGCTTTGCGCGGCGAAGACCTTACGGCCCTGCTGACGCTTGGCGTAGTTAACAACGATACGACGTTGACCACGCTCGACAAATACCACCAAGAAAGTGACGGCAAATACTACAACGGCTATCAGCAATAATACCAATAAGTGCAATTCACCTTGACGCGCCATCTCTGCGGTTTGACCAACAGCAGACGGCATACCGGCGACTATACCTGCGAAAATAAGGATTGAAATACCGTTTCCGATCCCGCGCTCGGTAATCTGTTCACCTAACCACATTAAGAACATGGTACCGGTTACCAGACTGACCACAGCGGCGAAGTAGAAGCTGAAGCCGGCGTTAATCACCAGCCCAGGCATCATACCCGGTAAACTCTTAGCAATCGCTATTGACTGTACAGTTGCCAGAACTAAAGTGCCGTAGCGTGTGTATTGGCTGATTTTACGTCGTCCCGCTTCGCCTTCTTTTTTCAGCTCTGCCATGGCCGGATGAATCACGGTCAGCAGTTGCATGATAATCGAAGCCGAAATGTACGGCATAATACCCAGCGCCAATACTGAGGCTCGCTCAAGCGCACCACCGGAGAACATGTTAAACATTTCTACGATGGTACCCTTTTGCTGTTCAAACAGCTGAGCTAATACAGCGGCGTCAATACCAGGGATTGGCACAAATGATCCCAAACGGAAGACAATTAATGCTCCGAATACGAACCATAAACGTTGCTTAAGCTCGGACAATCCGCCCTGCGCTTTGTTATCCATACCTGGTTTAGCCATAATCTGTATTATTCCTCGATTTTTCCGCCAGCAGCTTCAATTGCTGCACGTGCACCTTTAGTAACACCTAAACCACGAACCGTCAATGGACGATTGATTTCACCGGACAGCATGATTTTAGCTGTTTCGATGTTACGCGTGATCAGGTTAGCGTCTTTAAGCGCGTGAATATCGACAACATCACCCTTGATGCTATTCAGTTCATGTAAACGTACCTCGGCGCGAACCAGAGCTTTACGTGACGTGAAACCAAATTTAGGCAAACGTTGTTTCAATGGCATTTGACCGCCTTCGAAACCTGGACGTACACTACCGCCAGAACGAGACTTCTGACCTTTGTGACCGCGACCACCTGTTTTACCAATGCCGGAACCAATACCGCGACCACAGCGCTTCTTGGCTTTCTTTGCACCTGGTGCAGGAGATAAAGTATTTAAATGCATTATTAATCCTCCACCTTAACCATATAAGATACTTGATTAATCATACCACGTACAGAAGGAGTATCTTCTAACTCCACTGTATGGTTGATACGACGTAAACCAAGACCTTTTAAAGTTGCTCTGTGCTTCGGTAAACGACCGATAGAGCTTTTATATTGAGTTACTTTAACTGTTTTAGCCATGCTCAATTACCCCAAAATGTCGGCAACGCTTTTGCCACGCTTAGCTGCAACTGCTTCTGGAGAATGCATATTCGCCAGGGCAGAAATAGTAGCGCGAACTACGTTGATTGGGTTAGTAGAACCGTATGCCTTAGACAATACGTTCTGTACACCAGCAACTTCAAGTACTGCACGCATCGCACCACCGGCGATGATACCTGTACCTTCAGAAGCAGGCTGCATGTAAACCTTAGAACCTGAGTGACGACCCTTGATAGGGTGCTGAAGAGTAGTACCCTTCAGGTCAACAGTTACTAAGTTGCGACGAGCTTTTTCCATTGCTTTCTGGATTGCAGCAGGAACTTCACGTGCCTTACCGTAACCGAAACCAACGCGCCCGTTGCCGTCACCAACTACTGTTAGTGCAGTGAAACTGAAAATACGACCACCTTTAACCACTTTTGATACGCGGTTAACGGCGATTAGCTTTTCAGCCATATCACTTTGTTGAGTGTTTTCTTGATTAGCCATCGTCAACTCCTAGAACTGAAGACCAGCTTCACGAGCTGCTTCTGCTAATGCTTTAACACGTCCGTGGTAACGGAAACCAGAACGGTCAAAAGCAACTGATGTGATGCCTTTGGCAGTAGCACGTTCTGCAATAGCTTTACCTACCGCAGCGGCAGCCGCAACATTACCTGTTTTCTCTAATTGAGCACTAACTTCTTTGTCTAAAGTAGACGCCGCAGCGATTACTTCAGAACCAGTTGGCGCGATCAATTGCGCGTAAATGTGGCGAGGAGTACGGTGTACGACTAAACGATTCGCACCCAGCTCGCTGATTTTTGCACGAGCGCGTTTAGCGCGGCGCAAACGAGATGTTTTCTTATCCATCGTATTACCCTACTTCTTCTTAGCTTCTTTACGGCGAACATTTTCGTCGCTATAACGGATACCTTTACCTTTATAAGGCTCAGGCTTACGGTATGCGCGGATATTCGCTGCTACTTGACCAACCAACTGCTTGTCAGCACCTTTCAGTGTGATTTCAGTCTGGCTCGGAGTTTCAACGGTAACCCCTTCAGGGATTGGGTGATCAACCGGGTGAGATAAGCCTAAAGATAAGTTTAAGTTCTTACCTGCAGCTTTCGCACGGTAACCAACACCGTTTAAGATAAGCTTTCTTTCAAAACCTTTACTTACGCCTTCAACCATATTGTTGATTAAAGCACGTGCAGTACCGGCTTGAGCCCATGCGCCTTTCTCTTCGCTGGCAATCGTAGTCTTGATCAGGTTTTCTTCTTGAGAAACCTTAACCAGGCTGTGGATTGTGCGTGATAATTCGCCCACTGGACCTTTAACTTTAATGTCTTGACCTGATAACGTAACAATAACGCCAGCAGGTACTTCGACAGGTGCTTTTGCAACACGAGACATAGTTCTGCTCCTTACGCTACGAAACCGATGATTTCGCCACCAAGACCCGCATTGCGAGCGGCGCGATCAGTCATCAGACCTTTTGAAGTAGAAACAATGGCAATACCCATACCGGCTAATACCTGTGGTAACTCATCACGGCCTTTGTATACGCGCAGACCAGGACGAGAAACACGTTTGATTGTTTCAATTACTTCTTTACCTTCAAAATACTTCAAAGTAACGGCTAACTCAGGTTTAGCGTCACCAGATACAGAATATTCTGAAATATAACCTTCTTCTTTAAGCAAGTTGGCAATTGCAACTTTAACCTTAGAAGATGGCATTGTTACTGCAGTCTTAGCTGCAGATTGACCGTTGCGGATGCGTGTAAACATGTCCGCGATAGGATCAGTCATCATAACCATTTACTCCCGTGAATTACCAACTAGCTTTCTTAAGACCTGGAACTTCACCACGCATAGTTGCTTCACGCAACTTGATCCGGCTTAAGCCGAACTTACGCAAGTAACCATGTGGACGACCAGTAACGTTACAACGGTTACGCTGACGGCTGCTGCTCGAGTCACGAGGAAGACTTTGAAGTTTCAGTACTGCATCCCAACGCTCTTCTTCAGAAGAATCTACGCTTGAGATGATCTTTTTCAGTGCACGACGTTTTTCGCCGTACTGTGCTACTAGCTTGGCGCGTTTTGCTTCACGGGCCTTCATAGATGATTTAGCCATAACTCTACACCTTATTTCTTAAACGGGAAGTTAAAGGCAGTCAGCAAAGCACGACCTTCCTCATCAGATTGCGCAGTAGTTGTGATAGTGATATCCAACCCGCGAATCTTATCGATTTTATCGTAATCGATTTCAGGAAATATGATTTGCTCACGCACGCCCATGCTGTAATTACCACGGCCATCGAACGACTTAGGGTTCAAGCCACGGAAATCACGGATACGAGGAACTGAAATAGAGATTAAACGCTCTAAAAATTCCCACATGCGCTCGCCGCGTAGAGTTACTTTTGCTCCAATAGGATAGCCTTCACGGATCTTAAAGCCAGCAACAGATTTGCGAGCTTTAGTAACCATAGGCTTTTGACCTGAGATTGCAGTAAGATCATTTGTGGCGTGCTCAAGTACTTTTTTATCAGTAATAGCTTCACCAACACCCATGTTCAGGGTGATCTTTTCAATCCGAGGGACTTGCATGACACTTTTGTATTCGAACTTCTTCTGAAGGTCGCTTACAACTGTATCTTTATAAAAATCATGCAGTTTCGCCATCGTTTACTCCAATTAAATTAATTCGTTGTTAGACTTGAAAAAACGAACTTTTTTGCCGTCTTCAACTCTAAATCCAACACGATCCGCTTTTCCTGTAGCAGGATTAACGATCGCAACGTTGGAAACATGAAGGGATGCTTCTTTCTCAACAATGCCACCAGGCTGCTGTAACTGAGGTACAGGCTTCTGGTGTTTCTTGATTAAGTTGATGCCTTCAACGAATACTTTGCCTTCTTCAACAAGAACTTTCGTGACTTTACCAGTCTTACCCTTGTCTTTACCAGCAAGTACGATTACTTCATCATCACGACGAATTTTAGATGCCATTATCGTGACCCCTTATAGTACTTCAGGTGCTAATGACACAATTTTCATGAACTTTTCGTTACGTAGTTCACGTGTCACTGGACCGAATATACGAGTACCAATTGGTTGTAAGCTTGCATTAAGCATTACAGCCGCATTGCCGTCAAAACGAATGGTTGAACCATCCGGACGACGAACGCCCTTTTTAGTGCGCACCACTACCGCAGTAAGAACATCACCTTTTTTTACTTTACCGCGAGGAATTGCTTCCTTCACTGCAACTTTGATGATATCCCCTATGCGTGCATAGCGACGGTGCGAGCCACCAAGGACCTTAATACATTGCACGCGTCGAGCGCCGCTATTATCAGCAACGTCTAGCTGTGATTGCATTTGGATCATGTTATGTGCTCCGCTGTTATAAAATTCAAGGCCAGAAATTTGACCCGTCACTGCCTTTTAAAGCCACCCATTTTTGGTGGGCGCGAGATTATAACACCAGTTTCAAAAAAGTGGTACTTTATTTAGCTAAAAAATAACCAGTGATTTAAAAATAGCTCACCAAGTAAGCTTTTCGGCCAATTTTTACCGACTACGGGAAATGTTTTGGGGGCGTATTTCTCAAATTCAATCTTTGCTTAGTTGAATTTTCCTTTCTGTCTAAGCAGCAGGCCTAAGGATGTTAGCAGTAGCAGAAACACTGGAGTTGGTTCAGGCACAGTCACTGAGGAGGCTGTGCCGACATCACCATCACGTACTGCCCAGGCTCGTCCAGCAGTTACTTTACTGATACCAACCTGGCGACCAACAGTAGTGTCAAAAAGCCATGCCCGATCTGTTTTTGGAGCATACTCCAAGTCATAAAAATAATATCCATTGTAAAAGTTCTCTATCTCAATGCCACCAGCTAAACTTTTGGTATTAATCTCATAATTCCATGGATAGTTAGCCCACTTACTATTGTTAGTGTGATTAGTGTTAAATTTAGACTCCAGCCCTAAATTAACATTAATCATATACGCTAACTCATGCAGTTCACTCGTACTGTTATAACCAACATCCGTACTACCATCATAAGTCTGGTAATAATCAAAGCCCGCAGTTGCATCAAGCGCCTGTATTGAAGGTAAGCGCCAATCATCAAATTTGCCTATGGATAATTGCTCTACCCAATTTCTGGCACTTTCCCACGGTAAAAAGTTATCACCGTCAGCATCGTAGTCTGTGGTCTCAACAAAGTTGGCATTTTTTAACCAGGTCACATCCAGTACATCATCATAATAAGCTTCGACATCAGGACCACCATCAACGACTATAGTTCGCTCCAGCAAACCGGCGTTTGCCTGGCTAGTTGTGGTTAGCAATGCAGCTAATGCGAAACTTTTTACTTTCTTTGAATTAGCAAAGTATTTAGAGGAATTCATCATATTAGTTACTGCTCCATTATTTGATTGTATTTCTCTCGCCATAGATTTGACAAAATTAGTACCAGCAAACTCCATACCAACAGCTAACTCAATATTACATTAATCTCATAATTTTCATGAAGTTTTCCTTGAGAAAAAACCGTAAGAGACAAAATTTTCAGCTTTAAGTAAAGGTCATTTCAGCATATTTAGAGTGGACAACTTAAACATCCATAGTCATTTTTCATTATGAGACTACCTGTCAAAAATGAGGCGAGCCAAGGGCAGAACAGCACAAATAACGCCTTATCAATTACGAATGCAGGCTAGCCATTACCAAGCACTATTCATACTTTTTCATGGAGATTGTTAGCCCCGACAGAGTATTTCAATTATTCATATACGAAATAAATAATAACCTCGGCCATAACAGCGAATCCTCCCAATTACTCTCAAGCAGAGGAGGTAGCCCAAAAGGTAAATTAGAAACTTTAGAAGCCTAAATAAAGTGAAAATAGAATAAAACAGGCAAAAAAAACGGCCCCTTATTTTCATAAGGGGCCGTTTATGTATCTAACGTTACGTTAAAAAATCAATTAAGCTTTTTCAACTACGTCAACCAAAGTCCAGTTTTTAGACTTAGACAGTGGACGACATTCACGAATAGTTACTACGTCACCTGCTTTGCACTGGTTAGTTTCATCATGCGCTTTCAACTTAGTTGAACGGATCATGAATTTACCGTACATAGGGTGTTTAACACGTCGCTCGATCAGCACAGTGATAGACTTATCCATTTTATCACTGACTACGCGACCTTGTAGTGTACGAAATTTAGCTTCGCTCATTACGCTCCCGCCTTCTCAGTTATGATAGTCTTCACGCGCGCAATATTGCGGCGTACTTGTCTTAGCAAGTGAGTTTGAGCTAACTGACCAGTACTTGCTTGCATGCGGTAGTTAAACTGCTCACGCAAAAGTTCCAGTAATTCAGCATTAAGCTCTTCAATGCTCTTTTCTTTAAGTTCGCTAGCTTTCATTACATCACCGTTCTAGTTACGAAAGTAGTTTTGAATGGTAGCTTGGCGGCTGCTAATGCAAACGCTTCACGAGCTAACTCTTCAGAAACACCTTCCATTTCATAAAGAACACGACCTGGTAGGATTTGACAAACCCAATATTCCACGCCACCTTTACCTTTACCCATACGAACCTCAAGAGGTTTCTTGGTAATTGGCTTATCAGGGAAAACACGGATCCAGATCTTACCTTGACGCTTAACGTGACGCGTCATGGCACGACGAGCAGCCTCAATCTGACGAGCAGTCATACGACCACGCTCAACAGATTTCAAACCGA
Source organism: Thalassomonas actiniarum (assembly GCF_000948975.2). Classification (GTDB taxonomy): domain Bacteria; phylum Pseudomonadota; class Gammaproteobacteria; order Enterobacterales; family Alteromonadaceae; genus Thalassomonas; species Thalassomonas actiniarum. Next base: position 6,125,940 of record NZ_CP059735.1, read on the forward strand.
AAGTACCGAAGCTAACTGAGCTACCAGTCTGTGCAAGACCACGGTTACGCAGTTTCATTTGCTTACGGAATTTAGTACGTTTTGGTTGTAACATTACTTAGTCCCCTACTTACTGCTCTTGCGGCTGTTCTTTCTTTTAGGTTTCTGAGCCGGCTCTGCCTGAGTTGGCATACCACCGATCACTTCACCTTTAAAGATCCAAACTTTAACACCGATAATACCATAAGTAGTATTGGCTTCAGCTGTTGCATAGTCGATGTCAGCACGTAAAGTGTGCAGTGGAACACGACCTTCACGGTACCATTCAGCACGGGCAATTTCTGCACCGCCTAAACGACCGCTAACCTGAACTTTAATACCTTTGGCACCTAAACGCATGGCGTTTTGAACGGCACGCTTCATGGCGCGACGGAACATAACACGACGTTCTAACTGGCTAGTAATGCTTTCGGCAACAAGCTGCGCATCCATTTCTGGCTTACGTACTTCAGCGATGTTGATTTGAGCAGGAACACCAGCAATTTTAGATACTTTTAAACGTAACTTTTCTACGTCTTCGCCTTTCTTACCGATCACAACACCCGGACGAGCCGTGTGGATTGTAACGCGGATAGATTTAGCCGGACGCTCAATTACGATTTTTGACAATGATGCACGCTTAAGTTTTTCTGTCAAATATTCACGTACCAGGTGGTCACCGTGTAAATTGTCAGCAAAATCTTTGCTACTTGCAAACCAAGTAGACGCGAAAGGTTTAGTGATACCTAAGCGAATACCATTTGGATGGACTTTTTGACCCATTCTAATATCTCCTAGCTATCAGATACAACCACAGTAATGTGGCTAGTACGCTTAAGGATACGATCCGCGCGACCTTTCGCACGAGGCTTGATACGCTTCATTGTTGGACCATCGTCAACCATGATGGTTTTAACGTATAGTTCATCAATGTCTGCACCTTCGTTATGCTCTGCGTTGGCAATAGCCGAGTTAAGCACTTTCTTAACTAGAACAGCAGCTGATTTGTTGCTGAACGTTAATACTTCTAAAGCTTTCTCTACGTTCATGCCGCGGATTTGATCCACAACTAAACGGGCTTTTTGCGCAGAACCGCGGGCAAATTTATGTTTAGCGATTGCTTCCATTTAATTTCCCCTTACTTCTTCTTCGCTTTCTTATCCACAGCGTGGCCACGGTAAGTACGAGTTGGTGCAAATTCTCCTAATTTGTGACCGATCATTTCATCGGTTACAAATACAGGTACGTGTTGACGGCCATTATGGACAGCGATGGTCAATCCAATCATGTTTGGAATGATCATTGAACGACGGGACCAAGTTTTAATTGGCTTTTTATTCCCGCTTTCCACCGCTTTCTCTACCTTCGTCAACAAGTGTAGGTCAATAAATGGACCTTTCTTGAGAGAACGTGGCATGGTGAATCCTCTTAATATCTAATAAATGTACTATTTAGTACGACGACGTACGATGAACTTATCGGTACGCTTGTTCTTACGAGTCTTGTAACCCTTAGTTGGTACACCCCAAGGTGATACCGGGTGACGACCGCCTGAAGTTTTACCTTCACCACCACCGTGCGGGTGATCAACCGGGTTCATGGCAACACCACGAACGGTTGGGCGAACACCGCGCCAGCGTGAAGCACCAGCTTTACCCAGAGAGCGAAGCATGTGTTCAGCGTTGCCGATTTCACCTAAGGTAGCACGACAATCGGCTTCAACTTTGCGCATTTCGCCTGAACGAAGACGTAAAGTTACATAAGCACCGTCTTTCGCTACTAATTGAGCGTAAGTACCGGCGGCACGGGCGATTTGAGCACCTTTACCTGGCTTAAGTTCGATTGCGTGAACAACACTACCTAATGGTGTGTTGCGAAGCGGCATAGTGTTACCAGGCTTGATTGGAGCATCAACACCAGACTGGATTGAATCACCAGCTTTTAACCCTTTAGGGGCTAAGATGTAACGACGTTCACCGTCTGCGTACAGTACCAGTGCAATGTTAGCACTACGGTTTGGATCATATTCCAAACGCTCTACTTTAGCAGGGATACCATCTTTAGTACGTTTAAAGTCGATCAGACGATAGTGTTGCTTGTGACCACCACCAACGTGACGAACAGTAATACGACCGGTATTGTTACGACCACCAGACTTGCTCTTAGTGTCAAGTAATGGGGCGTAAGGCTTACCTTTGTGCAACTCAGAGTTAACCACTTTAACAACGTGGCGACGACCCGGAGAAGTAGGTTTACATTTTACAATAGCCATTTTTGTAAACTCTCCTATTACTCTGCAGCGCCGACGAAGTCGATGTCGCTACCTTCAGCAAGAGTAACGTAGGCTTTTTTCCAGTCGCTACGACGACCGAAACGAGCACCAGTACGTTTCACTTTACCTTTAACATTTAGTGTGCGAACACCTTCAACAGAAACTTCGAAAAGCTTCTCAACTGCAGCTTTGATTTCAGCTTTAGTAGCAGTAGTGGCAACTTTGAAAACAACAGTGTTGTTAGCTTCAGCGGCCATAGTGCTTTTCTCAGAAATGTTCGGTGCCAGAAGCACTTTTAACAAACGTTCTTCGTTTATCATGCTAACATCTCCTCAATTTGCTTCACTGCACCAGCAGTGATCAAAACTTTTTCGAAACCAACTAAGCTTACTGGGTCGATACCCGCTACGTCGCGAACGTCAACTTTGTATAAGTTACGGGCTGACAAGAACAGGTTCTCATCAACTTCTGGAGTTACGATTAATACGTCTTTAAGCTCCAGGCCGTTTAACTTAGCAACTAATTCTTTAGTCTTAGGCGTTTCAACCGCGAAATCATTTACCACAACTAAACGTTCTTGACGAACTAGTTCAGAAAGGATGCTTTGAATCGCACCACGGTACATTTTACGGTTTACTTTTTGGCTGTGATCCTGAGGTTTAGCAGCGAATGTTACGCCACCTGAACGCCAGATTGGACCACGAGTAGTACCGGCACGAGCGCGACCAGTACCTTTTTGACGCCATGGCTTTTTACCGCCACCGCTTACTTCAGAACGGTTTTTCTGAGCACGAGTACCTTGACGGGCGCCAGCTGCGTAAGCAACGACTACCTGGTGTACTAAAGCTTCATTAAATTCACGTCCAAAGGTTGCTTCGGAAACTTCAAGAGCGCCTGAAGCGTCTTTTAATGCTAATTCCATCACAGATCTCCTAGGCTTTAACAGCTGGCTTGATGATTACGTTGCCGTTGATAGCACCCGGAACCGCACCTTTGATAAGGAGCAGGTTACGTTCAGCATCGACACGAACCAATTCAAGGTTTTGCGTAGTAACTTTCGCAGCACCCATGTGACCAGACATTTTTTTGCCTTTGAAAACTCGACCTGGTGTTTGACACTGGCCAATTGAACCGTTAGAACGGTGTGAAATCGAGTTACCGTGCGTAGCATCTTGCATGCTAAAGTTCCAACGCTTAATACCGCCCTGGAAACCTTTACCTTTTGAAGTGCCGGTTACGTCTACTAATTTAGTATCGTTGAATAACTCAACAGTGATCTCACTGCCTAACTCAATACCTTCACCTTCATTTTCGTTTAAGCGGAATTCCCACAGGCCACGACCTGCTTCGATACCAGCTTTGGCGAAATGACCGGCTGTTGGCTTGTTAGTACGGTTAGCTTTTTTGCTACCGGTAGTTACTTGAAGCGCTGAGTAACCATCGTTGTCTACAGTTTTAACCTGAGCAACACGGTTGGCTTCAACTTCTAGGACAGTTACAGGAGTAGATACGCCATCTTCAGTGAAGATGCGAGTCATACCAACCTTACGTCCGACTAGACCTATAGTCATGTCAAAAACCCCCTATTAACCCAAGCTGATTTGAACGTCAACACCAGCTGCAAGATCTAAACGCATTAACGCGTCTACAGTCTTTTCAGTTGGCTCTACGATATCAATCATGCGTTTGTGAGTACGGATTTCGTACTGATCACGTGCATCTTTGTTAACGTGTGGAGAAATCAGAACTGTGAAACGTTCCTTGCGAGTAGGAAGTGGAATAGGACCACGAACCTGTGCGCCGGTACGTTTAGCAGTGTCAACGATTTCTGCTGTAGATTGATCAATCAAACGATGATCGAACGCTTTCAAACGAATGCGAATTCTTTGATTTGACATGTAATCAAATCCCCAATTTAAAGAACGAACAAAATACAACCCATCACCTTTTTATTGAAAAGGGGGGTGTATCGCTTATTTACCATTCAACTCCCTATCGGAGTTGCTGTAGGCCTCAAGTCCTAAGACTTTCAGCTATATTGACACCAGATCTATGTCTGATGTGGAGGCGTATTATACAGATGTGGAAATAATATGCAACCATCAATTAACCGGGAGAGAATGCCTTAATCCGGCAAGCCCGAAACACGGATTTCACTATGGTCAAGTCGTCGGGCAAACCCGGCAATCTCCAGATGGCCTCTTGGGACTTGGCATTTAAAAATAGAACACAGGCTGCTAATTTTAGCCCTGCCGGTAATAAAAGGAAGAACGATTACAAAAGCAATTGCTCTTCTATATATAGGTATAAAAAAGTGCGACGCTTTTGCCCTGCCTTATATAGCCATTATCAAATGACCTTAGTGTCGGTGTATTATAGCAACAGCCATCAGCAAGCAATGTCCCAGATAATACCGGCGAGAAAACAAACAAATAAGATCATTGCCGGAAAATAACCGATCAATCCATATAGTATCAAATACTTAGCAGAGCAATTAATAGCCTAAAACAGCAAATAAAGCCAACGAATAGTAAAATTAATCGCTTTTCTTATATTTGTTTTGGGCAACTAATGGTATACTCGCGCGCAATTTTTCAACAAATCATTATTTAATAGAGTAAAGAGATGGCAGATTTATCCAAATATAGAAATATTGGTATCTTCGCTCACGTTGATGCTGGTAAAACCACAACAACTGAACGTATCCTTAAATTAACCGGTAAAATTCATAAGACCGGTGAAGTACATGACGGTGAGTCTACAACTGACTTCATGGAACAAGAAGCTGAGCGCGGTATTACTATCCAGTCAGCGGCAACCACGTGTTTCTGGAATGATCATCGCATGAACATCATCGATACTCCTGGTCACGTTGATTTCACAGTTGAAGTTTACCGTTCACTTAAAGTACTTGACGGTGGTGTTGGTGTTTTCTGTGGATCTGGTGGTGTTGAGCCTCAGTCAGAAACTAACTGGCGTTACGCGAATGATTCAGAAGTTGCCCGTCTGATCATGGTAAACAAATTAGACCGTTTAGGTGCTAACTTCTACCGTGTTGTTGATCAAGTTAAAAACGTACTTGGCGCTAACCCGTTAGTAATGACTTTACCAATCGGTGAAGAAGACGGTTTTGTTGGTGTAGTAGATCTTTTATCTGAAAAAGCCTACATCTGGGATGACACAGGTCTTCCTGAAAACTTCGAAATCACAGATATCCCGGCTGACTTAGTTGAAAAAGCTGCCGAGTACCGTGAAGAGCTAATCGAAACTGCGTTAGAGCAAGACGATGAGCTGTTAGAAGCCTACATGGAAGGTGAAATGCCGACTATGGAACAAATCAAGGCGTGTATCCGTGAAGGTACCCGTACTATGGCTTTCTTCCCAACTTACTGTGCATCAGCATTCAAAAACAAAGGTATTCAGTTAATTCTTGACGCCGTTGTTGATTACTTACCTTCTCCTACTGAAGTTGACCCTCAGCCGTTAACTGATGAAAAAGGTGAGCCGACTGGTGAAGTTGCCACTGTTTCTACAGATGGTCCTTTACGTGCTCTTGCCTTTAAAATCATGGATGACCGTTTCGGTGCCCTTACCTTTATCCGTATCTACTCAGGTACCTTGAATAAAGGTGATACTATCCTTAACTCATTCACTGGTAAAACCGAGCGTATCGGCCGTATGGTTGAAATGCACGCCGATGACCGTACTGAGCTAAGCACAGCACAAGCCGGTGACATCCTTGCCGTTGTAGGTATGAAGAACGTACAAACAGGTCACACGTTATGTGATCCGAAAGACCCTTGTACACTTGAGCCGATGATCTTCCCAGAGCCGGTAATTTCAATCGCCGTTTCTCCAAGTGACAAAGGTTCAACAGAGAAAATGGGTATCGCGATCGGTAAGATGGTTGCTGAAGATCCTACGTTCCAGGTTGAAACTGACCAAGATTCAGGTGAAACCATCCTTAAAGGTATGGGTGAACTTCACTTAGATATCAAAGTTGATATCCTTAAGCGTACTTACGGTGTTGAATTAGCAGTAGGTAAACCTCAGGTTGCTTACCGTGAAACTATCACTCAGCCGATTGAAGATTCTTACACGCATAAGAAACAATCTGGTGGTTCAGGTCAGTTCGGTAAGATCGACTACCGCATCAAGCCAGGCGAACCAGGTTCAGGTTTCGTGTTCACTTCAACTGTTGTTGGTGGTAACGTACCTAAAGAATTCTTCCCTGCCGTTGAGAAAGGTTTCAGAACCATGATGGACGAAGGTGTTCTTGCTGGCTTCCCGGTATTAGACGTTGAAGTTGAATTATACGACGGTGGTTTCCACGCAGTCGATTCATCTGCTGTTGCTTTCGAAATCGCTGCTAAAGGCGCTTTCCGTCAGTCAATTCCTAAGGCCGGTGCTCAGTTAATCGAACCTATCATGAAGGTTGACGTGTTCACTCCTGAAGATCACGTTGGTGATGTTATCGGTGACTTAAACCGTCGTCGCGGCATGATCAAAGATCAGGAAGCGGGTGTTTCTGGTGTTCGCATCAAAGCTGACGTTCCACTTTCTGAAATGTTCGGTTACATCGGGTCATTACGTACAATGACTTCTGGTCGTGGTCAGTTCTCTATGGAATTCAGCCACTACATGCCTTGTCCGAACAACGTAGCTGAAGCGGTAATCGCTGAAGTTAAAGCGGCTAAAGAAGCTAAAAAATAATCGTCCTTAGCTTAACGGCTAATACACGATGAAGAAAAAGGATGCTCCGGCATCCTTTTTTAATGCCAAAAGAAAAGTTAGCCACCGCCCTGTATTATTTCCCGACTGACATTTTCCCGCCAGACATGCTTAAGCGGCAACCCCTTTCTGAGCGCAGCAGTCTGCTGTTTACAACTAAAGCTTACCCGCTATTGTCCGCTACCAGTTCCTGAGACGGGCGGCAGTTTAGCCGGGGTAATAGTCAGCTGTCCCTGGTTAACCGTGACTACTACTTTTCCTCCTATCGGAAAACCGGCCTGGCGCAGCCATTTTCCCTGCAGAAAAATGCAGGGCTGCAGGTTTACGGGGGTGTAATGAAACCCCGGTCCCTTTTTCCTGACGGCAGGGGCGCAAATGGTTTCCAAAGTGGTGAGTTTTCGGGTGAGCGGATATTTTGCTTTTGCCGAGCGGGGCTCTGGCGTATGATAATAATCAGCCATGACGGACTCCTTTTAAGTTCGTTGTGGTTAGCAGCCTCTGAGTGAGTCACCACTCAGGGGTTGCGACCAGGACTTTCTAACAAGCGATACCACACTTGTTATATCGGTTAACAAGGGGCGAGAGAATATGTCTGCTGTCTTGTTAACCGATGTCATTAAGCAAAGACCAATAAGCGGCTTATAGCAATAATAAGCGGGCTTGTTTTATAACGGCTTTTAACCGATGCGGACTATAGAGTTTACGGCTGAAATTAACCGCTTATGTTACTTTGCTTATGGGCCGTTAAAGCTCCCTCAAGGACATTTTTCCCCATTCACCATCAGCATACAGAGCTTAATTTTTATTGCCTTTGTTTGCCTTAGAAAGCGGGTACAGACACAACCGACTATGCATGAGCCGGTATAGCAAAACAGAAAGTAAAAAGGTTACCACCAAGGCAACAACAGAAATAAATGAAAATTACCGGCCAAGTCGTTGTTTAAACACTGCCTGAATAAAATCCATAAAGGCTTTTACCTTAGAAATGTTAAGTCTGTGTTTAGGATAGAGGGCATAAACATCGACATCCGGCATACCCCAGGCCGGCATCAGCTGTAATAACTTGCCATCCGCCAACTCCTGCTGGCACATATAGTCGGGGATGATCGCCACTCCCAGACCTTCCGTTGCCATTTGTTTCAACATCAAAAAATCATCGACCAGCATTTTAGCCGCCACCTTGAACTCCTGTTGTTCTTCCCTGGATGCCAACAAGAACCGCCCGTTATTCTGGACATTGGTCATTAATAAGAAATCTTTCTGTTTTAGTTGCTCGATCTCCTTTACTTCACCATGGCGCTTGACATAATCCGGGCTGGCATATATTTTTCGGCTTACCTTGCCCAGGCGCTTGGCAATCAGGCGTGAATCTTCCAGTTCGCCAATGCGGATAACCAGGTCAAAACCTTCATCTATCAGATCAACACGGCGATTTAATAAATTCAGCTGTAAGTTAATCGCCGGATGTTGGTGCATAAACCGGCCCAGTACCGGCTTTAGGATTTCATGTCCCATGCCTACCGAGGCACAAATACACAACTGCCCTTTCACCTCATTTAATTGTTGGCTGATGCCGGCTTCGGCCAGCTCTACCTCCTGATGAATATTTCGGCAATGGGCAAGATAGTCTTTGCCCGCCTCGGTAATGTGTTGTGAGCGGGTCGTACGCTCTAATAACGTGACCCCGAGTTGCTGCTCTAAACGGGAAATCTTTCGACTCAGATTCGCCTTGGGCATATTTAATCGTTCTGCCGCCAGGGTAAAGCTGCCTGCGTCAATAACAGCGATGAACAGCATCATATCATTCAGATCTGTTGTCTTTGTCATGAGAACCTGCGTTTGTTGTTAAAAATGAGATAATGAGTTTAGTTTATCGGCATTTATCAAACAATACTAATTCCCTAAGATAGCTCCATCAACAAAACAAACAAGCAAGCAAACGGAGCTAGTCATGAAAATAATATCAAGAGATACATTAGCATTAGGCGGTTTTGCAGGAATTAGGGAGCACCGCCTGGTAACCGATAGCCGCATTTTCGCCGAGCGCAAGAAGCCGGAAGCCTCGGAAGGCTTAGGCAGCATGGTATATCTTGCCGATGCACAATATAACCCTAAGGGAGAGTCTGGTATGCACCCCCATAGTGAAATCGATGTGATCTCTGTGATCATCGAAGGACGGGTCAGCCACAAAGGTTCCATGGAACACGGTAAAAACCTTGTTGCCGGAGATGTTCAGGTACAGCGTGCCGGTGGTGAAGGCTTTGATCATAACGAAATAAATCCGGACAACAGCAAAAACAGGATGCTGCAAGTATGGGCTTTGCCGGAAACAAAAGGGCAGCCTGCCTCTTATAAATTTTATACACCTAAACTGGGTGGGGTGACCCGAATTTATGGTGGAGATAAAACCCAAACTGAAACCTTTGACAGCCATACTATGATCGACATAATCCACTTAAAGGCTGGCAACAGTATGGCGCTGGCTGACGAACAACTATCTTACGTCATAACCGGACAAGCCACATTTTACGAACCAAAAGACAGCAATGACAACTCCGTACACCAAGCCCAGGAAGGCAACCTGATCCGCAGTATGGATGCCAAGGTAACTGCCACCCATGATTTACATATGCTGGTGGTTAGTCAACAGGCCTAAGACCGTGTCAGCAAGATAGAAAAATTAATTTAGGAGAGAAAAGATGAAGAGTCATTCGCAGGGAAATAAACATATTATGGCGTTAATCACCTTTTTAGCCTTAGTGCCCTTAGTTTACTTTATTCCCGATTTTGCCGGACAGTTCCTGCCTGCAATCAAGTGGCTAAATGTTATGGCAGCAGTTGGCATCATAGTGCCTATTATGTCTTATATAATAATGCCAATAGCAAGTAAGCTTCTCTCCCGTTAACGGCTGGAGGAGCGACTTAGTTGCAGATACAAAAAAGGCCGCTTGCACGACCTTTTTCTGATTTAGCTGTTACTCTAAAGCATCGATATTAGTCGATGCCTTCCTTTTAGGTAAGAGGTGAGCGTCCGGAGAACAACGCCTAGCTAGTTTTTATATTTCATGGTAGTAGCGTTTCAACATCAATCTCTTTATCAGCCAAATGTTCAAGAGAATGCATAAGGTAATCGAATGGCATCAGCCCATTGGCTTTCGCTGTTTCAATAATGCTGCAGAGTGTGGCGCTGGCCTGGGCACCGCTGACCGTATTCGAGAATAACCAGTTTTTCTGCCAATGACAAACGGTTTCACTGCCCGCTCGGCGCGGTTATTATCAATGCTTAAGTTGCCCTCTTCAACGTAGCGAACAAGCTTAGGCCACTGGTTCAGGTTATATTGCTGCGCTTTGCCTGAGGTCGTCGTTGGCGGTACCTACATTACCGATTTATTCAGCCAGGCTTTCATTTGTTTAAGTAGCGGCACCGCTTTTTCTTGCCTGAGCCGGCATTTGTCTTCTGCCAGCTCACCTTTCACCTGGTTTTCCAGCCGGTAAAGTTTCTGTATATGACTCAGCGCCCAGTTCTCTTTTACCGGGATAAACTCTCCCTGAGATTGAGCCATTGGTTGTGATTGTTTATTGAGGGCCGTTCGACTGTACAGGAAGGATTTATAGTTGAGCTGATTTTTCTTACAGAAAGTGGACATACTCAAGTCGTTGTCAGCTTGTTCATCGATAAGCTTTTCCATTCTTCTTGAGTTCTATGTGTCATTGTTAGCTCCGTTCATGAATAACAAAGCTAACGTACCCAAAGTGCTATTCTAAATTAAGGTGTCATTGCCCGGACACTCACGAATATTTTGATAAAACTTAAGGTATGTATAACTTTTGCTCTAAAAAATGTCCGATTGATGTTGAACAGTACAAATACTAGGCTATAACTAAATTAATTGTGTGACATTCCTTAGTACGGGGCTCGAACGGCAGCCAGATTATTTTTGTGAAAATTTTACTTGCCGATTGCCAAGATAACCGCTGTAAGGCGCTTAGCCCATGCTTTTATCATGTAACAGTCAATAATAAAATCATGAACCAATTCCCCGCGGGGAATTAGCTTAATCTTTAACTGCATTTTTCATACTGATTGGTTAGCTTGTAGAGGCATCATATGTGCCGTTAAGGTATTTTCATTACAATGTCATGGACAAGAGATCATGGAGAGATCAATGTTTAAAACAAAAATATCAGTATTCAATAATTTACTAGCCAATATAAAGTTATCTTATAAATTAGGCTTGGCTTTTTTAGCGATATTAGTGCCATTAGCTTTGACGGTATACTTTTTAACATCCTATGCATTGAGCAGCATCAACTTTTCTCAGAAAGAAATTAAAGGTACACAAGTGCTGTTGCCTACTGTGAGGTTGTTAAAAGCAACGGCAATACACAGGGGAACATCCGCAGGGTATTTAAGCGGTAATAAATCAATGGAAGCACTCCTGCCTAAACGGGCTAAAAACGTAGATGATCTCTTTTCTCAAGTTATTGGTGCGGTGAAAGAGAATCAGGCTATCGATGAAGATGGCGCATTCAATTCAGAATATAATGCCCTGCTTCAGCAGTGGGAGAGCCTTAAGGCTGAAAACACCAGCCTGACAGCGGCCGAGTCCGTTAAGAAACATAATGCCATTATCGATAGCTTTATTGGCTTAATAGTGCGTGTGTCAGATGCATCCAACCTGACTTTAGATCCTGAAACAGATACCTATTACTTATACAAGATAGTGGCTATCGACGTCCCCCATTTGACCAACAATCTAGGAATCGCCCGGGCTGTTGGCAGCTCGGCCCTGACACAGGGAAAATTAGGGAGTGCCGCGCATGATAACTTATTTGTCCGCAATGTTAATGTCGAAGCAAGGCTAAACAATATCATAGATGCCAAAACCGCTATTTTTAAGGCTAATGAAAGCTTGAGGTCAACATTAGCGCCCCAGTTTGAAGCCCAGGAAAAAGCCGTGAATGCTGCTTTAGCCTTAATTAAAAATGAGGTGTTGGAAGCACAAAGATTAAACTTTTCAGCAAATACCTACTTTGATGACATAACTAAAACGATCAACCTGGTTGTACAATTAAGCACAGGTGCATCCGAAAATCTTATTCGTCTGTTAGAGGAGAGAATAGATAACGAAAAGGGAGCCCTTTCCAGTAAATTGCTATTTATCGTTGCCTTTGTCATTTTAGGTCTGTTTTTAGCCTATATGATCATGACTTACTCTGTTCGCTCGTTACAAGATACCATCCAGATATTTGATAAAATAGGTAAGGGACATCTGGATAACGATATAGCAAACAATAATAAAGATGAGTTTGGCATGTTATTTAATGCACTAAATGGCATGCAAACGACATTAAAAAATAAGGATGCTGAAGTCGGCCGTATGATTTCAACTATCCAGGGTATGTCGAGTAATCTTATGATGGCTGATACCGAGGGGGTCATTAATTACTTAAATCCCAGTATGATTGAAGTCTTAAACAAGCGAAAAAGCGCTATACAAGAGGTTTTTCCTGATTTCTCTGTTGACAATATTATCGGTACGAATCTCGATAGTTTTCATAAAAACCCTGCCCACCAGCGTCACTTGTTAAGACCTGATAATCTACCTTATGCAGCTAATATCAAACTAGGTGAATTAAGCTTTGAACTGAAAGTTGTCGCACTTTTTGATGCTAATAAGCAGCACTTAGGTTTGGCTGTTGAATGGATTGATACGACCGATGCTGTTAATGCCCAGGAGCAAATCGCCACATTAATTGAAAAAGCTTCAAGAGGAGATTTAACCGAACGCATAGAGGCCGATCAGTTTGAGGGCTTTATGTTAACCTTAGGCAATAATATCAACAGCATGTTAGACACTATTGTGGAACCTATCACCAGCTGTCAGAAAATTCTTCAAGAAATGGCTTCCGGAAATTTATCCCAAAACATGGAAGGAAAGTATCAGGGAGCATTCGCTAAGTTGCAGTCATCAATTAACAGCAGTATTAACAACATCCGTAAGATGGTTGATGAAATACGAGGGGCATCGAATAATGTGTTTACCTCTTCGCGTGAAATTGCCTCAGGGAACAATGAATTAAGCCATCGTACCGAGTCGCAGGCTTCTTCTTTGGAAGAAACCGCTTCTGCTATGGAACAATTAACCAGTACCGTACAGCAAAATGCCGAAAACAGTTCTGAAGTTAACCGCTTGTCAAGCGAAGTTATGCAAAGTGCCTCCAATGGAGGCAAAGTAGTAGAAAGTGCGATTACGGCCATGAAAGGCATTAATAAATCCAGTAGCGAAATTGCAGATATTATAGGGGTAATAGATGAAATAGCTTTCCAGACAAACCTATTGGCGCTTAATGCTGCCGTAGAAGCAGCCCGGGCTGGCGAGCAAGGCCGTGGTTTTGCTGTGGTTGCTGCTGAAGTTCGTAGTCTGGCACAGCGTTCGGCTGCCGCAGCCAAAGATATTAAAGGGCTGATAAATGATAGTGTTGAAGCGGTAGGTCAGGGCTCTAAATATGTGAATGATACGGGAACGACATTTAATGAGTTAGTTGCAGCTATTGAAAAGGTTAGTTTGATGATTCGTGATATCGAAGCCGCCGGAAAAGAGCAAGCTGCCGGTATTAGTGAAGTCAGCGCTGCAGTGAGCCAGATGGATGAAATGACCCAGCAAAATGCGGCATTGGTTGAAGAAGCCGCAGCTTCCAGTAAAGCAATGGAAGAGCAAGCAGAAATATTAATGGAGCAGGTCAATTTCTTTAATTATGATGGCAACAATGAATCTTCATCGCTAACCAAAATACTGGGGAGTAATGCGGAGTCTGATGAACAAGGAACTGAGGTCATCACCCCCCGAACTAAAAAGCTTGTTAATTCTATTACCCACCCGGATGCGGAGTGGGAAGAATTTTGATTCATCAAAGTCCCATAGCTGCTTATAAATGCTTGGGCAAGACAAATGAGGTTTCGAAGTCATACATTAGATTACTGCTATCGTTATAAAATTGGTGTTAACTTTTAGAGGAAAGCCCGGTTAATTGCAGTGACCGGGCTTTTTGTTTTTCCGGCATGTTGTTCAATAAAATATACAGGTGCTATTCTAAATTAAGGTGTCATTGCCCAGACGCTCACGGTAAGAGCGATACAACACCACCACCTCTAAATACCAGGCAATAAAAAAGGCCGCTTACGCGACCTTTTTCTGGTTTAGCTGTTACTCTAAAGCACCGATATTAGTCGATGCCTTTCTTTAGGTAAAAGCGATACAACACCGCCCCCACTAACATACCAGGCAATAAAAAAGGCCGCTTACGCGACCTTTTTCTGGTTTAGCTGTTACTCTGAAGCACCGATATTAGTCGATGCCTTTCTTTAGGGAAAAGCGATACAACACCGCCTCCCACTAACATACCAGGCAATAAAAAAGGCCGCTTACGCGACCTTTTTCTGGTTTAGATGTTTATCTAAATCTCGATATTAATCGATGATTTTAGATACAACACCAGCACCTACAGTACGACCACCTTCACGGATAGCGAAGCGTAAACCTTCGTCCATCGCAACCGGGTTGATAAGCTCAACAACAAACTTAAGGTTGTCGCCTGGCATTACCATTTCTACACCTTCAGGAAGCTCTACAGCACCTGTGATGTCAGTTGTACGGAAGTAGAACTGTGGACGGTAGCCTTTGAAGAATGGCGTGTGACGACCACCTTCATCTTTGCTCAGTACGTATACTTCTGATTCGAACTTAGTGTGAGGAGTGATTGAACCAGGCTCGGCCAGTACTTGACCACGTTCAACGTCTTCACGCTTAAGACCACGAAGAAGGATACCACAGTTTTCACCGGCACGGCCTTCGTCAAGCAGCTTACGGAACATTTCAACACCAGTACAAGTACTGGTTTGAGTTTCACGGATACCAACTACTTCTACTGCATCACCTACTTTGATGATACCACGCTCAACACGACCGGTTACAACTGTACCACGACCTGAGATTGAGAAAACGTCTTCGATAGGCATGATGAATGCACCGTCGATAGCACGCTCTGGCTCTGGAATGTAAGAATCTAAAGCGTCAGCAAGCTCAAGTACTTTCGCTTCCCAGTTAGCTTCGCCGTTAAGGGCACCTAAAGCTGAACCTTGGATTACTGGCAAGTCATCACCTGGGAATTCGTATTCGCTAAGAAGTTCACGAACTTCCATTTCTACTAGCTCAAGAAGCTCTTCGTCATCAACCATGTCACATTTGTTCATGAATACGATGATGAAAGGTACACCAACCTGACGAGATAACAGGATGTGCTCACGAGTTTGTGGCATAGGACCGTCTGTAGCAGCAACTACTAAGATCGCGCCGTCCATTTGAGCAGCACCGGTGATCATGTTTTTGATGTAATCGGCGTGACCAGGACAGTCTACGTGTGCGTAGTGACGAGTCTCTGTATCGTATTCGATGTGAGAAGTGTTGATAGTAATACCACGCTCACGCTCTTCTGGTGCGTTATCGATTTGTGCGAAATCTTTAACTTCACCACCGTGAGTTTTAGTTAATACAGCAGAGATAGCAGCTGTTAAAGTAGTTTTACCGTGGTCAACGTGTCCGATAGTACCAACGTTTACGTGCGGTTTCGAACGTTCAAATTTTTCTTTAGCCATTTTTCAATTACCTTAAAGTTTATTAAAAGCCCGGCCATAAGACCGAGCCAGACTTTCATTAAGCCTTACGAGATTCCGTAATAGTGTCGGCAACATTCTTAGGCGCTTCATTATATTGTTGAAACTCCATTGAATAAGAGGCACGACCTTGGGTTGCACTACGTAAGTCAGTAGCATAACCAAACATCTCAGATAGTGGTACCAGGGCATTCACTATCTTCAAGCCAGCAGGACCTTCGTCCATGCCATCGATCATCCCGCGGCGACGGTTTAAATCGCCCACGACATCACCCATGTTTGCTTCCGGCGTAGTCACTTCCACCTTCATCATCGGCTCAAGAATAACCGGCGACGCTTCGAGCGCACCTTTCCTGAAGCCCATAGCGGCGGCGACTTTAAACGCCATTTCGTTTGAGTCAACGTCATGAAAAGAGCCATCGTAAAGGGTGACTTTAACGTCTAACATAGGGTAGCCGGCTAAAACACCGCTATCCATTTGCTCTCTACAGCCCTTTTCAACTGCCGGGATGTATTCCTTAGGAACCACACCGCCAACAATTTCGTTAACAAATTCAAAACCTTCCCCTTCGGGTAAAGGTTCCATTTTCAACCAAACATGACCAAATTGACCACGACCACCTGATTGACGAACAAATTTTCCTTCAACTTCAACCGTAGAGCGAATGGTTTCGCGATAGGCCACTTGTGGCTTACCAACGTTACAATCCACGCTAAATTCACGCTTCATACGGTCAACTAAGATATCTAAGTGTAATTCACCCATACCAGAGATGATGGTTTGACCCGTTTCCTCGTCTGATTCGACGCGGAAAGACGGATCTTCTGCAGCCAGCTTACCTAAAGCTATACCCATTTTTTCCTGGTCAGCTTTGGTTTTTGGCTCAACCGCTACCGAAATAACCGGCTCAGGGAACTCCATGCGTTCTAGCGTGATGACATGATTGGCATCACATAAGGTATCACCCGTGGTTACGTCTTTAAGACCGATAGCCGCGGCAATATCTCCTGCACGAACTTCTTTTATTTCCTGACGATCATTGGCATGCATTTGCACGATACGACCAAAACGCTCTTTCTTGGCTTTCACCGGGTTGTAAACACTGTCACCAGAGTTAACCACACCGGAATAAACCCGGAAGAAGGTTAAGGTACCGACAAACGGGTCCGTCGCGATTTTAAACGCTAATGCGGCAAATGGCGCACTATCGTCGGCTTCACGCGTTCCTTCGGTTTCGTCTTTGTCATCGTTAATACCCGTAATCGCTTCAACTTCCGTCGGCGAAGGCATATATTCGATAACAGCATCAAGTACCGCCTGAACCCCTTTGTTCTTAAAGGCCGAGCCACAAGAGCAAAGGATGATTTCATTGTTTAGGGTACGAGTACGTAATGCAGCTTTAATTTCTGCTTCGGACAAGTCACCTTCTTCAAGGTACTTATCCATTAATTCTTCAGATGCTTCTGCCGCTTCAGAAACAAGATTTTCCCGCCATTCGTCGGCCAAATCCTGCATATCCGCCGGAATGTCTTCATAAGTAAAGGTCATGCCCTGGTCACTTTCGTTCCAGTTAATGGCTTTCATTTTTACTAAGTCAACAATACCGCGGAACTCATCTTCTGCGCCGATGGCAAGTTGCATCGGAACCGCGTTAGCACCTAAACGAGAACCTAGTTGTTCAACAACCGATAAAAAGTCCGCGCCTGCGCGGTCCATTTTATTAACAAAAACCATGCGTGGTACGGAGTATTTCTCCATTTGACGCCATACGGTTTCTGTTTGCGGCTGAACACCAGAAGAAGCACACAGTACCAATACCGCACCGTCAAGCACACGCAATGAACGCTCTACTTCAATAGTAAAGTCAACGTGACCCGGGGTGTCGATGATATTGATGCGGTGATCTTCAAATTGGGCATCCATACCTTTCCAGAAACAAGTAGTGGCCGCCGAGGTAATAGTAATCCCCCGCTCCTGCTCTTGCTCCATCCAGTCCATGGTGGCGGCGCCATCATGAACCTCACCGATCTTATGAGAAAGACCCGTGTAGAAAAGTACCCGCTCTGTTGTTGTCGTTTTACCGGCATCTACATGAGCACAAATACCAATATTACGGTAGCGCTCAATAGGCGTTGTACGAGCCACAATTATATCCTCTTGCCGGGAAGTCATTTCCCGAACGATAAATTTGCGTCGCTATCAGCTTAAACAAGCCAATAACGACACCAGTCCACTTACTACTGTGCTTACCAGCGGTAGTGAGCGAACGCTTTGTTTGCTTCAGCCATACGGTGAACGTCTTCACGCTTCTTAACCGCTGAGCCTTTGTTGTCAGACGCATCTAACATTTCGTTAGCAAGGCGCTGAGCCATCGATTTTTCACCACGTTTACGAGCTGCATCAACTAACCAACGCATGGCTAGTGCATTACGACGCACTGGACGTACTTCAACCGGAACCTGATAAGTAGAACCACCAACACGGCGAGATTTTACTTCCACCTGTGGACGGATGTTATCAAGAGCAGTTTCGAACAAGTCTAAATGCTCTTTGTCAGATTTTTCGGCTAAGATGTCTAATGCACCGTAAACGATTTTTTCTGCAGTAGATTTTTTACCATCAACCATAAGGATGTTGATGAATTTTGCTAAAAGTTCATTATGGAACTTAGGATCTGGCAATATTTTACGTTGCCCTACGACGCGTCTTCTTGGCATCTTAATTCTCCGTATAATTCAGGATTAACCCAAAATTGTTAAATATGTTAATTTGGCCTTACTTCACGGAAACCGTTAAGATTTAGGTCGCTTAGCACCGTACTTAGAACGGCCCTGTCTTCTGTCGTTAACGCCTGAACAATCCAGTGCGCCACGAACGGTGTGATAACGCACACCTGGTAAATCTTTTACACGACCACCGCGAATCAAAATTACGCTATGCTCTTGTAAGTTGTGACCTTCACCACCGATGTATGAAGTTACTTCGAAGCCGTTAGTTAAACGAACACGAGCAACCTTACGTAGTGCTGAGTTAGGTTTTTTAGGTGTAGTAGTATACACACGAGTACATACGCCACGACGTTGAGGACAAGCTTGTAACGCAGGAACGTTACTTTTTGCTACCTGTCTGACACGTGGTTTACGTACCAATTGGTTAATAGTTGCCATTAAATAGCTCCTGATTAGTGAAACATGCGTAATAATAGTCGATTACTATTTTACGCGCTTATAAACGTGAAAACCGCGACCCTGGATTCTAAGTACATAAGGTACAGAATATAGGGTCGCGGAATTCTAATGGTCAAGCTTTAACCTGTCAAGTCCGACAGGCTAGAACTTACATTATTTAGCAAGAAAATTGCATTAATCTTCTGCTTCCGGGTTTAATCCGGCATTTAACGCATCGGTTAACGCTTTTTCAGCTTCATCGGCTGATACCGTTACCTCTACTTCCGGCTCAAGAGTGCGCTTGCGTGCACGCTCCTGGTGGTAAGAGTAACCGGTACCCGCAGGGATCAAACGACCAACGATAACGTTTTCTTTCAGGCCACGTAAACCGTCTTTCTTACCGGCAACAGCTGCTTCGGTAAGTACACGGGTGGTTTCCTGGAACGACGCTGCTGAAATGAAGGATTCGGTAGACAAGGAAGCCTTGGTAATACCCATCATCTGCATTTCGTATTCGGCCGGCACTTTGCCTTGCGCTTCAAGCTCACGGTTTGCGATATTCACGCGCGCCACTTCAACCTGCTCGCCTTTAAGGAATTCGCTGTCACCGCTGTCTAAGATTTCACACTTACGGATCATCTGACGGACAATAACTTCGATGTGCTTATCGTTAATTTTTACACCCTGCAGACGGTAAACGTCCTGGACTTCGTTAACGATATAGTTAGCAACAGGTGCTACACCACGCAGGCGTAAGATGTCATGCGGCGACTCTGGACCGTCGGCAATAACTTCACCTTTTTGCACAGATTCACCTTCGAACACGTTCAGCTGACGCCATTTCGGGATCATCTCTTCATACACTTCACCGCTAGGCTGAGTGATTAACAGACGACGCTTACCTTTGGTTTCTTTACCGAAACCGATAATACCGGTTTTCTCAGCAAGAATCGCAGGCTCTTTCGGCTTACGGGCTTCGAACAGGTCGGCAACACGCGGCAAACCACCGGTGATATCACGGGTCTTCGAGCTTTCCTGTGGAATACGGGCCAGGGCATCACCGATGTTAACCTCTGCACCATCTTCCAGGTTAACAATCGCGTTACCCGGCAAGAAGTATTGTGCTGGAATTTCGGTACCGGCGATATTGACGTCGTTACCTTTCATATCAACCAGTTTCACCATAGGACGCAGTTCTTTACCTGCCGAGCTACGCTGACCGGCATCGGTTACTACGATGCTGGATAAACCGGTTAATTCATCGGTTTCACGGGTCATGGTCAAGCCGTCGATCAAATCGACAAATTTGATCTTACCCGCTACCTCGGTGATGATTGGGTGAGTATGCGGATCCCAGTTAGCCACGGTTTCACCGGCTTCGATGCTTTCACCGTCTTTCTTGGAAAGTACAGAGCCGTAAGGCACTTTATAACGCTCTTTCTCACGACCTAACTCATCGATCACGGTAAGCTCGGATGAACGAGAAGTAATAACGATATTACCTTCTGAGTTCAAAACAAACTTAGCATTTTGCAGTTTCAGGGTACCGGTGTTTTTCACCTGTACGCTGTTTTCTGCAGAAGCCCTTGATGCCGCACCACCGATGTGGAAGGTACGCATGGTCAGCTGTGTACCCGGTTCACCGATGGACTGTGCCGCAACAACACCAACCGCTTCACCCTGGTTGATCATATGACCACGGGCCAAATCACGGCCGTAACAGTGAGAACAGATACCGAAGTCGGTTTCACAGGTAATGATAGAACGTACCTTGATCTGATCCACTGAGTTATCTTCGATAACGTCACACAGGTGCTCATCGATAAGGGTGTTACGCGGTAACAATACTTCTTCGGTACCCGGGATCAATACGTCATCGGCAACCACACGACCAAGCACACGTTCACGTAATGGTTCTACAACGTCACCACCTTCAATCAATGGCGTCATTAATAAGCCGTCTTCGGTGCCACAGTCATGTTCGGTCACAACCAAATCCTGAGCAACATCAACCAGACGACGGGTCAGGTAACCGGAGTTAGCCGTTTTCAGTGCGGTATCCGCCAAACCTTTACGAGCACCGTGAGTTGAGATGAAGTACTGAAGTACGTTCAGACCTTCACGGAAGTTAGCGGTGATCGGCGTTTCGATGATGGAGCCATCCGGCTTAGCCATCAGACCACGCATACCGGCCAGCTGACGGATCTGAGCGGCACTACCACGAGCACCGGAGTCAGCCATCATAAAGATGGAGTTGAAAGAGTCTTGCTCTTCATCTTCACCGTGACGGTTAACAATGGTTTCTTTCGATAAGTTATCCATCATCGCTTTCGAAACTTTTTCGTTAGCAGATGACCAGATATCGATGACTTTGTTGTATTTCTCACCGGCGGTTACCAGACCTTGGTCGAACTGTTCCTGAATTTCAGCAACTTCTTCTTCCGCACTCTCGATAATGGTGTACTTGGCATCCGGGATAACCATATCATCGATACCAACAGAAGCACCGGCGATCATCGCGTAGTGGAAACCTGTGTACATGATGTGGTCGGCAAAGATAACCGTTTCTTTCAAACCAAGGTTACGGTAACAATGGTTGATTAAACGGGAAATCGGCTTTTTACCCAGCGGCTGGTCGATCAGCTCATAAGGGATGCCGTCAGGACATACCTGCCATAAGATGGCACGACCGATAGTGGTATCACGCAGGGATACTTGCGGCACCAGGTTGCCTTCGGCGTCTTTTACATGCTCGGTGATACGGATTTTCACACGGGCGTGCAGTTCGGCAACACCGGTGCGATAAGCTTTTTCCGCTTCCTTGGTATTGGCAAATACCATGGCTTCACCCTTGCCGTTAACACGGTCACGGGTAAGGTAATAAAGACCTAATACAACGTCCTGTGAAGGTACGATGATAGGGTCACCGTTAGCAGGTGATAATACGTTGTTGGTAGACATCATTAACGCACGCGCTTCTAATTGCGCTTCAATCGTCAATGGTACGTGTACCGCCATTTGGTCACCATCGAAGTCAGCGTTATAAGCCGCACAAACCAATGGATGTAAATGGATAGCTTTACCTTCGATCAGTACCGGCTCAAACGCCTGGATACCGAGTCTGTGAAGGGTAGGTGCACGGTTAAGCATCACCGGATGTTCACGGATCACTTCATCAAGTACATCCCAAACTTCCGCGCCTTCACGCTCTACTAATTTTTTCGCCGCTTTAATGGTGGTCGCTAAACCACGGGCTTCTAATTTACCGTAGATAAACGGCTTGAATAATTCCAAAGCCATTTTTTTCGGTAAACCACACTGGTGTAAACGCAGTGTAGGACCAACGGTGATTACAGAACGGCCTGAGTAGTCAACACGCTTACCTAGTAAGTTTTGACGGAAACGACCTTGCTTACCCTTGATCATGTCGGCAAGCGATTTCAATGGACGCTTGTTAGAACCGGTAATGGCGCGACCGCGACGACCGTTATCTAATAAGGCATCTACCGATTCCTGCAACATACGTTTTTCGTTACGTACGATGATGTCCGGAGCAACCAGGTCAAGAAGACGCTTCAAACGGTTGTTACGGTTGATGACGCGGCGGTAAAGATCGTTCAGATCTGAAGTCGCGAAACGGCCACCGTCCAGAGGTACCAACGGACGTAAATCAGGCGGAAGAATCGGTAATACCGATAAGATCATCCACTCAGGCTTGTTGCCGGACTGGGCGAAAGCTTCCATCAGCTTCAAACGCTTAGTGATCTTCTTACGCTTGGTTTCACTGCCGATTTCCGGTAATTCTTCACGCATCTGCGCGACTTCACCGTCTAAATCGATTTGTTGCAGTAAAGCAAGAACGGCTTCGGCACCCATTTTGGCGTCGAACTCGTCACCGTGCTCTTCCAGGGCGTCAAGGTATTCTTCTTCCGTTAGGATCTGGCTCTTCTCTAATGTTGTCATACCAGGCTCGGTTACAACATAAGATTCAAAATAAAGCACGCGCTCAATATCACGCAGGGTCATGTCTAATAACAGACCGATACGGGACGGTAATGATTTTAAGAACCAGATGTGGGCAACCGGGCTGGCTAATTCGATATGACCCATACGGTCACGACGAACTTTGGTTAAGGTAACCTCAACGCCACATTTTTCACAAATTACACCACGGTGCTTAAGACGCTTATATTTACCACAAAGACACTCATAGTCTTTTACCGGTCCGAATATACGCGCACAAAATAGGCCGTCACGCTCTGGTTTGAACGTACGGTAGTTAATGGTCTCAGGTTTCTTTACTTCACCAAATGACCATGAACGGATCAAATCAGGCGAAGCCAATCCGATGCGAATGCTATCGAATTCTTCTGTTTGATTCTGTTGCTTAAGAAACTTAAGTAAATCTTTCACACTCTATCTCCTGTCGGAGTTAAATACGGGAGAGAGCAGTGCTCTCTCCATGTACTGATTTTCGCAATTAGGTCTGCAATACAGTTATAGTTGACCCGGCTTATTCCTGATCTAATTCGATGTTGATACCCAACGAGCGAATTTCTTTCAACAATACGTTGAACGACTCAGGCATACCCGGTTCCATGCGATGATCACCATCAACCAGGTTTTTGTACATCTTAGTACGACCGTTAACATCATCAGACTTAACTGTAAGCATTTCCTGTAGCGTATATGCTGCGCCGTAGGCTTCTAATGCCCAGACTTCCATCTCTCCGAAACGCTGACCACCGAACTGAGCTTTACCACCCAGAGGCTGTTGGGTAACCAGACTGTATGAACCGGTAGAACGGGCGTGCATCTTGTCATCAACCAAGTGATTCAGTTTCAGCATATACATGTAACCTACGGTTACCGGACGCTCAAACTCACGACCGGTACGGCCGTCAGTCAGGGTGAACTGACCGCTTTCCGGCATATCGGCAAGCTTGAACAGCTCTTTGATTTCTTTCTCTGCTGCACCGTCAAATACAGGTGTAGCAATAGGAAGACCGGCACGTAAGTTATCGGCTAAACGCATCACTTCATCATCAGAGAAGCTGTCGATATCAACCGTCTGACGCGACTTACCAACATTGTAGACTTCTTTAAGGAATTCACGCAGTTTGTGCATTTCCTGCTGCGCTTCAAGCATACGGTTGATTTTCTCACCGATACCGCGGGCAGCCATACCTAAATGGGTCTCAAGGATCTGACCGATGTTCATCCGCGATGGTACACCCAGCGGGTTAAGTACGATATCTACCGGAACACCATTTTGGTCATAAGGCATGTCTTCCACAGGCACAACGTTTGAGATAACACCTTTGTTACCGTGACGACCAGCCATTTTATCACCTGGCTGGATACGACGTTTAACGGCAAGGTATACCTTAACGATTTTTAACACACCTGGTGCCAAATCATCGCCTTGAACAATCTTACGACGTTTGATTTCGAACTTCTTATCAAAGTCGGCTTTGATGTTATCGTACTGCTCGGCAATTTGCTCAAGCTCAGACTGCTGACCTTCGTCGGCAAGGCTCTGTACCAACCACTTGTCGCGAGACATGCTGTTCAGATCAGATTCGTTCAGGCCGGCAGATAACAACAGCTTCTTGGCACGGGCATAAATACCGTCTTCTAAAATGCTGAACTCATCCCCCAAGTCTTTCTTGACTTGTTTAAGCTGCATTTCTTCGATTTCTAAGGCGCGCTTATCTTTTTCTACACCGTCACGGGTGAAGATCTGTACGTCGATAATGGTACCTGAAACTGAGTTAGGTACACGCAGCGAGCTGTCTTTAACGTCAGCGGCTTTTTCACCGAAGATAGCACGTAATAGCTTCTCTTCCGGCGTAAGCTGAGTTTCACCTTTAGGGGTAACTTTACCTACCAGGATATCGCCGCCGTTTACTTCGGCACCAATGTAGACAACACCGGCTTCATCCAGCTTAGATAAGGCAGACTCACCAACATTTGGAATATCAGAAGTAATTTCTTCTGAGCCAAGCTTAGTATCACGAGCGATACAGCTTAATTCCTGGATATGGATGGTAGTGAAGCGATCTTCTTTGGCAACACGCTCTGAGAACAACATTGAATCCTCAAAGTTATAACCATTCCACGGCATGAAGGCGATACGCATGTTCTGACCCAGGGCCAATTCACCTAAATCGGTAGAAGGACCATCGGCTAATACGTCACCACGAACAACCGGCTCGTGCATACGACAGGTTGGACGTTGGTTAATACAGGTATTTTGGTTAGAACGCGTGTATTTGGTCAGGTTGTAGATATCGATACCCGCTTCACCCGGGATCATTTCATCTTCATTTACCTTAACCACGATACGTGACGCGTCGACATAGTCGATAACACCACCACGTTTGGCAACCACGGTAACACCCGAGTCAACAGCAACAATTTTTTCCATACCGGTACCAACAAGCGGCTTATCCACTTTTAAGGTAGGTACGGCTTGACGTTGCATGTTCGATCCCATCAAGGCACGGTTAGCATCATCGTGTTCAAGGAACGGGATAAGGCTGGCGGCAACGGAAACGATTTGCTGTGGCGATACGTCCATATATTGAACGGCATCGGCAGACATCAGGGTAAATTCGTTCTTGTGACGACAAGGTACTAATTCATCTTGTAGTTTCTTGTTCTCGTCAACTTTTGCATCGGCTTGTGCGATCACGAAGTTACCTTCTTCAATCGCCGACAAGTAATCAACTTCGTCGGTGACCACGCCGTCGATGATCTTACGGTATGGCGTTTCCAGGAAACCGTAGTCATTGGTGCGCGCATAACAAGAAAGCGAGTTGATCAAACCGATGTTTGGACCTTCCGGCGTTTCGATAGGACATACACGACCGTAGTGGGTAGGATGTACGTCACGTACTTCGAAGCCTGCGCGTTCACGGGTCAAACCACCCGGCCCTAAGGCAGAGATACGACGCTTATGGGTCACTTCTGATAACGGGTTGTTTTGGTCCATAAACTGAGACAGCTGGCTGGAACCAAAGAATTCTTTCACGGCAGCAGAGATCGGCTTGGCATTGATCAGATCCTGCGGCATGATGGCATCTAAGTCACCCAGACTTAAACGCTCACGTACGGCGCGTTCAACACGAACCAGACCTACACGGAACTGGTTTTCGGCCATTTCACCTACGCTACGGATACGACGGTTACCTAAGTGATCGATATCATCGACATCGCCTTTACCGTCACGGATATCGATCAAGGTTTTCATTACCGAGATAATATCTTCGTTAGACAGTACGCCTTCACCTACTTCTTCCTGGATACCAACACGACGGTTGAACTTCATACGACCAACGGTAGACAGGTCGTAACGCTCTAATGAGAAGAATAAGTTGGCGAATAAGGTTTCAGCAGCATCTTTTGTCGGCGGCTCACCCGGACGCATCATGCGGTAAATTTCAACCAGGGCTTCCAGACGGTTGGTTGTGCTGTCGATACGCAGGGTATCAGACATATATGAACCAACATCAAATTCGTTCATATAAAGGGTAGAAATCGCTTTATGGCCGGCCTGACTCAAGGCGGCAAGGATTTCTAAAGTAATTTCGGCATTCGCTTCGGCGATGATCTCGCCGGTACTTTCATCAACATAGTTCTTCGAAAGTACTTTTCCTACAATGTAATCGGTAGGAACTTCCAATTCGGTCATGCCTTCTTTGGTCAAGGTGCGAATATGACGCGCCGTGATACGACGGCCTTGCTCAACCAGAACATCACCATTGGCTAATTTGACATCAAAAGTTGCGGTTTCACCACGTAAGCGCTCAGGAACAAGTTCCATGATCAGCTTGTCACCTTTGATTTCAAAACCGGTATTGTCGTAGAACATCGCCAGAATTTCTTCTGAAGAATATTCCAGGGCGCGTAAAATTATCGTTGCAGGTAATTTACGGCGACGGTCAATACGGACAAATAAGTTATCTTTGGGATCAAATTCAAAATCTAACCATGAACCACGGTAAGGAATTACACGCGCATTATACAGGACCTTACCTGATGAATGGGTTTTGCCTTTATCGTGATCAAAGAATACGCCTGGCGAACGGTGTAATTGAGAAACAATAACACGTTCAGTACCATTGATGACAAAAGTACCGTTGTCTGTCATCAAGGGGATTTCACCCATGTATACTTCTTGTTCTTTGATATCTTTTACTGTGCCAGCAGGTGCTTCTTTATCATAAACCACCAGACGCAATTTAACGCGCAGAGGTGCTGAGTAAGTAATACCGCGAATTTGACATTCTTTAACATCAAATAACGGCTCACCTAAGCGATAGCTGACAAATTGTAATTCTGAGCTACCTGAGTAGGCTTTAATTGGGAAAATAGAACGGAACGCGGCCTCAAGGCCTGTTTCACCTGTTGGATCAATATCAATAAACTTGCGGAAAGATTCGAGTTGGATGGACAACAGGAATGGATAATCCATGACCTGTGCACTTTTACCAAAGTCCTTTCTAATTCGTTTCTTTTCAGAGTAAGAGTAAACCATGGGGTTCCTCAGCTTGCTGGTTATGGCCGAATCTGTCTAGTAAGACAGGTTTTTCAGTGACATTTAAGTCGAATTCATTAAATAATGCACTGTTTTGGTTTAAAAAAAAACCAATTTCTTTAGCGCAAAAAGGCCGGTGACGTTTAAATCACCAGCCATTGCCCTTTCAGGCAGCTAATCTGTCGGGCGACAGATTATTTGATCTCAACAGTAGCGCCTGCTTCTTCAAGAGCTTTCTTAAGCTCTTCAGCTTCAGCTTTCTCAACGCCTTCTTTAAGAGCTTTAGGAGCTGCTTCAACTAATTCTTTAGCTTCTTTCAGACCTAAACCAGTCGCGCCGCGAACTGCTTTGATTACTGCAACTTTCTTATCGCCGAAACCAGCTAAGATTACGTCGAATTCAGTTTGCTCAGCAGCAGCGCCACCAGCGTCACCACCAGCAACAGCAACAGCAGCTGCAGCAGATACGCCAAACTTCTCTTCCATTGCTTCGATTAGTTCAACAACTTCCATTACTGATTTTTCAGCAATAGCATTTAGAATATCTTCGTTAGAAATAGACATTTCAAATTTCCTAATTTAATAAACAGCCTTATCGTAAAAAGTGCTGTTTGGAATAACTATAAATACAAAAAAGTGCTTGTAGCCCAAGGCTAGAATTAAGCAGCTTCTTGTTCTTTCTGATCGCGAATTGCAGCAATTGTACGGCAAAGTTTGCCTGCAGATGCTTCTTTCATAGCGCTCATTAAACGTGCGATTGCTTCGTCGTAAGTAGGTAGCTTAGCTAACATATTTACGTCAACAACATCCCCTTCGTATGCAGCAGCTTTAAGTTCGAATTTCTCGTTTTCTTTAGCGAAATCAGAGAAAAGACGAGCCGCAGCACCTGGGTGCTCGTTTGAAAATGCGATAAGTGAAGGACCAACAAGTGTATCTTTAACACACTCGAAAGGAGTACCTTCAACTGCACGACGTGCTAAGGTGTTACGGACAACTTTCATCCAAACGCCATTTTCACGTGCTTGCTTACGCAACGCAGTAATCGCTTCAACTGTTACACCGCGAGAATCCGCAATAACAGCTGACAGAGCGCCACTGGCAGCTTCTTGAACTTCAGCAACAATTGCTTTTTTGTCATCAAGATTGATAGCCATTGGCTTTTAACTCCTGGTTCAGCCGGATAAAACCGGCATTTACTATCCCTGAAAGTCCCATACTTAAGATAAGTAAGACTCCAGGCCGTTTACGGCGAGAGCCAGAAATTTAAGGAAATATCTGGGTAATCACCATCTACGTAGGTCGATTAAGCAATACAAGTAAACTCCTACTGCACCTACGGTCTTTGACGGGGTCGTTAAGTTGATGGGTTTTAATAAAAACCGCAAAAACCACAACTCCTACCAAAATTTAAGGGGCGAAATTATAGTTCATAATTCCGCCAAGGTAAAGAAAAAATCTTTACCTGAACATTATAAAGTTAAGCTACCCTGGTTGACGGCAACACCGGCACCCATAGTGGTAGAAACAGAAACTTTCTTAATGAACGCGCCTTTAGCGTTAGCTGGTTTAGCCTTCTTAAGGGCTTCCAGTAAAGCTTCAAGGTTTTGCTGTAATTTAGCTTCTTCGAAATCAACCTTACCGATAGTGGTATGGATGATACCGTTTTTGTCGTTACGGTAACGGATCTGACCAGCTTTAGCATTTTTAACTGCAGCAGCAACGTCAGGAGTTACAGTACCAACTTTAGGGTTAGGCATTAAGCCACGTGGGCCTAAAATCTGACCTAATTGGCCAACAACACGCATGGCGTCTGGAGAAGCGATAACAACGTCAAAGTTCATTTCGCCTGCTTTAACCTGCTCGGCTAAATCTTCCATGCCTACTACATCAGCACCGGCTTCTTTTGCTTTTTCAGCATTAGCGCCCTGTGTGAATACAGCAACACGTACATCACGGCCAGTACCGTTTGGTAATACTGTAGCGCCACGAACGTTTTGATCTGATTTACGAGCATCGATGCCAAGGTTAATGGCAACATCAACACTTTCGTTGAATTTAGCAGTTGCTAATTCTTTCAATAAAGCCAGGGCTTCATTGATATCGTATTCTTTTAAAACGTCTACTTTTTCACGGATAAGACGAGCGCGTTTTGATAATTTAGCCATTGATTAGTCCTCTACCACTAAACCCATTGAACGAGCAGAACCCGCAATGGTACGCACTGCTGCTTCTAAAGAACCGGCAGTAAGATCAGGTTCTTTTGTCTTAACGATTTCTTCAAGTTGAGCTGTAGTAACAGTACCAACTTTTTCAGTGTTAGGACGTCCTGAACCGCTTTTGATACCTGCCGCTTTTTTCAATAAGAAAGAAGCTGGTGGTGTTTTGGTTTCAAAAGTGAAAGAGCGATCGTTGTATACAGTAATAACTACTGGAACCGGCGCGCCTTTTTCAATCGAATCTGTTTTGGCGTTGAACGCTTTACAGAATTCCATGATGTTCACACCGTGCTGACCCAGAGCAGGACCAACCGGTGGTGACGGGTTAGCTGCACCAGCAGCTACTTGTAGCTTGATTAAAGCTTGGACTTTTTTAGCCATTGTATAAATACCTTCATTATGGGTGCAAACGCCTTATCTTACGATTCAGGCTCCCCGTGAGTATAAAATCCGTTCTTTTTGCCTTGATTTTCATCAACTCAAAAAAAATCGGCAGCGGATTATATATTAATCAACGCTGCCGATTCAATACTTCTTTTAAAGAAAAAGTAATCTATTAAGGTTAATGCCCTAAATTAGCCTTTTTCTACCTGACCGAACTCAAGATCAACCGGGGTAGAACGACCAAAGATAAGCACAGAAACCTTGATACGGTTCTTCTCATAGTCGAGCTCTTCAACCACACCGTTGAAGTCTGCGAAAGGACCGTCGATAACACGAACCACTTCACCCGGCTCAAACAAGGTCTTAGGCTTAGGCTGATCTGTGGTTTCTAAACGCTGTAAGATGCGATCTGCTTCTTTTTGCGAAATAGGCGCAGGACGATCACTGGTGCCGCCGATAAAACCAAGCACGCGCGGTACACTTTTCACTAAGTGCCAGGCTTCTTCATCCATGGCCATTTCAACCAGGACATAACCCGGGAAGAATTTACGCGCACTTTTGCGTTTTTGGCCGGCACGCATTTCGATCACTTCTTCGGTAGGGACCAGAATTTGACCGAACTTGTCTTGTAAGCCGTGAATTTCCACGTGCTCAATCAGGGTTTTCTGGACACGCGCTTCATAACCTGAAAACGCCTGAACCACGTACCATCTTAATTTAGGTTTTGAAGTTTCTTCAGTCAATGTTGTAGTTTCTTCGGACATATTTATACCTGTATACCGGTAATAAAACCGACTACCCAGAAAAGAATAGAATCCAGGCCCCAAAGCAGCAGAGACATAAATAATGTCGCCACTAATACGATGCCTGTGGTTTGAATAGCTTCTTGACGGGTTGGCCAGACAACTTTGCGAATTTCAGTTCTAGACTCTTTCGCAAATGCTAATGCAGTACGGCCCTTTTCCGTTTGTACCGCCACTAAACCGGCAACGGCTATGGCAATCACTACCGCAACTGCGCGAATTAATACTGACTCTTCGCCAAAGTGGTAGTTACCTACTACGGCACCCGCTAAAAGAAGAAATACTACTCCCCATTTTAACGAGTCTAGAGAACCACTCGGCTGGTTTTCTGTACTTGCATTCATAATTCTGACCTGTATTTTCCCGTCTAAGTATGACAAAACGACCCCGCCATAAGGCGAGGTTTATTTCTTCGGGCTTCATGCCCTGAATAAAATGGCAGGGGTAGAGAGATTCGAACTCCCAACCGTCGGTTTTGGAGACCGCTGTTCTACCAATTGGAACTATACCCCTGCAAAGCTGCGCCATTATAGATGGCTTCTCGATAAAATGCGATATGTGATTGCAGATAAATCAGGGAAATTGCAATAAAATTACCATATAGAATTATAGACCTGATAATAAAACACGCAGCTACTGCCTTTAATAACAGGCATCTCCCTTTGATGACAAAGGAAATTTAATCTTCCTTTGTCATCATGAAAACAATTCCCGATTAACTGTAAAAATGAGTTTCGACTTTAAGAGTTAATAAATTTTCTTCTAAAGGCCACTAATGCCAGTACTGAGAATAACACTATTGAATTCGGCTCAGGTACAGTAAGAGTACCTGTTTCAATAGAAACACTATCTATACTAATAAATACAGATTGCTGCACCTCAGCACCTGAAGCCACCAAGCGCAGGCTGTCAAAATTAACCCCAGACACAGATAGAGACTGAACTCTTTGTAATCCCTGATTATCATCGAAACTTATAAAACTACTGGCAACAACTGAATCATTAAAAAGTGCTTCAAGAGTCAAAATATTCGACCATGCCCAGAAAACGGTATTACCTGTATCATAAATATTAACAGTTGCACTATGCGCATTCTCGGCTTCGAAATCGATATTAGCACTACCAAATGATGATCCACTACCACTAGTAACTCCAGACGAATAACCACCAAAAGTCAGTTGCTTTATACCTGGAACTGTCCCTTCTCCAGGAAGCGCTGAAGGGTCAATTTCATCAATAGCCCAGTGCGTCGGGTATCGCTCCCCAGCAACTTCTTTCACATCGGAAAAGATAATGCCATTATCATTAAGAGTAGCTCCGTGAAAACCTTCCTCAAGATCGGAAAAATCAGTATAAAGTAAAGCGGCATTGGCATGAGTAACAATAAAAGACATGATTAAAATAAGTATTCTTAACATTCGATCTGAATTCCTGATATCTAATTAACTTAAACGTAAATAATTTACAAAACAGCCCGCGATTGCAAAAACCACACCAAAACAACAAAAACACAAAAATTCAACAACTTAAGAAAAAAGCAAATCACAACAAATTTAAAAACAAAACAAAATGTAAACAAATTTGACATATTATTTACAAGCAAACAAGATCCCTCCTGCAAATAACCGGGCAAAAACAGAAGAAGGGTGAGATTAAGATACAAAGAACTAGCTTGCCATAATAGCAATAAGGTAAACCAGCATTATCCTTTTATGACCTTCAACATCTATGCCCCCCTTTACCATCAGGAGGCTTCATTAAGTAAAGAGAAAAAACCAAGATAGACAACTAGCTATCAAGCCTACTCTTGTCACTTATTTTCCCACACCTAAATATTCACATAAACATAACAACAAGGCACCAAACTCACGAACTGCTTGAGTCGTGGTCAGCATTTATTGGAACAGCAATAACCCCCCCCTGAGGAACATGCCTTAAGCAACTACCCTTCTCGTCGGATAACATGAAAGTGATTGTATACATATTCAGAGCTAAAAACATAAAGATAGACCCTATCTGCCAGCGAGCTATCAAAGTCAATCTCAAGATTATCAAAACGGCCATAACTGATAATCATCAAAAAATATAACTCGCAGAAGGGCAGAGATAGCTCGTATCAGAAAATCCTTCCAATAAGCTTGACACCATTAACGCCCCCTAAATAAACTGCCACAGAACATTTTCCCGCCAGTTATGAAATATCGTATTCAGGAACTTTCGGCTAATTCATTGGTTTATATTGAAATAGAGTAATGAAGTAATAGTATTGATAGCAAATCAAACAACTAAATTGCACATGAAAGTAGCTTGCTACGCGGAATTATTTATAAGGGCTTAGTATAACCAAGCCAAAGATTAGAGTTAATTAATAGCCTTCTATAATAAGAGTAATAAAACATCAGCCCTACCATGTTTCTGCCACAATAAAGATGACTGACACTAGCTTTTTAGTTGAGTTCAATGTGACTAAATCTAAGGCTCTAATTAACCGATGTCTTCCTTAAATTACAACGAGCCCACCTTACCCATGCTGCAACCAAATACCAGGCACAAAAAAGGCCGCTTGCGCGACCTTTTTTTGGTTTAGCTGTTTATCTAAATCTCGATATTAATCGATGATTTTAGATACAACACCAGCACCTACAGTACGACCACCTTCACGGATAGCGAAGCGTAAACCTTCGTCCATCGCAACCGGGTTGATAAGCTCAACAACAAACTTAAGGTTGTCGCCTGGCATTACCATTTCTACACCTTCAGGAAGCTCTACAGCACCTGTGATGTCAGTTGTACGGAAGTAGAACTGTGGACGGTAGCCTTTGAAGAATGGCGTGTGACGACCACCTTCATCTTTGCTCAGTACGTATACTTCTGATTCGAACTTAGTGTGAGGAGTGATTGAACCAGGCTCGGCCAATACTTGACCACGCTCAACGTCTTCACGCTTAAGACCACGAAGAAGGATACCACAGTTCTCACCGGCACGACCTTCGTCAAGCAGCTTACGGAACATTTCAACACCAGTACAAGTACTGGTTTGAGTTTCACGGATACCAACTACTTCTACTGCATCACCTACTTTGATGATACCACGCTCAACACGACCGGTTACAACTGTACCACGACCTGAGATTGAGAAAACGTCTTCGATAGGCATGATGAATGCACCGTCGATAGCACGTTCTGGCTCTGGAATGTAAGAATCTAAAGCATCAGCAAGCTCAAGTACTTTCGCTTCCCAGTTAGCTTCGCCGTTAAGGGCACCTAAAGCTGAACCTTGGATTACTGGTAAGTCATCACCTGGGAATTCGTATTCGCTAAGAAGTTCACGAACTTCCATTTCTACTAGCTCAAGAAGCTCTTCGTCATCAACCATGTCACATTTGTTCATGAATACGATGATGAAAGGTACGCCAACCTGACGAGATAACAGGATGTGCTCACGAGTTTGTGGCATAGGACCGTCTGTAGCAGCAACTACTAAGATCGCGCCGTCCATTTGAGCAGCACCGGTGATCATGTTTTTGATGTAATCGGCGTGACCAGGACAGTCTACGTGTGCGTAGTGACGAGTCTCTGTGTCGTATTCGATGTGAGAAGTGTTGATGGTAATACCACGCTCACGCTCTTCTGGTGCGTTATCGATTTGTGCGAAATCTTTAACTTCACCACCGTGAGTCTTGGTTAATACAGCAGAAATAGCAGCGGTAAGAGTAGTTTTACCGTGGTCAACGTGTCCGATGGTACCGACGTTTACGTGCGGTTTCGAACGTTCAAATTTTTCTTTAGCCATCTTAAAATACCTGGGTAGATTAACAATTTATTAAAAATAAAATAAATAGACTAGAGAAAATCTTCAAGAAATGGTGCTGATAGGCAGATTCGAACTGCCGACCTCACCCTTACCAAGGGTGCGCTCTACCAACTGAGCCATATCAGCATACAACAAACACAAAGATGGAGCGGGTGGCGGGAATCGAACCCGCTTCATTAGCTTGGAAGGCTAAGGTAATAGCCAGTATACGACACCCGCTAAACTCTATCTTTTTATCTTGTATATGGTGGAGGGAGGTGGATTCGAACCACCGAAGGCTGAGCCGTCAGATTTACAGTCTGATCCCTTTGGCCACTCGGGAACCCCTCCAAATTTTGTATTAATGGTGCCGACTGCCGGAGTCGAACTGGCGACCTACTGATTACAAGTCAGTTGCTCTACCAACTGAGCTAAGTCGGCACGTCATTAAGTGGTGCGAATATTAGAGCAATGTTTTGCTGCTGGCAAGCACTAAATCAAAAAAAACTGCATTTTTTCACTGTTCGCTGTTTTTTTATTCAAACACAAGGGAAAAGCGTACTTTTATTCGGCAATATAGGCTTGCAAGCCGACAAAAACCAGATTTTTTACCGAGGTAACTTTTGACTCCAGCAAATTTGACAGTGCTTTTTCATTGCCCCCGGTCATTAAAACCAGATCAAGCGCTGAAACAACCGTCTCTGCTTGTCTAATAGCGACCTCTATCGCACCAACCGTAGCCGCCCAACAGGCATTATTGACATTTTCATTGGTATCACGGCCAAAGGCGATACTGGCATTTTCACCTTTATCAGCTGCTACATTTGCCGTTTGCTGTAAAATACTGTTAAACATGGTATCAATACCGGGGATTATCCAACCGCCAAGATGCTCTCCCGAAGCCGCCAACAAATCAACGGTCGTAGCTGTACCGGCATCTATGATCAACATATTTTTGCCGGGATAGAGTTTATAGGCCCCTATCATAGCCAACCAGCGATCAACCCCGAGCTTCTCCGGCTGGTTATAGGCTGAGACAATGCCAAAACGTTTTTTCTCGGTGCGGACAAGATGCAAATCTACCCGGTGCCGCTCCGCCCAGGACGTGATTAACTCAGATAAGCTATTCTGACTGACATTAGCAACAATAAGTTGGCTGATAGCGCTAAAATGCTGATCAAGCCACATCATAGTCACCTGTTCATTAGCAACCGCCTCAATAGCTGAGAGATCTTGTCCTTTTTGATAAACATATTTAGTCCGGGTATTACCGATATCAACTAATGCGATCATCATCCGCCCTTAAACTCACTTCTCCACCGTAAATCGCCTTAACCTGACCACCAGTTTCCAGTAACAAGGCGCCCTGGTTATTGATCCCCCGGCAAATACCCGAAGTTACCCGCTCACCGGTGATCAATTTAACCGGCTTATCCAGGTAAAAATCCTGTTGTAACCATTCATCCACCATTGGCGTTAAACCAAATGCCTGATGCTGCTCAAGCCGCCGGGTAAGGCATTTAATAATCGCCGAACACAGCATATTGCGGTCTAATACAGCTTGAGTATGAGATTTAAGATCCGTCCAGGGCTGATCTACCTGCGCTGCACTTTGCTCCGGCATCGCCAGATTAAGGCCAATACCGATAACGCTGTGACAAGCACCTAATGCCTGCCCTTCAAGATCAATTAATATCCCCGCCAGTTTCACTCCCGACAGATAAATATCATTGGGCCATTTCAATTGCACTTCTATGTTAAGCAACTCACTAATAGCATCACTCACCGCCAATGCCGTTACCAGACTCAAACCCATTGCCGCCGACATTCCCTGTTCCAGCTGCCAGTACATGGACAAATAGATATGAGAGCCAAAAGGAGAGATCCATTGCCGGCCTCTGCGCCCCCGGCCGGCACTTTGATATTCGGCAATACAAACCTGACCTTGTTTAAGGTTATTGGGTAAGCGGCGTAATAAATAACTATTGGTGGAATCGATCAGGTTATGCACTTCTACCGTATTCGCCAATCCGTTAGCAGCTAACGCTTCCCTGATCTTATCATTACTTAATAGATCTAAGGGCCGGGCTAACTTATAGCCTTTGCCGCTCACCCTGAAAATATCTAAGCCCATATCAGCTAGCGCATTAATGTGCTTTGAAACAGCCGCCCGGCTGACACCAAACTGTTGCCCTAAGGCTTCACCGGAGACAAACTCACCATTGGCTAATTTCCGGATCAAATCTTCTCTTAAAGACTTAGCCATTATTGTTCAAACTCATCTAATTCAACCTCACCCCTGGCAGCTATAAGCCTGACCTCGGGTTGCAACTTAATACCAAACTTATCCAGTACACAAGTTTGTACATGCTTAGCCAATGAAGATATCCCCTTACCTGAAGCACAGCCCTTATTTACTAATACTAAAGCCTGTTTATCATGTACTGCCGCGCCATTTA
Organism: Thalassomonas actiniarum; assembly: GCF_000948975.2. GTDB lineage: Bacteria > Pseudomonadota > Gammaproteobacteria > Enterobacterales > Alteromonadaceae > Thalassomonas > Thalassomonas actiniarum. The sequence continues at coordinate 6,162,999 of NZ_CP059735.1, forward strand.
GCATAAACCCCTTTAAACCGGCTTGTTCTATAAGCCAACCCGCGGCTAACTTGACACTCTTATCGGCTTGAGGATAAGAAGGCATGTCATGATACTCCTGTGCCAGCAAGCGATGTTGTTCTGGAGAAACCACCGGGTTTTTAAAAAAGCTCCCCGCATTGGGTAAAACTTTCGGATCAGGTAACTTTGATTCTCGTATAGCAATCACTTGCTTCATCACATCCAGTGCGCTGACATCTTCCGGTAAAACGTCCAGGCCATGATAACTAAGTTTTGCCTGCCAGTTTTTAGGGAAAATGAGGGTAACAGAAATAATCAGCCCCTGGTTGTAAAGCGCTCCTTTAAAAACGCTATCCCGGTAACCAAATTGGCAATCCTGCCTGGATAATGTCTTTACCGACTTTGAGCTGAACTCAAACCACTCTACTTCCTGGCAATAATCGGCAAACTCTACTCCGTAAGCGCCAATATTTTGCACCGGTGCAGCACCAACACTACCGGGGATCAGCGCCAGGTTTTCCAAACCATAAATTCCCTGCTCGACACAGCGGATGACCAATTGATGCCAGTTCTCAGCTGCTCCTACCCGCACACGATAACCATCACAGGTCTCTTCAATATCAACACCTTTAAAACCCGGACGAATAATGACCGGCGTTTCATCTTCGACAAACAAGGTATTACTGCCTTCACCCAGAATATAAAAAGGTTGATTGAGCACCTCAGCTAAATCATCAAGATCAGCATAACTGGCAGGTTGATAAAGGGAAGGGGTTATTGATGCAACATTAAAGCTATTGCTTTGCTTTAACTGAAATTGAGATGCTGACTTCATAAGATACAAAAGAAATAATTTTCATCATTGTAACTAAATTTTCAAAGCGCTGAAATTAATTCACCCGGATTTCTGCTAGCCGGGTTCGGTATACATGGAAAAGCAGGGATTGAAAAATAAAAACGCTAAAAGCAAAAAACCCGCAGCGTCAGCTGCGGGTTTCTCTAATTAGAAGTCTAGCAATGTCCTACTCTCACATGGGAACTCCCACACTACCATCGGCGCTACTGCGTTTCACTTCTGAGTTCGGCATGGGATCAGGTGGTACCACAGTGCTATTGTCGCTAGACAAAAACAGTCAATCTTGGAAAACGATATATATCTACTTATTCAATCTATGTGTACGTGACTTTTGTTTTTAATGTCAGTCTTCATACAATCTTAAAACCACTTGGGTGTTGTATGGTTAAGCCTCACGGGTCATTAGTACAAGTTAGCTCAATGCCTCGCAGCACTTCCACACCTTGCCTATCAACGTTGTAGTCTCCAACGGCCCTTCAGGGGACTTAAAGTCCCAGTGAGAACTCATCTCAAAGCCTGCTTCCCGCTTAGATGCTTTCAGCGGTTATCAGTTCCGAACGTAGCTACCGGGCAATGCCATTGGCATGACAACCCGAACACCAGAGGTTCGTCCACTCCGGTCCTCTCGTACTAGGAGCAGCCCTCTTCAATTCTCAAACGCCCACGGCAGATAGGGACCGAACTGTCTCACGACGTTCTAAACCCAGCTCGCGTACCACTTTAAATGGCGAACAGCCATACCCTTGGGACCGACTTCAGCCCCAGGATGTGATGAGCCGACATCGAGGTGCCAAACACCGCCGTCGATATGAACTCTTGGGCGGTATCAGCCTGTTATCCCCGGAGTACCTTTTATCCGTTGAGCGATGGCCCTTCCATACAGAACCACCGGATCACTATGACCTACTTTCGTACCTGCTCGACGTGTCTGTCTCGCAGTTAAGCTGGCTTATGCCATTGCACTAACCGTATGATGTCCGACCATACTTAGCCAACCTTCGTGCTCCTCCGTTACTCTTTGGGAGGAGACCGCCCCAGTCAAACTACCCACCAGACAGTGTCCCCAAGCCCGATTAGGGCCCCAGGTTAGAACATCACGCATACAAGGGTGGTATTTCAAGGTTGGCTCCACCAACACTGGCGTGCTGGGTTCAAAGCCTCCCACCTATCCTACACATGTAGGAGCAATGTTCACTGTCAAGCTATAGTAAAGGTTCACGGGGTCTTTCCGTCTAGCCGCGGGTATACGGCATCTTAACCGCAATTTCAATTTCACTGAGTCTCGGGTGGAGACAGTGTGGCCATGATTACGCCATTCGTGCAGGTCGGAACTTACCCGACAAGGAATTTCGCTACCTTAGGACCGTTATAGTTACGGCCGCCGTTTACCGGGGCTTCGATCATGAGCTTCGCAGAGCTAACCCAATCAATTAACCTTCCGGCACCGGGCAGGCGTCACACCGTATACGTCATCTTTCGATTTTGCACAGTGCTGTGTTTTTAATAAACAGTTCCAGCCACCTGGTTACTTCGACCGACTTCAGCTTAGGGAGCAAGTCCCATCACCATAGTCGGCGTACCTTCTCCCGAAGTTACGGTACTATTTTGCCTAGTTCCTTCACCCGAGTTCTCTCAAGCGCCTTAGTATTCTCTACCTAACCACCTGTGTCGGTTTGGGGTACGGTTCCTTATAATCTGATGCTTAGAAGCTTTTCCTGGAAGTATGGCATCAATGACTTCAGCTCCGTAGAGCCTCGTCTCGTATCTCAGTGTTAAGAGGACCCGGATTTACCTAAGTCTTCCACCTACATACTTTCACATGGACAACCAACGCCATGCTCACCTAGCCTGCTCCGTCCCTCCTTCGCAATTATAAGAAGTACAGAAATATTAATCTGTTTCCCATCGACTACGCGTTTCCGCCTCGCCTTAGGGGCCGACTTACCCTGCCCTGATTAACATGGGACAGGAAACCTTGGTCTTTCGGCGTGGGGGTTTTTCACCCCCATTATCGTTACTCATGTCAGCATTCGCACTTCTGATACCTCCAGCATGCCTTACAACACACCTTCAACGGCTTACAGAACGCTCCCCTACCACTCAAACAAAGTTTGAATCCGCAGCTTCGGTGACTAGTTTAGCCCCGTTACATCTTCCGCGCAGACCGACTCGACTAGTGAGCTATTACGCTTTCTTTAAAGGATGGCTGCTTCTAAGCCAACCTCCTAGCTGTCTATGCCTTTCCACATCGTTTCCCACTTAACTAGTACTTTGGGACCTTAGCTGGCGGTCTGGGTTGTTTCCCTCTCCACAATGGACGTTAGCACCCATAGTGTGTCTCCCGGATAGTACTCACTGGTATTCGGAGTTTGCAAAGGGTTGGTAAGTCGGGATGACCCCCTAGCCTTAACAGTGCTCTACCCCCAGTGGTATTCATCCGAGGCTCTACCTAAATAGATTTCGGGGAGAACCAGCTATCTCCCGGCTTGATTAGCCTTTCACTCCGACCCACAAGTCATCACCGCATTTTTCAACATACGTGTGTTCGGTCCTCCAGTTGATGTTACTCAACCTTCAACCTGCCCATGGGTAGATCGCCGGGTTTCGGGTCTATACCCTGCAACTGAACGCGCAGTTAACACTCGCTTTCGCTACGGCTCCCCTAATCGGTTAACCTTGCTACAGAATATAAGTCGCTGACCCATTATACAAAAGGTACGCAGGCACCGGACTAAATCCGGCTTCCACTGCTTGTACGTATGCGGTTTCAGGTTCTATTTCACTCCCCTCACAGGGGTTCTTTTCGCCTTTCCCTCACGGTACTGGTTCACTATCGGTCAGTTAGGAGTATTTAGCCTTGGAGGATGGTCCCCCCATATTCAGTCAACATTTCACGTGTGCCGACCTACTCGATTTCATGATAAGTTTATTTTCGTGTACGGGGCTATCACCCTGTATCGCCAAGCTTTCCAGCTTGTTCCACTAATGTACAAATCACTTAAGGGCTAATTCCCGTTCGCTCGCCGCTACTAAGGAAATCTCGGTTGATTTCTTTTCCTCGGGGTACTTAGATGTTTCAGTTCTCCCGGTTCGCCTCATTAAGCTATGAATTCACTTAATGATACCCGCCTGATGACGGGTGGGTTTCCCCATTCGGACATCGAAGGCTGTAACGGTTTTTATCACCTTACCTTCGCTTTTCGCAGATTAACACGTCCTTCATCGCCTCTAACTGCCAAGGCATCCACCACATACGCTTAGTCACTTAACCATACAACCCCAAGTAGTTTCCTATTTGAAAACCCGGTGACTAAACCGGATTAAGTTGTAAAGTCTGACATTTTCACGCACTCATAGAGTGTCTTGAATAAGAGTTGATAGCTTTTGCTATCGTGATACATAACAAGGAAGATTATGTATCAGTTGGTAATTATCGCGCGACACGATAAATTACCGGGTATATATATCAGCTTTCCAGATTGTTAAAGAACAGTACATAACGCTCATTCGGTTATGACTTGGTTAAAAAACCAAAACTAAACACTCTAACAAGAGTTGTTAGTTTTGGTCTTTCCCTTCAAAGAGAAGGTTTTCTAACTTGTTATCAGTGCAATTTGTGTGAACACTCAACGAGAGCATTGTTTTACTTCAAGATAAGGAGGTGATCCAACCCCAGGTTCCCCTAGGGTTACCTTGTTACGACTTCACCCCAGTCATAAATCACAAAGTGGTGACCGTCCTCCCGAAGGTTAAACTAGCCACTTCTTTTGCAACCTACTCCCATGGTGTGACGGGCGGTGTGTACAAGGCCCGGGAACGTATTCACCGTGGCATTCTGATCCACGATTACTAGCGATTCCGACTTCATGGAGTCGAGTTGCAGACTCCAATCCGGACTACGACAAGCTTTGTGGGATTCGCTCCACCTCGCGGTATTGCTGCCCTCTGTACTTGCCATTGTAGCACGTGTGTAGCCCATCCCGTAAGGGCCATGATGACTTGACGTCGTCCCCACCTTCCTCCGGTTTATCACCGGCAGTCTCCTTAAAGTTCCCGCCCGAAGCACTGGCAAATAAGGATAGGGGTTGCGCTCGTTGCGGGACTTAACCCAACATTTCACAACACGAGCTGACGACAGCCATGCAGCACCTGTCACAGAGTTCCCGAAGGCACTAAACCATCTCTGGTAAATTCTCTGGATGTCAAGGGATGGTAAGGTTCTTCGCGTTGCATCGAATTAAACCACATGCTCCACCGCTTGTGCGGGCCCCCGTCAATTCATTTGAGTTTTAACCTTGCGGCCGTACTCCCCAGGCGGTCAACTTATCGCGTTAGCTGCGCCACCCACATCTCAAGGATACAGACGGCTAGTTGACATCGTTTACGGCGTGGACTACCAGGGTATCTAATCCTGTTTGCTCCCCACGCTTTCGTGCCTCAGCGTCAGTTTTTGTCCAGGTGGCCGCCTTCGCCACTGATGTTCCTTCCAATCTCTACGCATTTCACCGCTACACTGGAAATTCCACCACCCTCTACAAAACTCTAGCCTGCCAGTTCAAAATGCAGTTCCCAGGTTGAGCCCGGGGCTTTCACATCTTGCTTAACAAACCGCCTACGCACGCTTTACGCCCAGTAATTCCGATTAACGCTCGCACCCTCCGTATTACCGCGGCTGCTGGCACGGAGTTAGCCGGTGCTTCTTCTGTTGCTAACGTCACAGGATGCAGTTATTAACTACATCCCTTTCCTCACAACTGAAAGTGCTTTACAACCCGAAGGCCTTCTTCACACACGCGGCATGGCTGCATCAGGCTTTCGCCCATTGTGCAATATTCCCCACTGCTGCCTCCCGTAGGAGTCTGGGCCGTGTCTCAGTCCCAGTGTGGCTGATCATCCTCTCAAACCAGCTAGAGATCGTCGCCTTGGTAAGCCGTTACCTTACCAACTAGCTAATCTCACTTGGGCTAATCAAATGGCACGAGGCCCGAAGGTCCCCCGCTTTGGTCCGTAGACATTATGCGGTATTAGCAGTCGTTTCCAACTGTTGTCCCCCACCATAAGGCATATTCCCAAGCATTACTCACCCGTCCGCCGCTCGACGCCGAAGTACAAGTACTTCTCGTTTCCGCTCGACTTGCATGTGTTAAGCCTGCCGCCAGCGTTCAATCTGAGCCATGATCAAACTCTTCAATTAAAAATCGTTTGTGAGAGACAAGCTCTCGACTCAATGAATTCTGTCAAATAAATATTACTTACTTAAAAAGTAAGTCGTACTTGTGTGTCATTCATCATTAAGTTTATTTTTTGTTACCTAAGTAACTATGTAAAATCAACATTAACGTGAGTGCCCACACAAATTGCATGATAACTAATTTTTAAAGAACTCCGTTCAACCCTTGGTTAAACGGAAATGATTAATCGCATTCGTTAATCATTGTTGCTTCAGGCCTTGCCCTCAGCGAGATGCGCATCATACGCCTCTCAGTTTCGATGTCAACCTTTTTCGTTAAAAATTTTAAAAACATTTTCAACCGTTAACTGTTTATCTTTACTTGGAAAGTAAGAGTAAACCTATCAAAACCCTTCGTTGGGCTGCCCCGTTGAAGTGGATGCGCATTCTAGAGAGTTTGAGGAATAGATCAAGCACTATTTTCAACATTTTATTCAAGCGATTACTTTTAGAACAATCCAGCTAAAATAACAGCTATAGAGAGCTTGTCTGGTAGCTTTTCAAGAAGTTCAGCCTATAAGTGAAGGCATGATGTGCTGTACTTTCTCCCGGGCTTGGTGCTCTATAGTATATTCAATTGATTAAATTGCATAAAAATTACACTTATAGTTGCACATTAATGAAAGCCCGGTAACATATAATTGCAATTTTGTGATTTTAAAAAAAATAATCAGGTACATATTATGAAGTCTCCCCAAGTATTAACCGTTATCATAGTGGCAGTTGTTTTTGCCCTGATCGGTTATTTCATCGCAGGACCTATAGGTGTAGATCCTGCAACAGTTGCTGTCAGTATCTTTATCGGTGCTCTGCTTGCGCCATTTATCAGCAAGAAAGAAGTTGAAAGTTCAAAAAGTGATGAAGTGAAAACATTATATGTTGGTAACTTGCCTTATCGCGCGAACGAAGCATCTGTTAGAAGCTTATTCTCTGAATACGGTAATGTTCACTCTGTCCGCTTGATGAAAGACAAACATACCGGTAAACGCCGCGGTTTCGGTTTTGTCGAAATGAGCGAGCGTGATTCTGAAGCAGCAATCTCAGCTTTGAATGATACAGAATTCCAGCAGCGCACGTTAAAAGTACGTGAAGCCAAAGACCGGCCCGAACGTACAGACGAAGCAGTCTAACTCTTCACCTCAATATGCATTATCCAAATAAAAGCCCGCAGTTGCGGGCTTTTTATTGCCAACTTTAACGGTAGTCAACTTTTAGCCCTATATTTATACCTGCAGTAACAGCACTAAGATAACCCCTTATGCTTATAAGATCTACGACCAGGGGATAACAGCCAAGATTGGTATATTTGTTTTATACCGGGCAATGGCTAATTCTGCTCACCGGCTAATTCGACAGACAATTTACTAGACAAAGTAAAATGCGGCGCTAAAATCTGCGCTCCACTAGCGACAAGGCGAAAACATGTTCAGTTTTATTCATCCCGATAACTACGATCAGCAGCTTACTCAAAAGCAACAAGATATTGCAGAGTTATTTTCAGCATTTGATTTACCTGATTTTGATATCTATGAATCCGAAAGATTAAACTATCGGCAAAGAGCTGAGTTTCGTGTTTGGCATGACGGTGATGCCCTTGACTATATTATGTTTAACAGCGAAACCAAGCAAAAATTTCGCGTTGAATATTTTCCCGTAGCCAGTGAACTGATTAATAAAGCCATGAAGGCTTTGATCAGTGAAATTAAAGATAACCAGGTACTAAGGCAGAGATTATTTCAGGTAGACTTTTTGTCTACCCTCAGCGGCGAGTTGTTGATCAGCCTGCTTTATCACAAACAACTGGATCAGGCCTGGACTGATGCCGCCAAGGTATTGAAGGAAAATTTATCTGCTATTGCACCCGTAGATATTATCGGCCGGGCGAAGAAACAAAAAATAGTCCTGGATAAAGACTATGTCACTGAAGTATTGACGGTGCAGGGTAAAAACTATCAATACCAGCAAGTAGAGAACAGCTTCACCCAGCCTAACGGTAAGGTCAACGAAAAAATGCTGACCTGGGCGCAACAGGCAACAGCCGGTTTAGGCGGTGACTTAATCGAGCTTTATTGCGGTAACGGTAATTTCAGCATCGCCCTGGCCCAGAACTTTGACCGGGTATTAGGTACAGAAATCTCTAAGACTTCGGTGAAATCAGCGCAAGTTAACATCGCCCTGAACAAAATGGATAATATTGATATCGTACGTATGTCCAGTGAAGAGTTCAGCCAGGCAATGAATGGTGAACGCCAGTTCCGTCGCCTGGAAGGGTTCGACTTAACGCAATATAACTACGAAACTGTGTTGGTTGATCCGCCGCGTGCCGGTCTTGATCCCGACAGTGTCGAACTGGTGAGCCGGTTTGAACGCATCATCTATATCTCCTGTAACCCGGAAACACTAAAAGATAACTTAGCGGTATTAACGAAAACCCATAATATTGAAAAGTTTGCTTTATTCGATCAGTTTCCCTACACCCACCATGTAGAAACCGGTGTCGTGCTTACCCGCAAATAAAGGGGCAAACAGAAGCGAAAACAAAAGCCGGGACTTTCCCGGCTTTTTCTTAACAGGCAGGCTAAGCTTTGCTTCCCCGTTCACGCCGACTAAACTCAGCGGCCCCGCGCGCAATAAACCTGAGCTGTAAAATAGTGCGCTCCGCCAGTAACTCCCGTTCCTTTTTATCCAGATCCAAGGCATCCGAGCCGGCACTGAACACAATAGTCACCGCCGCATTGGCATGGATATAGGCAACTTCCGAGTCCAGCTTATTGGCCTGTTCTAAATAATCGCATAATTCCATGGTGAAGTAGCGGATTTCCCGGCTTACTGCCGCACGAAAAGCCGCCGAGGTACCGGAACGCTCCCGCAATAACAAACGGAAAATATTGGCATTGTTCTCAATAAATTCCATAAAGGTCAGTACCGATATCTGCACCACAGAACCGCCCTTCTCGATACGCTGGCGCGCCTGGCGCATTAATTGGCGTAAGGTCAGGCCCGCTTCATCCACCAGGGTCAGCCCAAGTTCATCCATATCGGAGAAATGCCGGTAGAAAGAAGTAGGGGCCAAACCGGCTTCTTTTGCTACTTCACGCAAACTTAAGCTGGAAAAGCTACGCTCGGCGCTGAGCTGTCCCAATGCAGCATCTATCAACTGGCGACGTGTTTTCTCTTTTTGCTGTGCTCGTATCCCAGTCATAAATTGCTGATCCTATCTCATTTTTCTCAACTTAAAGGCTATCATACTCAAATATTGGCTGATCGCACAACGAATCGCTGAACAATCAGATATCAAGCGGCAAGCCAATAGCCGAAAAAGCCCGTCGGCGAGTAAAATTAACACAAACTTCACTTGACGGATAACCGACCGAGTATCTAGAATGGTGGACACTTGTACGCTGAATTTATTTTTCGGACTTTTTCATGAAAAAACCCCCAATTATCTGGCTGAACGTTGCTGTTTTTCTGATAACGTTTTTATTTGCCGCCGTTGCCGTACCTTACCGGGCATTTACCCACGGCTTTGACGGCGCTGAAATAACTATGGCTGTGCTGTGTTTTATCTATTGCGGCATGTCCATTACTGCCGGATACCACAGATTATGGTCCCATAAAACCTACCAGGCACACTGGAGCCTGAGACTATTATTTGCCCTGGGCGGTGCCTTTGCTCTGCAAAACAGTATCCTGCACTGGTCTTCCGATCACCGTATTCACCATAAACATGTCGATAAAAATGACAAAGATCCCTATTCTGCCAAAATGGGCTTCTGGTATTCACATATCGGCTGGATGTTAAGGGAATACCAGGCACACAGATATGCCAACTATGACAATGCCCGCGATCTGCAAAAAGACCCCATCGTCATGTGGCAACACAAACATTACCTGTTATTAACTATCGCCATGAATGTCGGTGTCCCGCTGTTATTCGGTTTATGGCACGGCGATGTGATCAGCAGCTTATTGCTGGTCGGTTTCTTGCGTTTGGTATTGAGTCACCACACCACTTTCTTTATCAACTCCCTTGCCCATATCTGGGGCAAGCAAACCTATACCGATAAAAATACCGCCCGCGACAACGGGGTTTTGGCTTTCTTTACCTTTGGCGAAGGCTACCACAACTACCACCATATTTTTGAAAATGACTATCGCAACGGCATCCGCTGGTGGCAGTTTGATCCGACCAAATGGCTGATCAAAGGTTGTGAATGGCTCAAACTCACCTCCAAGCTAAGAACCAGTCCGGAAGACAAGGTTGAAAAAGCCCGATTGGCCATGATCTTAAAACGCAGCCAGTTAAAATTAAAAAGTCATCCGGAAGCCGAATTAATGCTGGAGCGCCTGCAACAGGAATACGATGCCCTAATTGCCAAGCTCAATGATTTTTATGCCGCCCGTAAACAACTGCTGGCCAACAAACGCGACCAGCTACTGGCAGATGTCGAAAAATCTGAGCTGGTAAAACAGTATAAAGAGCTAAAATTACGCCTGGCAGAGCAGCAACGCAGTTGGCATTTACTTACTGCAAAACTGGCTTAAAACAAATTCTTAGTTATTAACTAGTTACCTGGTACCCAAATCCTGCTAGAATTTTCACCACGCAGTAGGATTTGAGGTACTTTCATTGGCTAAAAAAAACGTCTCCCCCCGGAAAAAGAAACCCGTCAGTTACACATACGACGCTATCATCATAGGCACAGGTCCGGGTGGTGAAGGCGCGGCCATGAACCTGGCGAAACAAAATAAAAAAGTCGCCGTGATTGAAAGATATAAAGATGTCGGCGGCGGCTGCACCCACTGGGGCACGATCCCGTCCAAGGCCCTAAGGCAAACCGTCAGCCGGCTGATCGAATACAATGCCAATCCGCTGTTTAGCGGCACGGACAAACCCAAGCATTTCACCTTCCCGGATATTTTAAGCCACGCCGATGCCGTGATCCGCAAGCAGGTCAGGTTACGCAGCGGCTTTTATGACAGAAACCGGGTAGAGCATTACTGCGGCGAAGCGTCGTTTATCGATCCCCATACCATACAGATCTTGCGCAATGACGGCTCAGTGGAACAAATCACCGCCGAAAAAATCCTGATCGCCACAGGTTCACGCCCTTATCATCCCGACGATATCGATTTCAGCCATCCGCGGGTATACGACTCCGACAGCATCTTAAGCCTGACCCATGATCCGCGCCATATCATTATTTACGGCGCAGGAGTAATTGGCTCTGAATATGCCTCTATTTTCCGCGGCCTGGGGGTTAAGGTAGATTTGATCAACACCCGGGATCGCCTGCTGTCTTTCCTCGATGATGAGATGTCCGACTCTTTGAGTTATCACCTGTGGAACAATGGCGTAGTGATCCGCCACGGCGAGCAAATCGAACGGGTGGAAGCTAAAGATAATTCCGTGGTGGTACATTTAGAATCAGGTAAAAAAATGCGCGCCGACTGCTTGTTATTCGCCAATGGCCGCACCGGCAATACCGCAGATTTAAACCTGGACGCTGCCGGACTCAAGGCCGATGGCCGGGGCCAGCTGGCGGTCAGCAATACCTACCAAACCCAGGTAGAAAATATCTACGCGGTCGGTGATGTCATCGGCTATCCCAGCCTGGCCAGCGCCGCTTTTGACCAGGGGCGAATCGCCGCCTGTGCCATGACCGACGATTGCAGCAATGCCAAACTGATCACCGATATTCCCACCGGCATCTACACCATACCGGAAATCAGCTCGGTAGGAAAAACCGAACAGGAACTGACCGAAGCAAAAATCCCCTATGAAGTGGGACGCGCCCAGTTTAAACACCTGGCCCGGGCACAAATCGCCAATTCCCTGGTGGGTTCGCTGAAAATTCTCTTCCACCGGGAAAGCAAAGAGATTTTGGGGATACATTGTTTTGGTGAAAATGCCGCGGAAATCATCCATATCGGCCAGGCGATCATGCAGCAGAAAAACGGCGGCAATACCATAGAGTATTTTGTCGAAACCACCTTTAACTACCCCACCATGGCAGAAGCCTTCAGGGTGGCGGCATTAAACGGCTTAAACCGCTTATTTTAATCCGGGGCAGAATTTTAACCCGGGAAAGGTTTTTAACCGGAAAACAAAGGGCGCTGAAATTAAGCGCCCTTTTTTATATCCGGTTATCTGTCTACCAGTCCCGGCGGATGTTTCTGCCCGGGGGCAATAAGCTCTATTTCCGTGATTTTAAAAGGGGTGCCCCATTGCTGTATGGTCATCATGTTTTTGATCAGCTCCCCCTTCACCTTAACTATAGCGCCATGCTGGCGATACTCGGGCGCTAACCCCATAGGCAATAACTTCTTGCCCTCGTCGGTGACTATGCCGTAAAAGCCCCCTTCCATGGTCAGGTATTTCACCGTCCCCTGCTGCCACTTCAATACCGGACGCCGTTCTTGCTTGGTAAGTTTATTGGACATGTTTGCTCCCTGCTCGCTGGTAACCGCCGTGGCCGGTGACGAAGCCATTTCTGTCGATGCCGGCTCAGACTGGCAAGCCATCAATAAAAGCGTTATCGGTAGAAAACTTAAACCGTTTTTAAGCGCAAGTTTCATCTGCTGGATCCTTATTCTTTAGTTATGCCCCCAGCTTACACCATAGCCGACAGAGCGCAAAATAACTTTAAAAAACAGCCAACAAAAAGACGCCTAAGCCCACCTGCCGCGCACAAAGCAGCCCTTAACCCAGGCTGTAAATTTTTACAGACAAGCCCGCCATTATTCCCTTTAAAAAGAACCCCGCCCGTTATTGACCTAACCAGCCACACGGTCTTTAGTTATAGGTGGCAACAATAGCGCTTACCTTAGTTTCTATAAAGCTTGGTTGCTATACAGTTGCCACCCGGCAATAACGCCGCAACTAAAATCGCAACCCCTGAGTGTTCAGAGCACCCAGAGGTCGCTAACCGCAACGAACTTCCACAGGAGTACGTCATGGCTAATTATAAGCATACGCCAGACCCCGCCCCGGCAAAAGTAAATTATCCCATTTATCGGCAGTTTACCGTGCTGGAAACCACCTGCGAGTCGGCAGCCAAAACCCGCGGCATAGGCATTAACTATGTACCGGTCAACCTTGAACCCTGCATAGTGCTCAGGGGGAAATGGCTCAGGCAGGCCGGTTTTGCTATCGGCCGTAAAGTCAGTATTGTGATCAACCCGGAGGAGATAGTCATTAAGCCTAAACAGCTCGGTTAGGCAGGTTCACCTGTAAACACAGGTAAAAATTAAAGCTGCTGCATCCCAAGTCAGGTGCAGCAGCTTTATTGGTATCCGGATGTACAAGGGTAAGAACAGGATGCTTGGTATTACCAACCATCCTTGAAGGGTATTTGTCAGCAAGGTCTCTTGATTTTTGAGGTGTAATCAAGAGACAGCCAAGCTTTTTACTTGTACTTTTTACTTATGATAAGGCTTACTCAGCCTATGTACCGCATCAATAAAGTATCCGGCATGGTCCGGGTTAACATCCGGGTGGATACCATGACCCAGGTTAAAGACATGGCCGGTACCGCCTTCACCAAAACCACCAAGGATTTTAGCTACTTCCTGCTCGATACGCTCTTTAGGCGCATATAACATAGACGGGTCCATATTGCCCTGCAGCGCCACCTTGTCACCAACGCGGGCTTTGGCATTTTCAATGTCTATAGTCCAGTCCAGACCTACCGCATCACAACCTGTGGCGGCAATGTCTTCCAGCCACATGCCGCCGTTTTTGGTAAACAGGGTAACCGGCACCTGACGGCCATCGTTGCTACGGGTTAAACCGTCAACAATTTTCGCCATATATTGCAGGGAGAAATCTTTATAATCGCGCGGCGACAATACGCCGCCCCAGGTATCAAAGACCATCACCGACTGGGCGCCGGCGGCAATCTGGGCATTAAGGTAAGAAATTACCGAATCCGCCAGCTTATCCAACAAGGCATGTAAAACCTGCGGCTCGGCGAACATCATTTTTTTGATCTTGGTAAAGGCTTTGCTGCTGCCGCCTTCTACCATATAAGTCGCCAACGTCCAGGGGCTGCCGGAGAAACCGATCAACGGCACTTCGCCTTTTAATTCGCGGCGTATGGTGCGCACCGCGTTCATCACATAACCCAGTTCATCTTCCGGATCCGGGATAGCAATCTTATCAACATCTGCCTTACAGGTAATAGGACGCTCAAATTTCGGACCTTCGCCGGTTTCGAAATATAAACCTAAACCCATGGCATCCGGAATCGTTAAAATATCACTAAATAAAATAGCAGCATCAAGCTTAAAACGACGTAAAGGTTGAAGCGTTACTTCACAGGCAAGTTCGGCATTGCGGCACAACGACATAAAGTCACCCGCCTGACCACGCACTTCGCGATATTCAGGCAAATAACGGCCTGCCTGACGCATCATCCATATTGGTGTGTAATCAACAGGTTGACGTAACAATGCACGTAAATAACTGTCGTTTTTTAATTCAGTCATAAAATAAGATCCCCATAAAATATCGCCCGTATTCTACATGGAGTTGACGCCGCTGACCATGTTATGAATCAAAGAATTTTTCATATTCGCCAAGATAATTGCCGAAAAATGCTGCACCATATAAAGCTATTGCTCTATTAAAGATGTTGCACAGCCGATCCACCTTTGATATAAATAATTCGCGCTAGTTAAGAGATAACTAATAAGAAGCTTGTTTATACAAGACCATACAGCGAGCACTTCGGGCCTTACCTTTGGTAAGGCTTTTTTATGTCCGAAGCACAGTGACCACACCTTTATTACCTGCTAGATTTGCAACTAATGTAAACTGGAAACTTCCCTGAAAGCATTATTAAGCCGATGATAAATAGCTACGGAAGTCTTCTTATTTAACGCCAGGTACATACCCACTTCGATATAGACAAACGGCTGCCCCTGAGAATTTTTCACTATGCTCAGGCCGCTCACCTTATTTTCCTTCGCAAGATAAGGACCAAGCAAATAGCCTGTGGCCCAGAGATCAATTCTTTTAGACTTTAACTTATGGGCATTCTGGCCATCAAAACTGGTGAGTTCTACGGCATAGCCCTTATCTATTAAGTATTGGGCTGAAGCATCGCTGCGATAGGTACCAACGGACAAGTCACCGATATCCGCTAATGAATCCACTGTGATATTGTCTTCCTCTCTGGCCATGAATACCCATTTATTCAGCACCAAGGGGCCTATCCAGTAAAAGTCTTTTTCCCGGTCGGCGGTTTTCGCGGTTGAAAAGACCGCAGTGTTTTCCGTGCTTCTGGCGGTTTTCAGCGATCTGGCCCAGGTCGTCAGTATCATGGCATGGTCAATATTCGCCTGCTTAAAGATCTGTCGCACCAACTCGGTTGATTTCCCCGTGATGGTTTCTTTATTTTCATCATACATATTAAAGGGGGGATAATTTTCGGTATAAACAGTGATCAATTCGCTGGCAGAAATTCTGGCGACAGACAACAAAAAGCTTCCTAAGATCAGAAGGCTCGCCCAGAATGTTTGCCTCATTGCCTATCGCCAAAATAATCAAAAAGATACCGCAATTATAGACAATATCAGGCAAAGCTTGATTAAGCGCTTGTTATTACTTGATCGGTTTCACTCGTTTAATTTAAGACAAAGAAAGGAACAGGGATGTTAAAAGCGCAGTTCATAACAAACAGTTTCGGCCTACCGTGATAAATCAGCCAATATTAACAGCTTTCACTATCGCAGCCGGAACTGGCACTATTGGTAGAAAGAAAGACACTTTTATAAGGTGTATTGGAAGAGGTGATCGCGGCCGAATCAAAGCTTTGTTCGCTAACTTGACGTCGGGAAGGGAACTGCAGAAACATCACCGCAAAAACAATGGCAAAGATAGCGGAAATAACCGTTGAGCTGAATAATTCTCCTGACTTGAAGGCCGTATACACAGCCAGGCCAATCCCTATCAGAGCTAACAGTTTCAACAATATTCTCATTGGTTTCTTCCCCGGTTTAAAACGACAACATAAGCGCCAAGCAAAAGTAAATATAATGTTATAAACGCTGGGATATATTAGCAGTTCTTTCATCGGAACCATACAAAGTGTAATGGCGTGTAATGTGGGTTTCTGACAACGATTAATAGTTTGATATTCTATATGTCTGTCTTGCCAAATCATACATCCTGTATCAACTGGTTTTATGTAATTGACGCATCAGCCTTTTCAACTAAATATTCCAGCAACCTTATGTATTTTCCTTCTCTTGGCGTTTGTTGTTTTTTGGGTTGATAAGGGAGTTATTAAGAGAATCTAAAGACCCATTGCTTGAGTTTGATGAACCTGGACTATGCATGTGCTTTCTGCCGTATCGCTTGATCTTTGTTTTATATATGCAATGCTTTATTTATCAATTATTACTATCGTGCAGTAATGAAAATTATTTTGATATTTACAGTTGTTGTATTGTGGGGGGCCAGTGGCAACGCAGCTGAATCCCCTCGGCAAACCGAGCATGAGTATAAAAAAATCATCACAGATCTCCACTATGACACCTTACATAAATTGGCCTATTTGCCATTAGTAATTGAGGCTTTAAAAGAGTCAAACAAGCACTGCCGTAATATCGTCGACATCATGAAGTTGGATGCCAGCTGGCAGGCAAACCGGAAGTTACAGCAAAAGATTTTGCAAAATCCGATAGCGAAGCAAGTCGAGCAAATGACAAACAGTACTAACAACCGTATTGTAGAAGTTTTGATCATGGATAAAAGCGGTACCCTAGTCGGGGCTTTTCCGAAAACAACGGACTATTGGCAAGGAGATGAAGCTAAATTTCAGCAACCAATAGTGTTAAGGGGGGAATTTGTAGGCCCTACCAAATGGGATCCAAGCACGCAAACCTACTCATTTATATTTAGTTTTTTGATCCGAGAAAATAGTGAGATTATTGGCGTATTAGCTGCCGGATTAGATGTCAGCAGAGAATATTTGGATAACACTGTACCTGCTCATGAATATAATTAGCTGTTTACTGTTAACCGTATCTTTATTTCAAGTTGCGTATGCAAATGAATTCAGAATTCTTACCGTAAATGAACCTCCGGCAAATTACATCAATACATCGGGGAAGGCCGACGGTTATGTCGTAGATATTGTTCGGGCGCTGCGAAAAGAAGTTGGCGCTACCGCCGAGATAGAATTTGTACCGGAAGCAAGGGCATTAAACATTTTAAGAGATAAGGCCAATGTCTTGGTGTTTAGTTTGTCAAAAACGCCTTTTCGTCAGGAAAAATATCTTTGGGTTGGCCAGGTGCTGTCTAAGAAATGGGAAGTCTATACCTTATTGGAGTCTGAGCTTAAAATTGAAAATAAAGAACAATTGAAAAATCTGCCTGTAATAGGGGTTGTCAGAGGGGATATACGGGAAGAGTGGTTGGTTAATCACAAATTTACTAATCTGCATTCGGTTACACACCATAATCAGAATATTCGACTTTTACTAAAGGAAAGGGTTAGCGCTATCGTATTCGAGAAACTGGGATTGGCTCACCTTTGCAGGGATTTAAACATTGATGTTTCATTGTTTAAATCCATTTATACGATAAATACCTCTCCAGTCTTTATTGTCATGTCATCAATAACGCCGCCGGATACTTTTCATTTATGGCACAATGCCTATAACAAACTAAAAGCTAATGGCGAGTTAGAAAAGATATCCAGGCTTTGGCAGGCTAAACTGCTTACCGATTTTAACTTAGATATTGGTATTGCAGACGGGCTACTGGTGTTCTAAATTTAGCGTTTGTCGGAGCTGCTTCGTGGCCATAGATAATTTTTCTTACTAGAAATATTCATCAGATACTTGGCGTATTCTCTGATTAATACGGCGCAGTCACACTGTTTACTAAAAATGAAGATTTAACCGCATTTAGAATGCATGAAGCAGAGATAACAAAAAACAGGAGGTTAAGCAAAAGCCAGCTTTATAATAGTAAAAACCGCTAAATGACTTTAGCGGTTTTGGTCAAGGCACCTAAGTTCAATGCGAAAGATAAATAAATCCAGTCTCTAGTTTAGGGCTGTCTAGCCATTAATCAGCAGGTGCACATAAATACTGGCGCCATAACCCAGAGCAATCACCGGCGCCCATTTCAAATGGCCGAAGAAAGTATAATAACCGCGAGCCTGCCCCATCAGGGCCACACCGGCGGCCGAGCCGATAGATAATAAACTGCCGCCTACACCTGCAGTCAATGTAACCAGCAGCCACTGGCTATGGGGCATTTCCGGATTCATGGTCAGGACAGCAAACATTACCGGAATATTATCTACTATCGCGGATAAAATCCCCACCAGGACGTTGGCTGTGGTTGCACCCAGCTCCCCATACATAAACGCTGACGCCATGCCCAGGTAACCGATAAAACCTAAACCGCCCACCGCCAGTATAACGCCGTAGAAGAAAAACAAGGTATCCCATTCTGCCTTGGCAATACTGTCAAAAATATCATATTCATCGACGACATCATCCGAGGTATGGCTGATAGGTTGCTCCAGTTTGCCCAAATTATTATGGCTGGCTTTACGCAGGTAATAACCGAAAAACTTCAGGTAAGCCAAGCCCAGCATCATGCCGAATACCGGCGGTAAATGCAGGAAGTTATGAAAAGATACCGCTGTAATGATGGTAATAATAAACAAGCCGACAATCGTTAACCCCCCCTGTTTAATTTGCGTCATTTGCGTTGAACTTGCCTCAGGTTTCCCGTCCGGCAGGGCAAATTGCATGATAAAGGCCGGCACAACAAAGTTGACCACGGACGGGATAAATAAATCAAAAAACTCGCTGAACTGCACTATGCCTTTTTGCCACACCATCAGGGTAGTAATATCGCCGAACGGACTGAAAGCACCGCCGGCATTGGCGCCGACAACAATATTCACACAACTCATGGCGACAAACTTTGGCTTATCCTTACCCACCGCCATCACCACGGCACACATAATCAAGGCCGTGGTCAGGTTGTCGGCAATAGGAGAAATAAAGAAAGCCAGAATACCGGTCAACCAGAATAATGACTTATAGGTAAAACCTTTCGCCACCAGGTAGTCACGCAAGGCATCGAAGACATTACGCTCCAACATGGCATTGATATAGGTCATGGCCACCAGCAGGAAGAAGAATAATTCGCCATATTCAAGGAAGTTATGGCGAATGGCGACCTCGGCCGCATCAGGCATGCCGTGGGAGCCGTAATAGGCGGCGATAAATATCCAGATCAAACCGGCGGCCAGCAATACCGGTTTGGACTTTCTAAGGTGTAGTTTTTCTTCCAGGATCACCAGGCTGTATGCCAGGACAAAAATTGCCAGCGCGGTATAGCCGAGCCAGTGATCCGTCAGGTTAATCGTTTCATGCACAGCACCCGATGCCAGTGCGATATTTGGTAATAACAAAGCCAATAGCAGCAAAAACACGTGTTTCATTACGGCCCCAATCGTCAATAAAGGTTATAAGATGTAAAACCCGCGCATATTAACAAAGGGGAAAAAAAAGAATAACGATGAGATCAAGCTTTGGTAAGACTGTCTGCGCTTATGCTATTTAAATCAAATATTGGCCATTTAACGGCCTGAAAAATGACAGGGAAATCTCCTGATAAGAGACAAATGAATAATAAGATAACCCGGTAAGCAAAATGTCCGCTTACCGGGTTTATCAAATAAACCATGGCCTGCCCCTGTTAACTTAGGCCGCCTGCTTAACCCCGGTTAATTTATACAGGAATTTCCTCGGCAGGGTATATTGGCGCTTGATCAGCTGGTTCAACACTTTGAACATCAGCTTGGGACGAGAGCCTAAACGTTTCATGGTTTGCTCCAGCGCCGCCAGGCATTGGTCAATTTCCTGCTCGGTCACCGTCAGCGGCGGATAAAAACGCAGCACTGGATGGGCGGCTTTTTCATTCATGGAATGACCCAAGTGGATATTCTGTTTGCCCATCACCATGGTAATCGCCGTTTCTACCGCCGGGTTGGCGCATTTCAGCCCTGTCATCAAACCTATGCCCGGTACCTCCAGCACCAGCTGGGGGTAATCGGCACAAACCTGCCGCATCCCGGTAAGCAAACGTGTGCCCAGGCGCTGGGCACGGCCGGTGAGATCCTGCTGCTCGATAAACTCTATTGCCGCCAGCGCCGCGGTATTATTATAAGGATTACCGCCGCTGCCGCTGGTAAGCAAACGGGGATCTATACCCTGCTCGTCAATCAGCTTACGCTCGAGCGCTTCGCTCATGACCGTCACGGCAATGGCGGCATGTCCGCCGGTTAAACCTTTTGACAGGATGATCATATCCGGCACGATATTGTCATATTCAATGGCAAACATTTTACCGGCACGGCCAAAGGCGGTCTGGATTTCATCGGCAATCAGCAAGCTGCCGGTTTCCCGGCACAGGCATTCTATCTGCTTAAGGTAACCGGCAGGCGGCACCTGCAAATAAGGCCCGCCGAGTACCGGCTCGATAAACACGGCAGAGACACCGTCGCCAATGGCTTTTTTCATGGCGGCGATATCGCCAAAGGGCACATATTCGACGTTTTCCATCAAGGGAGTAAACGGCGTCCTGTGGCCGGTTTGTCCCAGAATATTCAAAGCACCTAAGGTTTTACCGTGATAACTGTCGCTGATCACCACCATTTTCTTGCGCTTGGGATTGGCTTCGAAGGCAGCGCGCATCGCCAGCTCTACCGCCTCGGCACCGGAATTACAAAAATAAGAGCGGTTGAGATCTCCCGGCAGCATATCGGCTAATTTAGCCATCAGCTTAATGGTATTCTCATCGCAGCTGCCGTAAGGTTTAATCGCCACTTGATCCAGTTGCTTCTGCACCGCCTGCTGAATATAGCTTTGGGTATGGCCGACAATAAATACGCCGTAGCTGCAGGCAAAATCCAAAAATTTATTGCCTTCATTGTCGTGGATCCACTGGCCGTGAGCCGACTGCTCCATGGTTCTGTGGCTGATGCGGTACATGGTTGCTGCGGTCGGGTTCCAGTTATTGTCACATACGTCGATGACTTGTTCGCGGTTCATTAGGCAATTTCCTTATTTTCAAATAAATTCAGCGCTACCTGGTTAAGGGTGGCAATAGCGGTATCCACTTCCCTGTCGGTGATGGTCAGCGGCGCTTTCAGGGTCAAGGTATTCTCTTTGCCCCGGGCGATATTAATACCGGCCGCTACCGCCTGCTGCCGGAAGCTGTCCGCCAGTTTATGATTGGCAAAGTTCAACAGCACCAGGCTGCCCAGGTGTTTAACTTCCACCTTATCCCGGCACATCAGCTCCTGGCTAAACCTTTGCCCCAGAGTCGATTGTCTGGCGCTGAGTTTCTTGCTTTGCAGCACTTCTACCGCTTTTTGCCCGGCAACACAGCTGGCAGGATTTCCCCCCGTGGTACTGCCGTGCAAAGAAGGGTTTTTGTCGCCGTACACGGCATCGTTAATGGCTTTGCGGGTAACATAAGCGCCAACCGGCACACAACCGCCGTTTAACGCACCGCCAAGCACCAGGGTATCCGGCGCTATACCGGAGAGTTCACTGGCAAAGTCGACACCAAACCGGCCCATACCGGAATTCACTTCATAGGCGATCATAATCGCCTGACTCTGGTGGCAGAGCTCACGCATACAAGTAAGATAATCGGCGCTTAACACGGTAATATCATCGCCGACCAACACAGGTTCATAAACCACCGCCAGGGTTTCATCGTCGATGGCGCGCAATAACATTTCTTCATCATTGGCTTCGACAAAAACCGGTTTTAACGGTAAATGGGCCAGGGTCGGGGCATTTATTTCCTTAAACAGGCTGGCAAAACTCAGGCTGCCAAAGTCACTGCCGCGCACCACCACTACTTTAAAGCGGTCCCGGTGCAGGCCTTTCGCCAGTTTTAACGAACCGTCAAAGGCTTCTTCTCCCGAGTTACAGATATAGCTGACAGATAAAGGCGCCGGCGTTGCCTGATCCAGGGTTTTAACAAATTCCGCCAGCGTCGGGCTGATCATCACCCGGTTGGACAGCGGCATCAGCGCCACCTGCTTTTTCACCGCCTGGGTAATGTCCGCCTGCTGGTGGCCGAAGCCGCCGGAAGCAAGATCGATCGCCTCGCTGCCGTCCTGATAGGTTAAGGTGGCGTTTTTCGCTTTGATCACCACTTTACCGATAAATTCCTGCTGCCAGCTGTTAGGCGCATGTGCGTTAAATTGTTCAATATTGGTTGTCATTGTTCTTTTCCTTAAGAGGCTTTGGCAAGCATAAACTGCTCATAAATGGCTTCACGTTTCGGGCGACCGGTAACGGTGAAATAGCTTTTGCGGGTTTCACCATCGAGGTTGACCAGCTTAGGTTGGTTTAAGCGGCTGTAACCGGGCAGGTCCCCGGAGATACCTTGAATTTGCGCTAACAGTTCCGCTTCTTCATCCTTGGCAACCTGGGTAAAGATCACGCCGCTGATGGCTTCCTGTGCTTCACCGAAGACTACGACATCGGCAACCCCGTCGATTTCCTTATAGGTGGCTTCCACCCATTCCGGGCTGACATTACGGCCGTTGGACAAGATGATGACGTTTTTCTTACGCCCGGTGATCACCAGGTAATCTTCTTCATCAAAATGGGCAATATCCCCGGTATGCAAAAAACCGTCTTCGCTGAGTTCACACGACGAAACATCCCGGCTGGAATAACCGGCGCACAAGGTATTACTCTTAATCAGCAGTTCGCCGTCGACAATCTTGCCTTCAATGCCCGGCAATAACCGGCCGACGGTACCCAGCTTTCTTTCTGCGCCCCGGTTCAGGGACACCACGGAAGAGTTTTCGCTCAGGCCGTAACCTTCGTCAACCACCACACCAAAGCCGGCCAGCTCTTCCAATATATTCACCGACACTTTCGCCCCGCCGGTCATAATGGTCGCCTGCGGCTCGCCGAAGAAGCGGCGTTTGGCATCGCTGTCTTTACGCAAGTGCTCCAGGGTTTCTTCCAGCAGTTTCGGCGGCAGGTAAACACAGTTGATGTCGGCATAAGCGATGGTGGCCAGGTAACGCTCGGCAATACCGCTTTGGGTACTGAACGGCGGTAACCCGGCTGGTAGCAACGACGTTGAGCCGCCGGACAACAAGGGCAGATAAACCGCCAGTACCTGTTCGATCAGCAGGGAAAACGGCACCATGGAATAATAATGCATACCGTTGAGGTGCTTATAGATATCCAATAAGGTCGCCACTAAAGCGCCTAATCCCTGATCGCGGATCAACACCCCTTTAGGCGCCGATGTTGTGCCCGAAGTATGGATGATCTTGATAACATCCTGCTGTTTCAATGCCTTGAATTCTTTGGCATCGGTTTGCTTGCTCGCCCGTTTAAACACCTGGCCGTCGGGAAATAAGATACCGATCTCGGGTATTGCACCGGCGATACGCTCTGCCATATCCATGCTGTTAACAAAGCAATATTCTGCCGGCAGCAATAAATGCGCGATCTGGCTGTCGGTAAATTCCGTGGGAATAGGAATGCTGACGGAATTACTTTGGATACACAGCAGGTCGCAGACAATCCAGTCAAAAGACGGATCCAGGGCAATAGCCACCGTCATCTTCGACAGGTCGATACCTTCTTGCTTAAGGCGTTCGCCGCTGGTGTTAACGGTTTGCGCCATGGTGTTTTTATCTATCGCCAGGCTGGTGCCGCAACGTTTAAAAACAGTGCGGTTTTCATCTTCCTTGAGAAAGCGGTTGATTTGCGCACGTAAACTATTATTTTTCATTGTTGTTTATTCCTTTAAAAAGTCTTTATCTATGCCTTATTTGGCTTACGCGACGTAGCTCAAGGCATTGTAAAGTTCCCTGTCGGTATCTATGATCTCACGGCGGCCATGCATCACCCGGGTATTGTCCAATAACACGATATCGTGATTTTGCCATTCGATATTGTGGGTCAGGCGATCCGTTTGCTGTTCTATGTGCTGCCAAACCTCATCCGGGATCACTTCGTCGTTTTCCATGGTGATCACCGGCGGTTCGTAATTAAAAGAAGGGCCCAACAAGCTGTTGGAGAAACCTTGCTCATCGCTGAACAGGGATTTTCTGACCGCCCATACCGAAAACTCAGAATAAACATCGTCATTTTCCAGCAAGGTAAATTTCTGTCCTTCTACCCGCTCGCCCAGGGTCTGCAAATCGGCAAAGGTGACCTGCTCCGGCGACTCGATCCCATCAAGCTCGCTATGGGTGTATTTTTTCCATAATTTCTCCGGCAGGCGTCGGGCATACTTGATACGCTGACCGGCAAACAAGGCTTGCGCCTGATCATTTAATGTTGGCCATACCGCATTGCCGTCGCAGTAGGTAGTTTGCGACCCTGCTTTCGCGGCTTTTTTACAGTAGAACCAGGCCAGGTGGGGCAAGATAGGGGCATTGCCGTTTTCCAGGTGTAAACCTACCTTATCGGTACCGGCATCCACCAGCTGGGCGCTGTCGGAGGCATGGTTCCTGGCGGGATCTAAAGTGACCCGGGTGCTGACATTTCTTACTAAGGTTGAAAAAGCTTCGATACTGGTATCGAAACCGCGGAACAGGACCGCGCCATATGCTTTCACCCAGTTTAATACCTGCTCTTTGTCTAAATCTTCTACCCTGGCATTGGCACCTGCTTCAATAATTTGAATTTCACCGGCTTGTCTGTCTAATAATCTATAACTCATATAACACCTCAATCTTAATTTTTAGGGGATGAGTAATAGCTTAAAGACACAGGAAAAATTAAAAACTGTACGACAAAACAGGTATGGCAATTATTTTTATCGTAAAGGACAGAAAGCATTTGAATAAAAAGGAGAAAAAGAAAACGCCATAAAGAAAGCAGGCCTCTCTTTATGGCGTATAGGATCAAACAAACATCACGATAACAGTCAGGTGTTACAATCCCCCGCCCCAGACTTCCGCCAGTTCGATTTCATAACCGTTGGGATCGAGAATATACAGGGAGCGGGACTTTTCCCATTCCAGAATACCGTTATATTTGATCGGCGCCTGTATTTTCTCACAGGCCGCCAGTGCCTGTTCAAAATTGTCTACCTGGAAAGAGACATGGGAAAAACCGTGCTTTTCATATTTCTCAAAACCATCGACCTGGTACAAAGCCAGTTTAGCCTGCTTGTTGCCGATAATTTTTCCGCTGACTTCCGGCATATCCCTGAGCTCTTCAAAGCCGAATAACGCATGGTAGAATGCACAGGTTTTTGCCAGGTCTGCCACCTTTAAATTAATATGATCTATGCCGTTTACTGCTAACATTATTTTTCCTCCTGAAGTTCACCTAAACCATTGGCTGTGCTTTTAGCCGACTTGCTATTAAAACTAAAGTCCAGCTGGTAAAGATAGATGGAACCTATGATGATCAATAAACTGATAAAGATACGGTTATCCAGGGCAACATCCGTCACCAGCATCGACAGCAGCACACCGACCGTGGGTACCAGGTAATTACTGAAAGATGCAAACGTCGGCCCCTTATCCATGATCAGGGTCATAAACAGTACATACACCAGGCCGCCGCAGAAGACCCCGAGATATAACACCGAACCGACACTGGTCAGGCTCGGCATCTCAACAGGCACCGTACCCCAGATCAGCGCCATCGGTATTAGCTGCAACGCGGAAACGGCAATCACATCACGGGCCAGCACTATCGGGTGCAAGTGCTCCAGGCGTTTCACCAGTAACAAACTTAACGCAAAACTTGCCGCGGCAAACAAAATCGCAAAGGAGCCGGCAAACTCGGTTAAACCCTGCTGCTGTAATTGCGGCCAGAATAAATACAGTAAACCGCCAAAGCCGATCAAGCTGCACACCACGGCTTTTGCCGTCATCCGGGTACCCGCCAGCACCAAAGGCGCCAGCAATAAAGTGATCAGCGGATTGGTGCCGGTGATCACCGCGGCAAAAGCAGGCGGTGTGGTTTGCTGGCCCCAGGCCACCAGCAGGAAAGGCACAGTTGCTTCAAGCAGCCCTATTAAGGCAATGAGCGGCCAGTTACCCGGCGAGCGTTCCAGCTTAAGCAAGCGGCAAACGACAATCAGGAAAATTGCCCCTATGGTCGAGCGGCTTGCCGCTATCCACAAGGCGTCAACTTCCGCCAGCGCCGCGGCATTAAAAATGTATTGAGATCCCCAAATGAAACCACAGGCGATCAAGATGAATAAACTTTTCATGTTTTTTGTCCTTAAGAAGCTTGCTCTAAGCTTTTCCGTGTTAACTGATAACCGCCTAAGGTGTTTTCCAGGTATTTGGCCACCGCCAGCACCTGATGCTCACACCATAAACGTCCGACAATCTGAATACCGATAGGGAAACCCCGGCTGTCGTTGCCGATATTCACCGTCGCCACCGGCTGGCCGGTCAGGCTGTAGGCCATGGTATAGGTAAACTGGCGAATATTTTTACTCGACTCGGTATGTTTAAAGGCCGTGGTCGGGGTCACCGGGCACAAGGTAATATCGTATTTTTCGCTGAAGGCGTTCATGGTGAAGTTATACTTGTCCCAGGTACGCAAGCGGCCGCGCATTTCCGTTAAGCCGATATCACAACTTTGTGCCGCCGTTAAAAAGGCATCGAACAAAGGAGAGTTTTCTTTGGTGCCCAAGAGTTTTGCACCGTTGGCCCAACTGCGGCCGGCATCGGCGCCAAAGGCGATCATTTCCAGTGCCAGGGCTTCTACCTGCTCCAGGCAATCGGGTCTTGCCCATTCGCAGCTTGCGGTTTTCCCGCCGAGTTTATCTGCCGCTTTGGCAATTGCCGCTTTTACTTCATCATCCGGCGTACTCAGGCCGTTATCGTCATACCAGGCCACAGATAAGGTGGCTAAATCCACCTTGCGGTAATTGTTTAATGATACGGGTGGCGAGTTGGGATCTATACCATCGGGGCCATGGGTGATATCAAGCAATAAAGCAACATCATCGACATAGCGGCCCATGGGCCCGTAAGATGCGCTCCTGACATGCAAACCCGCGCCTTCTTCCGGCACCCGGCCGGTTTGCGGCAATCTTCCCTGGGTCACCTTAAGACCGGCAATACCGCAATAGCTGGACGGCACCCGGACACTGCCCATGGAATCTGAGCCCATACCGGCAGGCGAGCCGCCGCCGCCAATCAGCGCCGCTTCCCCGCCGCTGCTGCCACCGGGTGAATAGTCTACGTCCAGCGGATGGTTACAGCGGCCATAAAGCAAGTTGTCGGTTTCAAAAGCCATCAGTAATTCCGGGGTATTGGTGATCCCTAAAATTAGCGCCCCTTCCTGTTTTAACCGGGCGACGATAGTTGCATCGCTGTCGGCAACAAAGTCTTTTAATCCTAAGGTGCCTAAGGTGCAGTTAAAACCTTTTACCTTACACATGTCTTTAATGGATAGGGGAATACCGTGCAATCGTCCTAAGGACTCGCCGTTTTTTACCGCCTCATCGGCGGCTTTTGCCTGGGCCCTTAACCCATCAAAATCCGCCTGGCGCACCAGGGCATTGATTTTCGGATTAATGGCATTGATTTCGGCAATATAGTGCTCGGTAACCTGTTCGCTACTAAGTTGTCCCTGTGCGATCAGGCTCACAAGTGTGTCAATTGATAATGACTGGATATCTATTGAATTCATTTGTCTGTCCTTAGTCAGTTCTTGTTCGGCTGTTATCAGAAAGGCCGGAAACCCGGCCCCTTCTTACATCAAGCAACCAATAACTCTTCCTGGTTAGTCTTCGATTTTTACCAGCTTGCTGAAAGGGAACATCAGCTGATCATGGATCACTATGCCCGGCGGTTGCGTGCTCTCATAAGTAGAGCCGTCTTTGTCAATCACAGTCGCCTTGGCTGTGGTGATAAAAGAAGAAGCCCCGGTAATCGAGGCATTCGGATGCCAGCTGATGATCAGGTAAAGCAACTCGCTGCCGTCATCACTGGGACGCAACGGACAACCGTTGACGTGTTTTTCATAACGGGCGCGGCCTTTTTTATCGGTAATAAAGACATTAGGCAGACCGCCAAACGGCTGTACCACCACCTGACCGGCGTTATCCCAAACCCCTAACATGGAATACATGGTATTGGGGAACAGCTTGCGGAAACGGGCAACGGTTTTTGCCGAACCGTCGTCATAACAGGTAAAAGCATATTTTCCGCGGGCCTGGGACCATTCCCCCAAAGTAATATCTTCCGACGGACCGTCAAAGTAAGGCACAGGGTTAGAATGCTCTGGACGGGTACGGTCAATATAACCATGGTTACCCACTAAATCGACATAGGTAGGTTTGTCCATCAGCTTGATATTTTTCAAGCGCGGATCCGCATCCGGCATATCTAAAAAGCTTTGTAACCAGGCAACATTGCCCGGATCTGTGGTTGACGCCAAAATAGTATCGTCCTGACAGTTTTCCTCGCTTAAGCGGATGGCATCCCGGGCGTTTGGATCGGGATCATACTGACCGACAAACTGGAAAGATAAATCATTGAGGGATTCATAGGCATCCGGGAATTTAAACAGTTTTCTACCGCAGTAATTGTTTACCCCTGTGGTGATATGACCTTTGATCACTTTGCTTTCAATAACATTGGCTGGATAGGTACCGGCACTGGCAGCGAAACCAGTGACAGCGGCAAAAATAGCGGAGCATAAGGTTAATTTTTTCATGGTTTTTCCTTTCTTTTTATTGTTGTTTTTATTTTTATTCAAAGTAAAAGTGACTAGATGCTGATAACGATCTTGCCGCGTACATGTTCGGTTTCTGAAATCGCGTGTGCCTCGGCAATTTGCTCGAAAGGCATTTCGGCAATGGCCGGTACCCGGATTTCGTTGTTGTCGATCAGTTCACGAATGGTTGTCAGGTGCTGGCCGTTAGGCATCACCAAGACACGGGAATGGCCAAAGGTGAATTGCTCGGGGATCTCATGCTCTTTTAAAGTAGCGACATACTTGCCGTCGCTGTTCACCCGGTCGTAAATACCCGGCATATCGTTATCGACAATGTCGAAGACAACATCGAATTGCCCCAGGCTTGCCAGGTAATCCGGGGTGTTATAATCAATGACTTCATCCGCTCCCAGCTCACGCAAATAATCATGGTTATCGCCGGAGGCGATAGCGGTTACCCTGGCTCCGGCTTTTTTGGCAAACTGCACAGCGAAACTGCCGACACCACCGCTGGCGCCATTGATCAGGATAGAGTCACCCGCTTTGACCTGTGCTTCTTCATGAATGGCCTGCCAGGCAGTTAATGACGTCAGCGGCACGGCTGCCGCCTGGGCAAAACTGATGCTCTGCGGCTTGGCAGATACCGCAGAGGCATCCACGGCAATATACTCGGCGTAGGCGCCGTCACGGGTTAAATCGGCAAAGGCATAAACTTCATCGCCCACTGTAAAGTTTTCCACTTGCCCGCCCACCTTAGTGACTTTGCCGGCAACATCCCAACCTAAGGTTAAAGGCAATTGATGCAGGTCTTCATCCGCCAGCCAGCCTTCACGGACTTTCCAGTCCACCGGGTTAACACTGGTATTAACCACTTCGATTAATACTTCATTGGCGGTAATTTCCGGTAAAGTGATCTGCTCGGTAAGCAAGGTTTGTTTTCCGCCGTATTCATGAATACGTACGGCCTTCATAAGCGATTTAGTTGTCATAGTCTGTTCCCACTGGTTTATGTTTAATGAATATCAGTGTGGAAATTCTATGCCGGAGGGGATTGGCTGACACCTGTCCGAAAAGTCAGGCCGGGGCTCTTTTTTTAAAAAAGCTTATTTTTATCGGGAGAAAACGCGGTTAAAGCAGAAGCTGCAACGGCAATATTCCCGGGCCTTTGCGGGGAGTTACCGCTATGGGCAGGGGGAAGTTCCCCCGCACGGTTGATATCGGCTATACCGAAATCAGCCCGTAATGAATCGCCCGGGCAATGGCCTGCGAGCGGTTAAGCACTTCCAGTTTTTTGAATATATTGGAAAAGTGGAATTTTACCGTACGCTCAGATATCGCCAGTATCAGGGAAATATCCCAGTTGCTCTTGCCTTCTTTAGCCCAGTTAAGCACTTCCAGCTCCCGTGCCGATAAATTAGGCTGCCACAAACCCCGGCGCATATTTTCCCCCTGACGGTTAAACACCTCATGGACATGGGGGGCAATATATTCGATAAGCTGGCTGTGCTCGGGGGTGATGCTACCTTCAGGCATCACAAAAGAAAGTAAGGTTGAACCGACATCGGCTTTGACCAGGATAGACAAACCGTCACTGCCGACATATTTTTCGGAAAGGTTTTTAAAATCCGAGCTGACATTCTCAGACTGGCTCACGGCACTGCGCCAATCAACCGCCGAATCGGTATTGGAGACAGCACTGAGAATAGGATCCTGATTAAAAAACTTCCGCTGAAAATAAATTTCCTGCCAGTCCTCACTAAGATTCTGGGTAAAAATCTGCTGCTTGGCGGTGAGGGAGAAATCAGCATTGGTATCAATGGCCAGCGTCGCCGCTTCAAAAGGAATTAGCTCGTTGGTTTTTTCCAGGATATTGGAAATGGCATCGGAATCGCTGCTGGCACGGATACAGGTATCGGCCAGATCTAAGATCTGAATAAGTTTGTTTTTGTCTTTCAAAATGACGTCCCTATCATCAATAAAATAAACAGCTGCTTGATAAACAAATCAGGGTTACAGCACAGAGGTTGACTCCTTCAGCCCAAACAAACACAGTAAAATGCCTGGTACACAGAGTCCGCTGCTTTATTTTATCCTGTTTGCCGGCAAGGGATAAAATAGCAGCCTTGGCAGATACATCCTGAATTCTGCGTATAGTGTACTCTACAAGATAATTTAAACAATATGTATTAATATTTGTAACTAAAGATTAACAAATCATTATAAGTGTTTTTCCACCAGCCAGAAAAAAACACCCTATCAATTTGATATTATTAAACTATCTACAAAAACCAGACATTTTATTGATGAAAGGCCATCGCTATTCCTAAGCCACATTGAGTAATTTATTGCTGATTTGCTGGTTCACTTTAATGACATCGATAGTAAAACGACCAAATTGCAAAGGTAAGGTGCTTTTCGCGCTCTCCAAAATATCTACCAGAAAAACGACCGGTTTATGCTCATAATACGACCCCCACTTCTCCCTTTGTCCGGCTGATAATTTAGTGATATCCGCCACACCCACAGGGTGATAGGTATAACCAAGCTTATTGATCATTTTCTCCACTATCGGAGTTAAGGTCACCAGGGTAAATCTCATGCCTTTTGACCATAAAATATGAGGCAAGGTCTCCAGTAACTTGTATGCCGCCGATTTATAGCCAAAAGATGAAAAAGAGCCGATTTCACAAATATGCTGCCGGTCAACAAAGTCTCCGGTGATCTCGTAGGCAATTTGCTCTACCGGACGATCCAGGTATTGCTCTGAAAACAAACAGTTAAACTTAGGATAGGTAATACCGTAAGCACCGGCATAATTTTCCTGCTCGCTTTCTGCTACCTGCATAAAAACAAACTCATCCGGCGTTGGCGTTACGTCGGCTTTATGTATGCTTGCATAAGACTCAGTGACCAGGTTTACGATGTTTTCATAGTCTTCGCTGCCGGGATCTATGGTGCGAATTGAACTACTTGCCATGGTTTTCATATGTATTTTTCCTTGAAGTTAAAAATTATCGACAAGGTTAGGTCCGGATATATTGAAAGGGAATTTCAGCCCCTTTCGTTGTATTGCGCAATATCGCACCAAACCAATGCCTTAACAGCACCAGGAAAACAACCCAGACCAGAAAATACCGGCTGGATAACTATTTTTTCGCTAAACACAGGGCAAATTAAAAAATTTCACCGGTGATAAGTTAATTTTTTCTCCCTGCTAGCGAAGAAAAAAATAAGCCAGTTATATTGAACAGTTCTTATTTTCGCCCTGTTTCACCCCAGTAAAAACAACCATACCTGTCCATATGGTCAGGAGAAAAAACCGGCCATAACCAGCCATTGACATCAGCAAAAAGACAAAATCCAGCCAAAGAAAACCTGCCGGACAAAAATAAAACAAACCATTGTTTTAAATCAATTTTTAAGAGATAAACCCTTGACAGAAACGCTACCCTGTCCAGTGGTACAGCTGTCCATAGGGTCGGTTATCTCATTTGCCTTTACTGATTACATTTATCTCAAGCAAGCAAACAGACTAATTAATCAAAATTATTGACACGAAGGAAGTGAAGTAATGGAAAACAATATCTTTATGCAAGAAAACGGTTTCGATTTAGCAGTTTCTAAAAAACACAAGTTATTAATTGATTGCTATAAGTTACGTCATGATGTTTTTGCCAAAGAGCTTGAATGGGTTGCCCAGGAAGATAACCGTTTAGAAATCGACAAATTCGATTTTGCCAGCAACCATATCGTTATTTCCCAGAACCAGAAAGTGAATGCTTATATGCGTGTCACCCCTAAGCATTCTCCCTGGTTATTGACCGATACTTTTTCTTTTTTGATTAACGAAGGCAGGGATCATGAATTTCTCGACAACAGTGTTGAGGTCACCCGCCTGGCGGTAGATGCCCAGTTCAGAAGACTTAAAATACATCAGCAGTTCACCTTATGTGACATGCTGATCAAGGGACTGCTGCAATTCTCACTGGAGAACAATATCAAACACTGGTACATAGTGGTTTCCCAGGAAATTTTCTCCCTGCTTAACCGCCGCGGCCTGGATTGCCAGCAACTGGGTAAAACCACGGTAATGCCGGACGGCGTCAGAACCCTGGCGGCACGTATCGATGTTGAAACTTTTATTGAAAACTGTGCCGCTTATTACCTGGACTTCAACATGCAGGATCAGGAGCAGCAACTGGCCGCTTAATAGTCTCGCTTAAAGCAGGCTTTTATCTAATCAATAACAAGCCGAAAATAACAAACCAGCCGGGAGATTTTTTTCTCCCGGCTGGTTTGTTATTTTAAAAAAAGCGCGCTACTTAAACAGGGTTTTGACATCTGGATGATCATATAACCCGGCACTGTTTTTTTGCTCCAGCAGTTGATGGGCCTGGTTTTCGATAAAAGCGACAGTAGCATCGGACAAGGCGTTGCCGATACTGAAACGTTTCACTCCCAGCTGCTGTAATGCCGCCACATCCGTCAGGTTCGGCAGTGACATCACATTCAAAGGCGCCTTTATCGCTGCGACCACGGCCCGGATATCATCTGCCTGGCTTAATCCCGGCACAAACAACCCGCTGGCGCCGCTGTCGATATACGCCTGCCCCCGGCTGATAGTTGCTGCTAACGGCTGTGTCAGCTGCAAATAAGTATCGGTACGGGCATTGATAAAAAAGTCCTGATAACCTTTGCTGTCCAGGGTTAAGCGTATTTTCTCCAGCACATGGCAATGGTCCGGCTGCGCTCTTAAACCGGCTTCATGCTTGAGGGAATCTTCAATATTGATACCGGCAGCTCCCAGGTCGGCAAGCTTTAACACATTATCGGCAATCTCCGCCGCCTCTGTGGCAAAGCCGGCTTCGATATCCACGGTAACCGGTACGGAAACATTGGCAATGATATTCTTAGCCAGGGTTAATACCTGCTCAAAAGAAATCTGTTCTCCGTCCTTATAACCCAGGGCATTGGCCGCGCCCCAGCTGGTAGTGCCTATGGCTTTAAAACCTGCCTGTTCCAGCACCAGGGCCGACAATAAATCCCAGGCATTGCCTAAACACAAGACCTGCTGCTGTTGATGTAAGGCATTAAAAGCCGCGATATTCTTTTTCATAATTTCTCCTGTTAATAAGGTTATCGAATATTATTTTAAAAATTGAGTTTTATCCTGGCGCCGGTGAATGACATCATTCAGTGCTTCGTCGCCATTTGCCTGCGTTTCCTTATCCGCCAATCCCTGAAAACCTTCGTGCTTAAGCAGCCACAACTTACGCTCTACCCCGCCGGCATAGCCGGTTAAGGTACCGCTGGCGCCTATCACCCGGTGACAGGGCACTATTATCGTCAGCGGATTTCGGCCATTGGCTCCCCCCACCGCACGCACCGCCTTGGGGTTATCGAGCATGTCGGCAATTTCGCCATAAGATAAACTCTGGCCAAAAGGGATCTCCTGCAAACAGCCCCACACCGACTTTTGAAATGCCGTGCCCTTAGTATCCAGCGGCAGCTCAAAGGTTTTTCGCTGGCCGGAAAAATACTCCTTTAGTTGCTCCCGGCAAGACCGGGTGATCTCGCTGGGATTTGCCGGTTTTTTTTCCAAACCGCAAAATATCACCTGGGCTATCCCGGCATCGGTTGCCTGAATTTCCATGTCCCCCAAGGGGGTGTCTAAATAATCTATGTACATCAGAGTAGACTCCATAATTGAAAGGTTAAATAACTGCGCCAGGGGGAAGCCTCTTCCGGGGTCAGGGCTTCACCGCTTTGCCCCATGGCTTTTTTCACCCCGAGATCGCCGCCAAGGAAAATATCCGGCTCGCTTAAGCCCCGCAGCCTGGCATAATCTACGGTCCAGGGTCCTATACCCTTGAGTTTGAGCCAGGCCGAGGCATCATCCGGGTTTTCACTGTCCAGATAATGGCGGGCAAGATTACGCAAAGTTTGTTTGCGCGAACCGGGGATTTTCAAACAATCGAGTTCGTTGTCGGCAATGGCCTCAGGGGTGGGGAAAAAATATTTTCCGCCGCTGGATTCCCCCAGGGAACTCACTAAAATCGTCACCAGGTTACGTGCTGCCACCACAGAAATTTGCTGACCTAAAATCGCCCGGATCCCCGCTTCAAACATGCTCCAGATCCCCGGCAGACGCACACCCGGTTTCACGGTAAAACCTTCCGGGCAGCTTAACGCCAGATCTTGCTCTACCGCCTGCATGTCGACATCTAAATCTAAAATACGGCGGATATTATTCACTATCGCTTTTAAGTGCCTGACATCATCCACTTCTATGGTGACATCAAACCTGAAATCATCGGCAATATGTTTGGCGGTGAAACTACCCCGGGTGCCGGCCCATTCAAACATACGGCCATAACTATGCTCACTGCCCCACTCCAGGCCGGGTATCGCTCTGGCCATCAGAAAAGAAGACATCAGGGACCAGTTATACGGCGGCCGGTAATACAGCTTAAGCTGCAAGCTGTTCGCCTTTTCCTCTGCCGATTTACGCATTTTTGACGGCGTTAACTTTAATTGATTTAAAAAGCAGTCGTTAAAACGGCGGATACTGCTGAAACCACTGGCCAACGCCACTTGCGTAACCGGCAGTTTTGTTTGCTGAAGCAATTGCTTGGCAAACAGGCATTGCTGGTATTGGGCATAGGTTTTTGGGGATGTACCCAGGTGTTTTTTAAAAAGATCCCTCAGATATCTGTCGCTGATCCCCAGCCGCTCCGCCAAAGCGGATAAATCGCCGGTTTGCAATGCCCCTTCATCAATCAGCTTAATGGCACGTTCTAACGTGGTATTAACCCCTTTCCATGCGGGAGAGCCCGGCGCACTGTCCGGCCGACAACGCAAACAGGGACGAAAACCGGCATTGGCCGCTTCAATGGCGGTGGCGTAATAACAGACATTCTTTTCTTTTGGCGGCGATACCGGACAGGTAGTACGACAATAGATACCCGTAGTTTTCACTGCGGTAAAAAATTTTCCGTCAAACCTGGGATCCCGGGAAAAACGGGCTTTTTGACAGATTTCTGGGTTAAGCATTTTTGTTCCTTCACACTAAGCATTCAAGCTAATGACGTCACTATACGCCAGTAAAAGAAAAAACCTAGCCAGAATCGGAACTGAATGTTATTCCGTTTCAGGAATTGCTGTGTTATCAAAACGGGCATGCCCAACCAAAGACATGCCCGTTCAGATTTTGCGGCATTAAAAAAACTATTTGCTTGTTGCTACAGCATCCTTTTAGGCAACCCTGCCAATGTTAGCCGACAACAACTCATGCTTGCGGGGATGAACTTTTCCAGTTTCGGCATAAAATTTAAGTTCTTCAAACACGACACTTGCCAGCTTATTAAATTTAATTTTCATCAGCGGCCCCATTAGTTGGGCAAATACCGGCAGCAAAGTCACATCAATTTCAAAGGTAACAAGCGATTGATTATGACCGTATTGTTCAACCCGCCAGCTATTCTCCATCCCTCGTACAAAAAACGGCATGCCTGACAGCTCCACCTTATAGCTAAAGTTATGCTGCTCTTTATCCATCTTAGTCAAGGTCTCCTTTGCTACCGCTCCGTCGGGTAATTCACAGGCACGTCCTTCCCCCTGGGGAAGTTCGGGGTTTTCGGTAGAGCTGGTTACCACGCTGGTCCACTGACATATATCGTTATAATCATCAGCAAGGATTTTCCACAAGGTTTCAACCGGGGCATTAATATTGATCTTGTTAATTATCTGCATTTTCATTCTCCTCAAGTACGGGACATCATTTCTCAACGCTGTTGTGCATTGGCTTTGGCTGGGTACAAGAATCCTTAAGCCTTGAAGATATGCATCTTTAAAGCTAAGACCTTGCTGTAAATAAATAGGGCTGATTTTTTGGTCGGTTATGCGCTGATAACGTCAAACAAGAGAAGTCGACCTGGTTACCGGAAACTGGATCTCACACACGCAACCATCAGGGTCATCCTGCGACGGAGGTTGAATAAACACCTCTCTTGCAGGGCCTGATATATGAAAATCACTATTTTCAATCCACCTGCCTATTTGCGCATATTTTTCATAACCATTTTCAAACGAGCCGACTCGCATGGCGGAAATCACTTTTCCTTCCTGTTGAAGCATTCGTGCACTCACTTCATCTCCCCCCGGGAGAAGCAGGGGCGTTTCGACCATTTTCTCCAGCGGAAAACCCACTTCAATATCCGCATTCTCAATACTAAAGGCATCACCGTGTATGATGATGGTGAGATGACCAAGCAGCTCTTGTCCGAGCATAGCCGGAACACGCTCTCGTAATTCAGTCACCAGATAAATGGTATCGAATAGACTGGGCATTACCTTACGGGTTGAATAAAATGGCTGGGCAGAAGTGCTTTTCAGGATAATACCGTCGCCAATAAGGTTTTCTGGCTGCTCAACTTCTTTCAACCGTGCTTCTATAATTTTTAACCGGTTTATTTCTTGCTGAACAGTTTGTTCAACCTGGGCTTTTCGAAGCATTAGCATGCCACGGATTTCCTGCGCAGATACCTCTTCCAAAACCATCTTTTTGATCTGTTCCAGTGAAACCCCCAGCTCCTTTAACGATAAGATACGGTTTAATTCAGGCAGCTGTTTAGTGCTGTAATAACGATAACCTGTCGACTCATCCGTATATGCCGGCTGAAAAAGACCAATTTGATCATAATAACGTAACTGTGAAATAGCCGTTTGGGCTATTTTCGAAAATTCACCGATCCGAAACATAGCGCCGCCTCTTTTGTATAATCTCTGCTTTGTGTTGCCAAGTATGGACTCTAAAGCCACTTGAGAGTCAACAGTCGATAAAAAAAACATCAGTTTGGCTCACGAGCTCGTATGCCGAATTGGCAATATCCTCAGCCAATCGCTTAATTTTTCCTGTCAACGGCTATAAGGGTAGCCTATTAAAAAGCGTATCTCTGGTGTGAATGATGACCACTTATTTATTGTGGTGTGACGGTTTACAACATGATCCCGGGTTGGGTTTAGGGCAAACACCCTGAGGGGAAAATAATGAACGAGCCTTCCTTAGCCCGATACAATATTTCAACTATCAACATTTGTGTTTTTCCATGTTAAGGAATGAATGGCTTACGGTTTTCCCTAAATCAGTCCATATTAAGCCTGTTTCAACTGAGGATACTCCTCCCCGGTAAAGTGCCAATTCTCCATTTCAAATTCCACTTTTGATCCCTGCACCACAGTAACATTACCGCAATTTAAACGCACCGCCCCCTGACGGGTCGATAACGGCTGGTAGTCCACCACGCCAAGCGTTTCTGCAGCAGTTACTATATGCTTACGGGCGCGGCATAATTTAACATTAAACTGGGCT
Source organism: Thalassomonas actiniarum (assembly GCF_000948975.2). Lineage (GTDB taxonomy): Bacteria > Pseudomonadota > Gammaproteobacteria > Enterobacterales > Alteromonadaceae > Thalassomonas > Thalassomonas actiniarum. Next base: position 6,201,183 of record NZ_CP059735.1, read on the forward strand.
TCGTTATCCCCGATCATCTGGTGCAGGGCTTCCCGCTCTACCCAGCCCACCAGCAAGGGGTCAACCACACCGTCACGCGCCATCATCTGCTGATATTGCTGATAATATTCCCGGGCCAAAAGCAACATCACATAGTGATGCACCCGCTCGCCAAGATCCTGCGTCTGTCCTTTGGCCAGCAGCTGGATGCTGACATGCCAGTCATTGGCGCTGACATCAAAACGCAGGGCGATTTTATCCGTTAACTCTGCCGCCGCCAGCTCCTTGGCATTTCCGGAATTGGCCGCCGTTTGCGTGACTTGTTCACAGGTGACCGGCGCCAGGCCTGAGGTGACCGCCAACGGATTTTCCAGTCCCTGCTGATGGTACACCAGGATATATTGCTGCAGCGCTTCTTTGTTTAAACCAAAATTATGGCTGCTAAATTCCTGCATCAGCTGGATAACCGGCAACGCCTGGTCCGCCCGGGCCAGATAACTGGCGGTCACATGGATGTAATTGATGCCCGAAGTGATCGCCGTTATTGCATTCTCCTTGGCATGCTCTGCACTGCCGGCAAAGGCACATTCAAAGGTTAAGGCATTGGCATGGCTGGTGGCGTTTAGCGCCGCCAAAAAGCGCTTCACCCCGGCAGGCGAAAACTGCGAGTGATCATCGGCGAAACAAATCCTTTGCACCCCGGACAATTCACACATCCTGACAATTTTCAGCAACTGGCTGTGGGACAGCTCAAAGGTATTTTTCAGCAGCAAACGTATGCTAACTTCACCGGTGCCGATAAAATGCTCCAATAATTCGGCGCAGCGGTTAATGGCCGCGGAATCCGACATTTCATCCGGGTTGATCAGCACATATATCTGGTGATGGCCAATCGGCTGCCCTTTATTGAAATACTGCCGTAATTGCTGATAGCAGATTTTTCCCCACACATGATCATTATGGCTTAAGCCCTGCAATAACCTGGCGTCAATCAGTTTGCCGTCAAATTGTGCCTGCTGACTTAAATCCGCCAATGTGGTTACCCGGCTCTCGGTCAACGCATTTAACTCCGCACCGTTATTTTGATGGCTGCTTGCGTCGATAAAACCAAGAAAAGTTTCCGGATAGATGTATTTATTCCAGTCATTTTTCATCTCAACTCCTCCTTGCCGTTATGGTATTAACGACTCCGTATACTGAACAAATAGCGTAAACGAGTATGCCCGACCAGAGAATGAGGAAGCCCCCCAGTACGCTGTCTGACACCTTTTCACCAAAAATCCCGATTGCCACCAACAACATCAGCGTGGGATTTAAATATTGCAGCAAGCCAATTGTGGTTGCCGACAAAAACACGACACTGCCGATATAAAGCAAAATCGGCAATGTGGTTACCGCCCCCAGCAACAGCATTAAGCCCCACTGGCCTGCGGTAAAATCATAACTGTGGCCGCTAATGCCTAAGCCGCTATCACCTAAACCAAGAAGGCCCAAGACGATAAACAGCAGCGCCGGTATCGCGGCAAAGCCCGTTTCCACCGTCAGGGTCACCAGCGGCGCAATCGGCCTGGTTTTTTTAAGCACGCTGTACCAGGCAAAGGTGGCGGCAATGGTGATGCCTATCCAGGGCAGCGAATGAAGATAACGCGCCTGGATCACCACCACAGCTCCCAGCAAACACAAACAAATGGCAATAAATTCTACCGCACTCACCTTTTCTTTTTGCCGCCACTTCAGCAGGGCAACACTGAGAATAGGCGCAAGAAAATAACCTAAACTTGCCGAGCTGAGTTGGTTTAAACTGATAGCGAATATCACCAGATACCAGTTGCTGGCAATCAAGATGCTGCTTAACAGCAATAACCGCCACTCCAGCCCTTTCAACTGAACCAGCGAGCGGCGCACCTGGGGGATGAAAGCCAGCAAGCCGGTGCAAAACAACATGGCAAACAGGATGCGTAATGCCAGTACCTGCAAATTATCTATCCCAGACAAGGCATTAAATATCAGGGTCGCTGCCGACCAGAGAAAAAATGCACAGATATTGGCAACCAGCGCCTGTGATGAATTTGAGATCGATAAAGTCATTATTTGCTTCCTGCTGTTTTTGTTATCCTGACCTTAGCCGTTGACTAAGATCACTTTGCCCACCGCTTCGCCGGAAGAGGCAAATTCATGCGCCAGCCCCGCCTGCTCGAATAAAAAGCTTTGCGGGTCGAGTAAGGGATTTAACTTACCTGCTTCTATTAACGGTTTTAACTGCTTTAAAATCTCACCGTGCGCCCGGATCTCCCGCCCGGATAACATTGGCCACAGCATATTGATAAAATGCAGGTTTAACCGCCGTCCCGAAGCAATTTTCAAATCCACTTTATTATTGGCTAAAGTCGTGACTACATGTCCGCCGACCGTACAGGCCTGCATAGCAATAGGAATATTTTCATTGCCAACGGTATCAAACACTAAATCAAAGCCACAGCCGCCGGTAATACGGCTGACATAATCTTCCACATCTTCGGTGTGATAATGGATAATGCCGTCAGCGCCCATTTCCAGGGCCAGCTTACCTTTTTCCACCGAGCCCACGGTCGCATACACTTCAGCCCCCATATGTTTTGCCAGCTGCACCGCCATATGGCCGACGCCGCCTGTGCCGCCGTGCACCAGCACTTTCATGCCTGCTTTTAAGTCTCCTGCTTCCAATCCTTCCCAGGCGGTGATCGCCACCATAGGTAAAGCAGCCGCCTGCTTAAAACTCAGATTTTCCGGCATTAACCCCAGCAATAGCCGATCCGCCAGCATCACATCCGTCAAGGCCCCCTGACGGCCCTTAACACCGCCAACGCAACCAAATACTTTGTCTCCCGGTTTAAATTCGCAGACCTGCTCACCCACTTTGATCACGACACCGGCAACATCGGAATGCAACACCGCCGGGTGCTCCGGAGCCAGGTGGGGCAACTCGCCACGACTGATCTTATAGTCAAAAGGGTTTACGCTGGTGGCCTTGACCTCTATCATCACTTCGCCAACGCCCGGCTCGGCCAGCGGCATATAACGGTCAATAAAAATATCGCCGTCTTTGTGCTCGTTTAATACCAGGGAACGGGTGATGCTTTTGGGAAAACACTGTTTGATAAAACCTTCCAGGTAACCATTAAAAACCTCGGGAGCTTCAAGATGAGGGCAGTGATGGCAGTCATCAATAAAGAAGATATTTTCACCAAAAATGGCTTTTAACGGTTCAGCGTTAAAATAGTCATTATTGATAAAGCCGTCCTGCTCACCGACGATACTCATGGCGCAGATCCCGGACTGCTGCAAAATTTTCACTTCGTCCTGCAACTCGCCTTCGCTAAAGCCCGCCAGTATGCCCGGCCGCACCGAGCTATGGGTATTGTCCACCGACTTCACCACGGAGATCCAATCGCTTAACGGCAACTTATCTTCATTGACAAATTCCTTTGCCACCTTGGTAAGCTGATCGCCGTCAAGCTCGGCGGCAAAGATCAACCCTTCTGACGGATCCGGTAAAAAGGCCTCCCCTGCCGTGTCACCGTTAAAAGGCGGCGCCCCCACCAGCAGCACTCCGGCAATAGCTTCAAGACGGGGCAAGGCATCTATGATGGCATGCCCTCCCAGGCTGTGCCCCACCACAATAACGTTTTCCAGCTGCAGCTCATCGATAAATTCAATGATCTGCTCACTGCAACCGGCAAAGCTGTAGGCACTGGCGTTGTCCGCCGGTGATGACTCGCCGTGGCCGAGAAAATCCAGGGCAAGACAGCGATAACTGCAGCCTAAATGCTCCAGCTGATAGTGAAAGGCTTCCGCGCATGATGAATTGCCGTGCACAAATAATAATGTTGGTCCTGTCCCTGTGGTTTCCAGGTAACTGACATTACCTGAAGGCAATGTTTTAGATAGCCTTTTCATATTTCTCTCCCTGATTGGATAACAGCATCCGTTGAATATTTTGCTCAAACAAAGCCTGAATTTCTTCGGCGGTGTGAGAGCTTAACAACGGAGTACTATAACTAAACGCACAACTCATTTTTTGATCCAGGCTGGCAATGTGTAAGGCAATGGCAAAAACGCCGCCGTTGCGGTTCGCCATATTGCGGTAGCCGACAATATTAAAGCCGTCATATTGCTGCGTTAAATTCAGCTGGCCATGGTTGGTCATGGCAACATCATGAGAAAAAACGCTGACATCATTCAGGCCTTTCGCCCCCTGGCGCATTAACGCCAGATTTAACTCGCCCGAATCCCTGGCCAGCAGCTTTATTCCTTTACTGAGCTGCTGACGATAACCGGGAGCGAACTCGGCTAAAGAAGAAGCGACCGATATCTTATGGGGGTAAACCCGGATATAACAGCCAATCTCTTCTT